>NZ_JBXEQE010000038.1:0-59934 GCF_056858335.1 Agaribacillus sp. DX54
GTACAAAGAGACACAGAGAGGAGCGAATGTGGATGGATATTTTTTTAGCTTTTACACTTGATCATGAAGTACTTTTGTCATTTAGCCTTTCTCATTTTATTCAGGGCGGAACTCTTGGCCCAGGTAACTCAACCCGCCGGTAAAATTAAACGTCGACACTGCGCCTGTTTTCTATGACCACTCTTCAGTTGGTCAGGGCAAATTATGCGCCAACGCACGATGCCGGTGAAAAGTCTGACACTTATCCGGTTTTGGGGGCTTTTTTCCCAAAGCGCTCAAATTTTTTACCCTCTTTCTTTCCATTATCATATTTTATGTATTTCTTTGCATCTACTTATCAAGAAAGACGGAGGGACTGGGCCCTATGAAGTCTTGGCAACCTTGGTAAAACTTGGTGCTAATTCCCATCCCAATAAGGGAAAGATAAGCTATTGAGCCTCTCTTAAAATCTTTCTGATAAGTTTATTGGTAATAAAACAAAGGACAATCTCACTGTATAAGCTCGATTGCAATGAACTTAAAGAAAATTTTGAAAGATAGAATCCTGGTGCTGGACGGTGCCATGGGCACAATGATCCAGAAACACAAACTGGAGGAGAAAGACTACCGGGGCGAACGGTTCGAGGATCACCCGCATCCGTTGCAAGGGAACAACGATCTGCTTTCCATAACACAACCTGATATTATTAAAGAAATTCATAAAGCATATTTCGCTGCGGGCGCTGATATTGCTGAGACCAATACTTTTTGCAGCACCACCATTGCCCAGTCGGACTACCATCTGGAAGATCTGGTATATGAATTAAACTATCAGTCAGCCAAACTGGCTAAAGAAGCTGCCAGGGAATTTACTGAAAAGGAACCACATAAACCAAGATTTGTAGCGGGGTCCATCGGTCCTACCAATAAAACCGCTTCGATCTCCCCCGATGTCAACGATCCGGGTTACCGCGGGGTTTCTTTTGATGAACTTACCAAGGCTTATAAGGAGCAGGCGAAAGGGCTGATAGATGGAGGTGTGGATCTTCTGCTCATCGAAACCGTTTTTGACACGCTCAATGCCAAAGCGGCACTCTTCGGTGTTACAGAATTACTGGAGGAATTGAACTGTGATATTCCCCTGATGGTATCCGGCACCATTACGGATGCCAGCGGCAGAACTTTATCAGGGCAAACCGCGAACGCCTTCCTGGTTTCGATCGGGCACATTCCTTTGTTAAGTGTGGGTTTGAATTGCGCACTGGGAGCAAGTCAGTTGAGGCCTTACCTGCAGGTTTTGTCCAGGGAGTCAGACAGTTTTGTCAGTGCCCATCCTAACGCAGGCTTGCCCAATGAGTTCGGGGAATATGATGAAACACCTGAAATGATGGCCGAACAAATTGAGGAATTCCTCAAGGAGGGACTGGTAAACATTGTCGGTGGATGCTGCGGCACCACCCCTGCCCATATAAAAAAGATCAGCGAGCTGGCAGCCAAATACAGCCCCAGACAGGTGGTTTTAGAAAAAATTATGGCATAATTGGCTGCTTACATAAACATTAAACCTGACTAAAAAGAAATTAGATGTCTGAAACACTGAATAAGATTGGTTATTTGAAGTTAAGTGGGTTAGAACCGCTGGTAATTACGCCGGAAACCAATTTTGTTAACATCGGGGAGCGAACAAATGTCACCGGCTCAAAGAGATTTTTACGGTTGATTAAAGAAGAAAGGTATGATGAGGCGTTGGAAGTGGCATTGGATCAGGTGAAGGGAGGAGCGCAGATCATTGATATCAATATGGACGAAGGCATGATTGATGGCGAAGAGGCGATGGTGAAGTTTCTGAATCTGGTTGCTGCGGAGCCCGAGATCGCCCGGGTACCCATTATGATCGACTCATCCAAATGGCACATCATCGAAGCCGGTCTGAAATGCATACAAGGTAAAGGGATTGTTAACTCCATTAGCTTAAAAGGGGGAGAGGAAGAGTTTATTTGGCAGGCAAAGAGAATTCTACGTTATGGAGCGGCAGTAATTGTGATGGCTTTTGATGAAAAGGGCCAGGCAGATACTTATGAAAGGAGAATTGAAATATGTGAGCGTTCCTACAAAACATTGGTGGAAAAGGTGAAATTCCAGCCTCAGGACATCATATTCGATCCTAACATTTTTCCGGTAGCTACCGGCATCGAGGAACACCGGAAAAATGCCATGGATTTTTTCAATGCGACCCAATGGATCAAAGAAAACCTGCCGGGCGCTCACGTCAGCGGAGGGGTAAGTAATGTTTCTTTTTCCTTCCGTGGTAATAATGTAGTCAGGGAAGCTATGCATTCGGCTTTTCTCTATCATGCCATCCGACACGGTATGGACATGGGTATTGTAAACCCGACCCTGCTGGAAGTATATGATGAAATTCCCAAAGATTTGTTGGAGCGGGTAGAAGATGTGTTGCTGGATAGAAAGGATGATGCTACAGAGCGATTGTTGGAATTTGCCGAAAAGGTGAAGGGAGGTGCCCGGAAGCAGGTGGTAGATGACGCATGGCGCAGTGACCCCGTTGAGCAAAGGTTGGCGCATGCCTTGGTGAAGGGAATTGTCGAGTACATTGAAGAAGATACTGAGGAGGCCCGTATAAAATATAATATGCCCATTAAAGTCATCGAGGGCCCACTTATGGATGGTATGAATGTGGTAGGTGATTTGTTTGGCTCCGGAAAGATGTTTTTGCCGCAGGTCGTGAAGAGTGCCCGTGTGATGAAAAAAGCGGTGGCCTATCTTTTGCCCTTTCTTGAGGCAGAAAAATCGCAAAATGGTCAGCATGGGGTAGCTAAAATCCTCTTGGCTACGGTTAAAGGTGATGTGCATGATATTGGCAAAAATATTGTCGGCGTAGTGTTGGCCTGTAACAACTACGAGATTGTGGATTTGGGCGTAATGGTACCGGCTGAAAAAATTCTGGAAACGGCCATTGAAAAAGGGGTCGATGTCATTGGGCTTAGCGGACTGATTACCCCTTCGCTCGATGAAATGGTACACGTGGCCAAGGAAATGGAAAAACAACACTTCAGGTTGCCCCTGTTGATCGGAGGGGCCACTACCTCCCGCATCCATACCGCAGTGAAAATCGATCCTAATTATAGTGGACCCGTGGTGCACGTATTGGATGCCTCCAGAAGTGTTCCTGTGGCGGGGGAATTGATAAACCCTGAAACAAAAAGGGATTACAAAGAGAAAATCAAGGATGAATATCAAAAGTTGAGGGAAGATCATGCCAGCAGGAAGCAGACGAAAAGCTACATATCCTTTGAAGAAGCCCAAAAGAATAAATTCGCCATCGATTGGGAAAATACCGACATCATAAAGCCACCTCAGTTGGGTAATCTCGTTTTTAACGACTATTCTTTGGAGAAAATAAGTCGTTACATTGACTGGACACCATTTTTTCAAACCTGGATGTTGAAAGGCAAATATCCTAAAATTTTTGAAGATAAAACCGTGGGGCAAGAGGCCAGGAAACTGTTCGATGACGCTCAGCACATGCTGTCCGAGATTATAAGCAATAAAAGTTTGATTGCCAATTCGGTAGTAGGCATGTATGCGGCTAACAATATCAACACGGATGATGTGGCTGTTTATTGCGATGAAAACAGTCGGGAGGAATTGACCAGATTTCATTTCCTTCGTCAACAGGGGAAAAAAGGTAAGAACCTGCCCAACCTTTCCCTCGCGGACTACATTGCACCCGAATCGTCTGGTAAACAGGATTATCTGGGGGCTTTTGCCGTTACCTCCGGTATCGGCCTCGAATTGCTGATAGAAGCATACAAAAAAGACCATGACGATTACAAGGAAATTATGGTTAAAGCGCTGGCTGACAGGCTGGCTGAGGCTTTTGCAGAATTAATGCACGAAAAAGTCAGAAAGGAGCTCTGGGGTTATGCAGCGGCTGAAAACCTGTCCAATAACGAACTGATCAGGGAAAAATACCAGGGAATCCGCCCGGCGCCGGGCTATCCCGCATGTCCGGATCATACAGAAAAGCGGACGCTGTTTGATTTGCTGGAGGTAGAGAAAAATACGGGTATTAGCCTTACAGAGTCCTTTGCCATGTATCCGGCTTCTGCGGTAAGTGGTTTTTACTTTGCCCACAGCGACGCTAAATATTTCGGTTTAGGTAAAATCGATAAGGACCAGGTGCTGAATTACGCTACCAGAAAAGATATGCCTGTAAATGAGGCTGAAAAATGGCTTTCTCCTAACCTTTCCTACAATCCCTGAATGCCGTCCGTATGCTTCAGCAACAATAATTTTGATATTTGTTAAGAAAAAATGAAAGTTACCGAACATCTGAAAAATGCAAAAAAAACACTGTTTTCGATAGAAATCCTGCCTCCGTTAAAAGGTGACAGTATCGAAAGCCTGTTTAAACATATTGATGCCTTAATGGAGTTTAAACCACCTTTTATAGATGTTACCTACCATCGTGAGGAGTACGTTTACAAAAACCGGGAAAATGGCTTGCTGGAAAAAATGGCGATTAAAAAGAGGCCGGGTACTGTGGGAATCTGTGCGGCTATTAAGAATAAATATAATGTCGATACGGTGCCTCACATTATTTGCGGTGGATTTACCAGGGAAGAGACTGAAAATGCCCTTATTGACCTCAACTTTCTGGGTATCGACAACGTTTTGGTCATCCGGGGCGATGCCATTAAATCGGAGTCCCGCTTTGTGCCTGATCCGGAAGGCCATAACTACGCCATCGACCTGCTTTCACAGGTATTGGACATGAATAAGGGTAAATATATTGACGACGAATTATTGAACGCACACCCTACCGGTTTTTGTGTGGGGGTAGCCGGTTACCCTGAAAAACATTTTGAAGCCCCTAATTTAAAATCAGATATCAGGTATTTGAAGCAAAAGGTCGCCCTTGGAGCAGATTATATCGTCACGCAGATGTTTTACAATAACCAGAAATATTTTGACTTTGTAGAAACCTGCAGAAATGAAGGGATAGATGTCCCCATTATTCCTGGTTTGAAGCCTATTACCACCATCAAGCAGGTAACTATCCTGCCCAGTATATTTCATATTGATATTCCCGAGGATTTATCGGATGCGATAGAAGGCTGTAAGGATAATCGCGCCGCCCGGCAGGTTGGGGTCGAGTGGTGCGTCCAGCAATCCAAAGAACTGATTGAATATGGCGTGCCGTGTTTGCACTATTATTCTATGGGCAAGGCCGAGCCGGTTTATAATATAGCGAAACAGTTGTTTTAGCGTGACGGGTGGCAGATTAATCAATTGAAATACATTTTTTTCTTTTACTTTTTTGCGCTACAGCCCATCGATGGGCTGCTCGACCAAGCGATTCACTCAATTATTGTGAGATACAATACGGCACACGGCCCAACATTGGGTCAGGGCAAATACTTAGCCGCCAACTCCTCCGCCACCTGCTTTAAACCCACGCTTCCAGGCGCTTCTATTAATGACAGATTGGTTCTCGGAGCAACCTCCGGCATGTTAGGGTCGATGATATAAACAGGTACATTCCGGCTCACATAGTCAATCAGACCGGCTGCCGGGTAAACCTGCAGGGAAGTACCCACCACAACAAAGATATCGGCGGTGGTTACTTCCTTTACCGCTAGCTCCATCATCGGCACCATCTCTCCAAACCATACGATATGGGGTCTGAGCTGAGCACCTTTTTCACATTTGTCACCTATATTTAATTCCCAACCACTGATATCATAGATAAGTCTGTGGTCTAATGTACTTCTGGACTTAAATAATTCGCCGTGTAAATGGATAACATTGGTCGAACCCGCCCTTTCGTGGAGATTGTCAACATTTTGGGTGATAATGATTACATCGAAATTCTCCTCCAGATCAGCTAATGTACTATGTCCCTGATTAGGATGAACCGACAGGGCGTTTTTTCTCCTTTGATTGTAAAAATCCAGGACCAACTCAGGATTTCGGCGCCAGCCCTCGGGAGATGCTACATCCATGACATCATGTCCCTCCCACAACCCGTTAGAGTCCCTGAAAGTTGGTATACCACTTTCCGCGCTTACACCTGCACCCGATAAAACCACGATTTTTTTTCTGACCATAGGGCTAATTTACTTTTTTTTCACGGGCAAAAAAAGCTGATCTCTCAATAATAAAGATACTACATAAGATTAATCCGAAGCAAACGCCTGATCGTAAGCAGTGGGTTTACGCAAGGCACTATATGTTAAATAGACAGTTTGCCAACAAATCAATAATTTGACCGGCTTTAGGCGCCCGTTATATCTCTGCTGTCGCTCTTTGGGCTAATGGCATTAAAATGTTTTTGGCCCTGGCCATGCTATTAACCTGGGGTTATTATTTCTTTCTGGCAGCTCTTTTGCCCCTGGCCGGGGCTTTTTCTGCCAGTTCCAGGCACTCCTCCAGGGTCAGATCCTCCGGCTCCTTGCCTTTTGGGATTTTTACATTTTTCTTTCCTACTTTGATATATGGGCCATACCTGCCCTTTAAAACCTGTACTTCCGGATTTTCTTCAAAAACTTTGATGAATTTTTCCGCATCAGCTTTCCTCTTGGCATGAATTAACTCAACTGCCTCTTCTTCAGAGATACTAAGCGGATCCTGATCTTTGCCTATGGAGTAAAACTTTCCGTTATGACGGATGTAAGGCCCGAATTTACCGATGGCCGCAATCATCATTTCCCCTTCAAATTCCCCAATTTCCCGGGGAAGTTTGAACAGCTCCAGGGCCTCTTCAATTTTTATGCTTTCAATAAACTGTCCTGTCCTGAGGCTGGCATATCTGGGTTTTGGGTCATCATCATTTTCTCCGATCTGCACGTAAGGACCGAATTTACCCAGCTTGGCATAAACTTTTTTACCGCTGGCCGGATCGACACCGATTTCCCTGGAAGAACCGACCTGCGATCTTTCAATATTTTCTGTGCTTTCAACTTTCGGATGAAATTTTCCATAAAAAACATCTATCATATTGTCCCAGGAAAAATTGCCCTCGGCAATATCATCCAGCTCTTTTTCCACCTCTGCGGTAAAAGAGTAATCAGTCACATCCGGGAAGTGTGTAACCAGGAAGTCATTGACAACCATGGCAGTATTGGTTGGGAATAGCTTGTTTTTTTCAGTACCGGCTATTTCTTCTTTTTCCGTACTTTGAATAGTACCATCCTTTAAAATTAACTCCTTGTATTTTCTTTCCTTTCCCGGTCTTGATTCCTTTTCTACATACCCCCTTTTTTGAATGGTGGATATAGTGGGGGCATAGGTAGAAGGCCTGCCGATCCCCATCTCTTCCAAGTGCTTTACAAGGCTTGCCTCGGTAAATCTTGCCGGTGGCCTTGAGAATCCCTGTCTTGCTCTGATATGGTCCAGGTCAAGCATTTGCCCTATTGCCAGTGGAGGGAGCATCCCCTTATTCTCTTCATCCTGAATTTCGTCATCTGTGGACTCAATATACACTTTCAAAAAGCCATCAAAAGTAATTACTTCGCCTGAAGCGATAAAGTCCTGTTCCACGGTGGATACATCGATGGTAGCAATGGTTTTTTCCAGCGATGCCTCGGCCATTTGCGAGGCGATGGCGCGTTTCCATATCAATTCATAAAGTCTTTTTTCATTGCGGTCATTACCGGCTTCCTTTGCTGAAAAATCCGTTGGCCTTATGGCTTCATGTGCTTCCTGAGCGCTTTTGGATTTTGTTTTAAATTTCCTGGTCTTGAGGTATTTATCTCCAAAAGCACTTCTTATTTCAGCACTGGCGCCGGCCACGGCATCATCCGATAAATTGAGCGAATCTGTCCTCATGTAGGAGATTTTACCGTTTTCGTAGAGCTTTTGCGCCAGGGTCATGGTTTGGGCCACCGAAAAGCCCAGCTTTCTGCTGGCCTCTTGCTGTAAAGTAGAGGTGGTAAATGGTGGCGCCGGAGATTTTTTGGCCGGTTTCTTTTCCAAATTTTTGATGGAAAATTCAGCACCCTTGCACTTTTCAAGAAAGGAAAGTGCTTCTTCCTCAGTGGCAAACCTAGTGGATAAATCGGCTGCGAGCTCTTTTCCCTGATCCAGCAAAAAGGTTGCTGTCACTTTGTACGATGACTTTACCTCAAACTTGTCAATATCCCTTTCTCTTTCAACTACCAGTCTGACAGCCACTGATTGAACCCTGCCTGCAGAAAGCCCGGTTTTTATCTTTTTCCAGAGAATAGGGGACAACTCAAAGCCAACGAGCCTGTCAAGGATTCGCCGGGCCTGTTGCGCATTGACAAGGTCATGGTCGATACCTCTGGGGTTTTGTAAGGCATTCAATATGGCATTTTTGGTAATTTCCCGGAATACGATTCTGCGTGCTTTTGAGTCATCGAGATCCAATACTTCTTTCAAATGCCAGGAGATGGCTTCACCCTCACGGTCATCATCACTGGCGAGGTAAACTGTTTCGGCATCCCTGACCAGTTTTTTCAATTCTTTAATTACATCTTTTTTATCGCTTGAGACCACGTAGGTTGGCTTGAATCCATTCTCAATGTCTATGGCTTTGTCACCCTTCTTCAAATCCCGGACGTGGCCGTAGCTCGAAGTTACTTTGAAATCAGATCCTAAGTAGCCTTCAATAGTTTTGGCCTTAGCTGGTGACTCTACGATGACGAGTTTCTTGGGCATACTAATTTTTTTTAGTGTTTCGTTCAAATATCAATAATTTTTTTGAAAAAAAGCAACGGCCAAAATGAATTATACTCCATGAAATGGTAGGAAAATGTGTCATTATTATTTAAATTTTTAAGCATAAACCAAAACATAATGACCAAACAATTACTTTTAATTCGCCATGCGCAGGCCTCCGAGTCAGCACAAGGGCAAA
The DNA here is from genome assembly GCF_056858335.1 of Agaribacillus sp. DX54. Taxonomy (NCBI): domain Bacteria; kingdom Pseudomonadati; phylum Bacteroidota; class Cytophagia; order Cytophagales; family Splendidivirgaceae; genus Agaribacillus; species Agaribacillus sp. DX54. Next base: position 8,882 of record NZ_JBXEQE010000038.1, read on the forward strand.
AAGATTTTGACCGTACACTTACCAATAAAGGCATAATCGATGCCTCTCAATTAGGAATGCATTTATTGAAGAAAAGTTTGCATCCGGACGCAATTTTTTCAAGTTCGGCGGTCAGGGCTAAGATTACGGCTACTACCATTGCGGAGAAAATAAATTTTGACGTTAACAAGATAAAATTTGATAAACAACTTTACGAGTCTTCGCCAAGAAGCCTGCTGGCACTTGTCAACGGGTTTAAAGACCACTGGAAAAGGGTGTTTATTATTGGCCATAACCCGGTGATCACCTATTTTGCCGAATATTTAACCGGTAATCTAATTGACAGCATGTCGCCGGCAAGCATGGCTGTGATCATGTTCGACCTTCCGAGCTGGAAAGAGGCTTCTGCAGGATTGGGGGATATCGATGTCTATTATAACCCCCAATATAATTAACTATTCTTTTGTTTAAGTGGATTTATGATCTCATTTTTGCAGCATATTTACCTATTTGTAAAATGTAGTGGTTTAACCGTAATAAAATCCTTTTAAATCGTTTGAAATGAGTACGTTGGGAAGACATATTATTGTGGAATTCTATAACTGCGAGCCTGAGATCCTAAACAGCGTGGTGCACATAGAGCAACATATGGAAACTGCGGCCCGCACTGCCGGAGCAACCGTTATTAACACTACTTTTCACCACTTTTCGCCATATGGTGTATCAGGAGTGGTGGTAATCCAGGAAAGCCATCTGGCCATCCACACCTGGCCTGAATATGGTTACGCTTCGGTGGATCTATTTACCTGCGGAGATACAGTCGATCCGTGGGTTTCATATGAATACCTAAAAAATTCCTTTAAGGCCAGCCACGGTTCGGCAGTGGAAATGAGGCGGGGCGAGATGAATCTGCTAAAAAAGAGGGAGCTGGACTTACATGCTTTAAGGGATGAAAAAAGCGCCGGAGATAGCATCCCTAAAAGAACCAGGGACATCTGGTTTACTGAAAGGGATGAAAACATCGCCCTGTCCCTGAAACATCATGGAAAGTTATATGAGGAGCAGTCGGATTATCAAAAGGTAGAGGTTTACGAAACCCTGGCCTACGGCAATATGCTCACTTTGGACGGTCTGGTGATGTGTACTGAAAAGGATGAATATGTTTACCATGAAATGATCGCCCACGTGCCCATGTTAACACACGGTCAGGTACGTAAGGCCTTGATTATCGGCGGTGGGGATGGTGGCACGGCCAGGGAGCTTTTAAAACACCCCGGCATCGAAGAATTGGTGATGGTAGAAATTGACAATAAAGTGGTCGAGGCGTCCAAAAGATATCTGCCAGGCATCTCCTCGGCCCTGAATCATCCAAAACTGAACCTGATCATTGACGATGGTATTAAATATGTCAGTAAGCGTGCCGATGAATCCTTTGACCTGGTGATCGTGGACTCTACCGATCCAGTAGGGCCCAGTGAAGGGCTGTTTACCGAGGCTTTTTACCGGGATGTCTACAGAATCCTTCAACCAGCCGGTGTGATGGTTACGCAAAGTGAGTCTCCAAGATTTAATAACAAGGTTTTTAAGGAAATCTATACCTGCTACAGGGAAATATTCGGCCCTTCCCATGTTCATTGTTATTTGGCTTATATCCCTTCTTATCCCACCGGCATGTGGAGCTTTTCCTACTCGACCAAGGACGGAAAACACCCCATCAGGGATTTTGATAATCAAAAGGTGGAATCTTTTGTCATGGCTAACTCCTTAAACTATTACAACCCGCATATCCACAAAGCCGCCTTCGCCCTGCCGAATTTTGTGAGGGAAATGGTTGAAGTAGCTTTTGAGGCCAATCAATAAGGGGCCTGCATGAGGTGGTAGTTGGTGTAGTTGGTTAACAAGCGGCAACCACTTCTCGTCTTAAATGTTGCGATTACTATCGAATCGTTCCAGATAATCAGCCACCCTGCGTACGAACATGCCGCCGAGGGCGCCGTCTACCACGCGGTGGTCGTACGAATGGGATAAAAACATCTTGTGCCTGATGGCGATGGCATCACCGTTGTTGGTTTCGATCACCGCAGGTTTTTTCACAATAGCACCCAAAGCCAGAATAGCCACTTGTGGTTGCACGATGATGGGCGTACCCATCACATTACCAAATGAGCCGACGTTCGATATCGAATAGGTGCCACCTGAAAGCTCGTCAGGAGTCAGCTTATTGTCGCGGGCCCTTTTTGCCAGGTCATTGACCCTTTTGGTTAAGCCGATCATGTTAAGCTGGTCGGCGTGCCTGATAACCGGAACGATGAGATTCCCTGAGGGTAACGCGACAGCCATACCGATATTAATGTCTTTTCTTTTGATGATTTTATCCCCATCTACAGAGACATTCACCATGGGGTAGTCTTTAATTGCCTTGACCACCGCTTCTATAAAAATGGGCGTGAAGGTCAGATTGTCACCTTCCTTCCTCTTAAATTCATTTTTGACCCTGTTTCTCCAGTATACGATGTCTGTAACATCGGCCTCTACGAAAGAAGTCACATGCGGGGAAATTCTTTTGGATGCCACCATACGTTCGGCGATCATCTTTCGCATTCTGTCCATTTCGATAATCTCGTCGTCGGCGTTTACCGATACCTGTACCCTGGGTTTGGCAACCTCTGTTTCGGCAGGTTGAACCGGAGGAGGTACCACCTCGATAGCACCATTTCCCTGCGAAGGCACCTCTTCCATAGCCGTTGATTTTTCCCTGTGTCGAAGATAAGCCAGTATGTCCTTTTTAGTAACCCGGCCTTCTTTTCCGGTTCCGGAAACCTTTTCCAACTCCTGCATAGGGATGTTTTCCTGCCTGGCAATATTTAAAACCAGCGGCGAATAGAATCTGCCTGCTGCGGGAACTTCGAGTGGTTGCGTGGTGCTTCCGTTTCCATTATCCGCCCCGGCCGGTTTAGATTCCTGTTCGTGTTTAATTTCCACCTTGGCAGATTCACCGGCGGGTGTCATTGCCGGTTCCTGGTCATCGCCTTCCGTACTGATAATGGCGATGGGTTTGCCTACTTCCACCACCTCACCTTCCCCGGCCAGAATTTCCTTCAAGACCCCCTCGTGAGAGGCCGGAATTTCCGTATCCACTTTGTCAGTAGCTACTTCCAGGACGGATTCATCCTGCTCTATTTTGTCACCAACTTTTTTGAGCCACGTTAAAATAGTGCCTTCCATTATGCTTTCACCCATCTTGGGCATGACCATTTCTACAAGTGCCATTTGGATAGTTGTTTCTTTACAGATTTATGTTTGTTTGCTGCAAAAATAGCAAATTCACTATTTTTCTCTATTTTTTTGTGTTAAACTTTGCCATAACAGGTACAAAGCCGCTATCGTGGTGCGCTGTATATTAATCAATCGCTGATCGCCCAATTGTAGTTTTTTAGTAATAGTTTTATCCCCGTCGGCATAGGCAATCCAGATTAACCCTACCGGTTTTTCTTTGGTACCTCCGCCAGGTCCCGCAATACCACTGCTGGACAGGCCAATATCTGTTTTAAAAACGTCTCTTACATTATTGGCCATTTCTATCACCGTTTGCTCGCTTACGGCGCCATGTTTTTTTAACGTTTCGGGATTAACATGGAGGAGGTTTACTTTCATGTCATTATGATAAGGCACAACCCCACCGTTGAAGTACCTCGAGCTACCCGCAATGCTGGTGATGGTTTGCGCAATGTGCCCTCCCGTACAACTTTCAGCGGTTGCCAGGGTCTTTTGCTGTTCAACCAGTATTTTTCCTATGGCGGATTCCAGGTTCTCGCTGTCAAAACCAAAGATAAATGGATCAATAAGTGGCAATAATTTAGCGATTTCCCGCTCGATTTCCTGCTCCAGGACGGGCCGGTCAGGGCCTGTGCCGGTTAACCTGAGCCTCACTTGCATTAACCCGGGCAAATAGGCCAGCTTCAGGTGCGGCGGTAAATTACTTTCCCAATCCTTGATTTTATCAGCCAGCCATGACTCTCCGATGCCGGCCGTCTTAATCATTTTATGAAGTATAGTCGGTGTTTGGTAAAATGCCTTTACTTTTGGCAGTACCTCACGCTGCATCATCTCTTTCATTTCGTGGGGTACGCCTGGCATCGAGACAAAAATTTTCCGGTTCCTTTCAAACCACATACCTGGCGCACTGCCCAGCCTGTTACGGACCATGGTGCACTTGTCTGGTAACTCCGCCTGTTTTTTGTTTCGCTCGTTTAAGGTGAATCCCCGGCTTTCGAACAAATGCGTCAGTTCTTTGAGCGCTTGCGGATGCAATGAAATTGTAGTGTTAAAATATTTTGCGAGGCAGGGTTTGGTCAGGTCGTCGTTAGTAGGGCCCAGTCCGCCGCTGATCAGAATAACGTCGGCCCTGCCTTCTGCCTCCCCGAAGGCCCGGAGAATTTCGGATTCAACGTCGCCGACCGTAGTCTTTCTTATTACTTTTATGCCTATTTTATCCAATTCCGCGCTCATCCATTGACTGTTTGTGTCTACAATCTGCCCATAAAGCAATTCATCGCCAATACTGATTAATTCTGCAGGTACCTGGCTCATTTAAAATCAATTTTTCAAGTTTTGAATGACCCAAATATATTATTTTAACGGCTAATCCGGGCTGTAACCATTCATTAATTTTCAGGTCATGCAACCAATTCGATCATATCATTGTCTCGGCCTTTTGAAAAGATTAATGATTTCAAAATACCTGTCTAATGATTATTCGAAAAATAAAAATTAACTTAACCATTGTAGCAGTATCTGTATTGGTATTTCCGGGTTGTGATAAACTGGATGATGACCAGCTTCCTCAAACGGAGATTACCGATTTTGATAGTGAGAGTTTTTTAAGTGCCGGTTCCATGGCCATCATTGATGTAACAAATGGTATCGAAAGCAACCAACCTGTTCATCTTAACATCGTTACATCGCCGAATAACGGCCGTTTAGAGAACCTGGAAGGGGCCTTACTGAAGTACATGCCTAATAATTCTTTTCAAGCGTCATCTGACAAGAAATCGTTGCTTCAAGAACCGGACGAACCGACATATATAAAGCAACAACCGACGACAGAATAACACCTTCCGGTGTTATCTGCCTCCAAATTGCCACTTAAGGGGCCTGAAATAGCCGAATTCACGCTGTCGCCACTAAAAGCAGTTACCATCCCCTTAAAAAGCCAACCCCTGCAGGCCCCGGCGCAGGCTGAAGAACCGATCATTGAAAAACGAACAAAAAGATTTGAACTATTTGCCATGGCTATGCCCAGCCTCTTTTATCATGATTTTCATACAAACACCTCTGATAACCTTGTCATCAGCAGTTTAGAGGAGCGATCTGCTATTTCTGGCGAAAGATTGGGCCATAAAGCGGCTATTGGAGGTACGGTGCGGTATCGAAAAAACCTTGAGTTTTCTGCGGGATTGATATATGCCTGGGCCAATGAGTCCTTTAATTTTACGGAAAAAACGATTACAGGCTATCAAACGCTCAGTGCTAACACTGAAACTACTTCCTTCGCCATGGTGCCCGAATTTTCGGAAAACAACCGTACGGTGAATTTTAGAAGAAAAGAACTTGGCCTGCAATTAGGAGCTTCATTATCATTGCACCGGGGGAAGGTTTTTGAGCAGGCTATAGGCGGCCATGTAGCTTTTCACAGGAATCTTATCGGGGCGTCTGAAACCGATTTTGATGAGGAAAACATAAAACTCAAAAGCCACTTCTCCTTTATATCCGTTTTTTATAAGCTCGACTACAGGTTATTGCCTCGACTGGATTTAATATTACAGCCTACGTTTAACTACTCATCGTTTATCAATGAAAATGAATCATCGCCTGTTCACATCAAGCCGAACAACCTCAGCATAAATTTTGGCCTATCCTATCACCTCTAACCCCCTCCTCACACCCACACTCAAACTTCAATCTCACACTTCAAATAATTATTTTACTATTTCAATCCAAATTAACTATTTTTGACCTGAACCGGAATCACTGCGAAGCTGTTTAATAAGCACAGACATCCATTCAATTTTGGGCAAGCGATAACTGGCAGGGTTTTCGTGGGAAGATTAAAAATCTGTTTTAAAACAAATCAATATCATTCATGGATATTACAAAAATCGGAAGGAATTTGGCAGTTTTTGTCATGCTATTGGTTGGCTGTACACAGCAACAATTTTCGCAAACAGTAGGCGATCTGCTTGGTTCGTCCGGCAGTTCCCTGACCACTGAGGAGGTGGCAGGAGGGTTGAAGGAAGCCCTGATCAATGGCATAAGCAAAGGTGCCGGTAGGGCGTCAGCGGTAAATGGTTATTTTTCAAATCCGAAGATTAAGATTCCCTTTCCCCCTGAAGCCAAAAAAATGGAAAACACCTTGCGGGATATTGGATTAGGAAATGAGGTCGATAAATTCATCAAAACCCTGAACAGGGGTGCTGAGGAAGCTGCCAAGGAAGCAAAGCCCATATTTGTGGCCGCTATCAAATCCATGACGATTGAAGATGCGTGGGGTATTTTAAGGGGTGAAAATGATGCTGCGACTCAATATCTGAAAAGAACCACTTCCTCCCAGTTGACGCAAAAATTTCAGCCGATAATCCATAACGCCCTGCAAAAAGTCAATGCCACGAAATATTATGGTGACCTTGCGGCAAGGTATAATAAAATTCCTTTGGTAAAAAAAGTAAACCCTGATCTGGATGCTTACGCCACTGAAAAGGCCATTGACGGATTGTTTTTGTTGATCGCCGAAGAGGAAGCCAATATCCGCAAAAACCCCGTGGCCAGAACCACTGACCTCCTGAAAAAAGTCTTCGGAAACCGAAATTAGCAACAACCCATTTTAATTTTCATTGTCATTTTAATTTTTATTAAACCGATTCATTGTTTGTGTAATTCCAATAGTACCAAAGGATAGTATCATATCTGTGGCTTTTTCAATGTGGGTTTCCAATTCGGCGAACTCATGCTGGCTGAAATTGCTTAATACATAGTCCACCTGTTTGCCTTGTGGATAATTGTTACCTATGCCGAATTTCAATCTGGCAAAATCACTTCCACCCGTAGCTTGTTCAATATTTTTCAAACCATTGTGTCCTGCACTGGAGCCCTTGGCCCGCATTCTCAGTTTGGCGAAAGGCAGTGAGACGTCATCTGTCACCACCAACACGTTCTCTTTTGGGATTTTCAGTTCTTTCATCCAATAATTCACAGCCTTCCCACTTAAATTCATATAGGTGGTAGGCTTAATCAGATGGAAATTTCTGGCTTTATGTTTTACGGCAGTTTTCCAGGCCAACCTTTCCAGTTCAAACGCGGCGTCAAATTTTCCTGCCAGGAAATCCAATATCAAAAATCCGATATTATGTCTGGTTAATTCATATTCAGGACCGATGTTTCCCAATCCGGCGATTAAATATTTCATACCGAGGAGTTATTAAACACAATTTATCAATAATAAAAAAATCCTGCCTGGAAGAGCAGGATTTTACCTAATATAATACAGTGGTTTTTTACGCTTCGCCAGCGCCTCCCTCTTCAGTTGCTTCGCCACCTTCTTCTGCTCCTTCTGCGAGCTCATCTCCGTCGGTTTTTCCTCGCAATGCCCTCGGAACCTCAACCACCGCGATGGATAACTGAGGTGCATCGAGAATTTTGAAATCTTTTTCTTCGATTTCCGCAACTTTGACCGCTTTGTTGAAGTCCAATTTGGAAATATCTACCTCTATAAAGTCCGGCATATCTTTAGGCAGTGCCTGTACCCGGATATTTCTTCTTTTATGCATCAAAGTGCCACCTTTGTCTACACCCGGGGCTTTTCCAACCAGGTGTACGGGAATATCCATTTTAACGGGTTTTCCTTCGTGTAATTGAAGAAAATCGGCATGCAGGATAATCTCGCTAACCGGGTGGAATTGAATATCCTGGAGGATGCATCTGTAAATTTCCCCTTCGATATTTAAATCTACCATGTGGGCATCCGGTGTGTAAACGAGCTCCCTGAACAAAATCATGGGAGCGTAAAAGTGTACTTGCTCCTCACCGCCATACAATACACATGGAACATTCCCATCTTCTCTAACGTGTTTTGATTCTTTTTTGCCGAGATTTGCTCTTTTATACCCTATAATCTCTACAGTTTTCATAATTTATTTATTTTACTATTTAATTTTCTATATAAACAATGCGCTGATGGAATCATGATCATGTATGTTGCGGATTGCCTTGGCAAACAATTCAGCGACCGTCAGCACTTTAAGTTTTTCGGAAGTTTTCTTTAAAGGAATGGTATCCGTAACGACAAGTTCTTCCAGCACAGAATTATTGATATTATCATAAGCCTGTCCGGATAAAATAGGATGCGTGATGACGGCCCTTACCGAGGTAGCTCCTTTTTCCATCAGAATTTTAGCCGCCCGGCATATGGTGCCTGCGGTATCTACAATATCGTCAACCAACACTACATTGGCGCCTTCTACATCACCGATGACCTGCATGGAAGCAATCTCATTGGCCCTTTTTCTATGCTTGTCACATACGACCATTTCCACGGCAAACCGTTTTGCATAGCTTCGAGCCCGGCCCACACCACCGACATCAGGGGCGGCAAATACGAGATTGTCCAGGTTAAGCGATTTCAGATATGGAACAAAAATCGCCGATCCGTCCAGGTGATCTACCGGAAAATCGAAGAAGCCCTGAATTTGCCCGGCATGCAGGTCGCAGGTCATCAACCTGTCAGCACCCGCTGCTGACAATAAATTGGCATTGAGCTTGGCGGCAATCGATACGCGTGGTTTATCTTTCCGGTCCTGCCTGGCGTAGCCGAAATAAGGCACTACCACTGTTACATATTCTGCACTGGCTCTTTTGGCAGCGTCGATCATCAATAATAACTCCATGATGTTTTCTGCCGGCGGGCACGTGGACTGGATCAGGAATACGTCGCAACCGCGAACCGACTCATTGTAGCTGGGTGATATCTCCCCATCACTGAACTTTTGAATCGTTAGCTTCCCCAATGCTTTCCCGTAAAAACCCGCAATTTTTTCTGCCAGGTAGAGTGAACGCGTACCTGAAAAGAGTTTGACAGATGACATATGTAGGTGTTAGATTAATCGTATAATTGTAGCGCCTTTAAAATAAATTAATCCCGATAAAAACCGGGATTAATATAGTTGACCCACTAGGGCTCGAACCTAGACTCTTCTGGACCAAAACCAGACGTGTTGCCAGTTACACCATGGGTCAATTTTCCCATTCTCAAATTGGAGGTACAAAAGTAGAATTTTTTTAGAAATATAAATATATAACATCCATATATATTTAAAAAATAATGTCGGGCTAAGAATGACCGGAGTCAGAGCGCATGATCCGGTTCATTTTTTAATTGGGTATATTGTTTTACCCAGTTTTTGGCATCGATAAAGGCTTTGACCCAGGGGCTGATCCGGTCCTTTTTTCGGTCGTCAGGGTAATATGCCCAGTTCCAGGGGAAAATGGATCTTTCCAGATGTGGCATAATGGCCAAATGTCTTCCGTCACGTGAATGAAGGCCCGCAATAGCAAAATCAGACCCGTTAGGGTTGCCGGGATAGGCATCATAACTGTATTTTGCAGAAACGTGGTAATCACTTTCGGTGCCGGGTAAAATGAATCTTCCTTCGCCATGAGCCACCCAAATCCCCAAGCGTGTGCCTGCCAGGTTCTGAAGCATCACCGAGTTGTTTTCAGGGATGTCGACGTTGAGAAATGAGCATTCGAACTTGCCGGACGTATTATGGTGCATGGTCGGGTGATTTTCCATGCCCGGATACAATAAACCCAGCGCCATCATTAACTGACAGCCATTACAAACACCAAGGCTCAGGGTGTCTTTCCTGGCGTAAAAGTCATCTATTGCCTGTTTGGCTTTTTCGTTAAAAAGAAAGGCCCCTGCCCAACCTTTGGCTGAGCCCAGTACATCTGAATTAGAGAAGCCACCGACAAAAGCGATGAAATTCACATCACGCAAATTCTCCCTTCCGGAAATCAAATCCGTCATGTGGATGTCTTTCACATCAAAGCCGGCCAGGTGCATGGCATAAGCCATTTCCCGATCTCCGTTAACCCCTTTTTCACGGATTATGGCGCCCTTAATACCGGTTTTTCCCTTTTTGTCGGGATTAAGGGCCAAGGCGCCGTAACTTCCTTCAAAGGCAGGCGGGAAAGCAAAATTTAATGGTTGCGAAGTGTAATGGTCATACCTCGACCGGGCGAAACCCTCATTGGTTTGTTCCTTATCCAACAAAAAGGAAGTTTTGAACCAAAGATCCCGCAGGTTATTGATATCGAATTCCATCCGGGCACCGGATTTTTCCAGGAAAAGCTTTCTTTCCTCTACCGGATGGCCCAGTACATGGAAGTTTAGCCCTGCGACCTTTAACTTTTCCGTTACCTGCTCCCCTGATTCTACCTGAATTACTATACCTGGCTTTTCGCTGAACAGTATTTTTATCATATCATGCTCCCCAAAACTATCCAGATTCACGCTTACCCCTCCATTTTGATTGGCAAAATTCATCTCAAGCAAAGTGGTCATCAATCCTCCGGCAGAAATGTCATGTCCCGCCAGAATATAGCCGTCACTGATCAGTTCCTGGATGGTATCAAAGGCCCGGGCAAAATATCCCGGATCGATAATTGTTGGGGCAGCTTTGCCAATTTGATTCAGAATTTGTGAAAAACTGCTTCCCCCCAGTTTAAACGCATCCAGGGAAAAGTCAACATACATCAAAGTAGTGTTTTCTATGGATTTCAGCACCGGCTCCACAATTTTTGACAAGTCAGTAACCGGTGCGCAGGCGGAGATAATGACAGTTCCAGGGGCGTAAACCACTTTTTCGCCGTTGTACTTTTGGGTCATGGAAAGTGAGTCCTTGCCCGTGGGTATATTTATCCCCAGGTCACAGGCAAACTTACCGGTTGCTGCCACGGCCTCATACAACCTGGCATCTTCGCCCTCGTTTTTAGCTGGCCACATCCAGTTGGCACTTAGCGAGATACCTTTAATTCCACCCTCTATAGGTGCCCATAGCAGATTGGTGAGTGCTTCCGCGATCGACAGTTTAGAGCCTGCGGCGGGGTCAATCAGGGCGCTTACGGGCGCGTGACCGATGGAAGTTGCTATACCACGCTCTCCGCGGTAATCGATAGCCATGACCGCTACATTGTTTAGTGGTAGTTGCAGTGCCCCGGCGGTTTGTTGTTTGGCGACTTTTCCCGACACACACCGGTCTGCTTTGTTGGTAAGCCAGTCTTTGCAGGCCACACTCTCAAGTTGCATTACCTGCTCAGTGTAATAATGGGTTTCGGCGACATGATAACTCATGTCTTCAAATGAGGCCGGTAGTTGGTTGTCTGTCAGAATAGTTTTCGGCGGCTTGCCAAACATGTGTTCCAGTTGCCAATCAATAGGATGGGTTTCAGCGCGGCTGTCAGCAAATGTCAGGTGGCCATCATCTGATACCTCCCCCACTACATAAAATGGGGCCCTTTCCCGCTTTGCAATTTTTTGCAACAGATCCAGATCTTTCTCTTTTATGATCAAGCCCATTCTTTCCTGGGATTCGTTGCCGATGATTTCTTTGTCCGACAAGGTAGGGTCTCCTACTGGCAATTTTTGTATGTCGATGACACCACCGGTTTCTTCCACCAATTCAGACAAGCAGTTGAGATGTCCCCCGGCACCATGGTCATGTATAGAAACAATAGGGTTTTCAGCCATCTCGGTCAGAGCCCTTATGGCGTTTGCCACCCGTTTTTGCATTTCGGGATTGGAGCGCTGAACGGCATTTAGCTCAATGCGGTTATCAAACTCCCCGGTGGCTACCGATGAAACAGCCCCGCCGCCCATACCGATCCGATAGTTATCACCACCAAAAATGACTATTTTATCACCTTTTTCAGGTCTTTCCTTCAGACTGTCCGCCAGTTTACCAAATCCTATTCCGCCAGCCAGCATAATCACTTTATCGTACCCATACTGTTTATTGTTTTCGACATGTTCAAAAGTGAGCAGACTGCCGCAGATCAGTGGTTGCCCGAATTTGTTGCCAAAATCACTGGCGCCATTTGAAGCTTTGATAAGAATTTCAACGGGTGTCTGGTACAGCCAGGGTCTTGGGGTGATCTTTTTTTCCCAGTCCCTGCCCCCTTCCAGGCGCGGGTAAGATGTCATGTAGACGGCAGTTCCTGCCAGAGGTACACTGCCCTTGCCCCCGGCTAACCTATCCCTGATTTCACCGCCTGAACCTGTGGCGGCACCATTGAATGGCTCAACAGTGGTTGGGAAGTTGTGCGTTTCCGCTTTTAAGGAGATCACAGATTTGAAATCGGTAGTCTCAAAATAATCGGCCCGGTACTGCGATGCCGGAGCAAACTGCTCTGCCACAGGACCTTCCATAAAAGCAACATTGTCTTTGTAGGCTGAAACCAGCCGGTTACGGTTTTGTTCGGAAGTCTTTTTGATCAGTTGAAAAAGTGAATTTTCCTTTTCGTCACCATCAATGACAAAAGTGCCATTAAAGATTTTATGACGGCAATGCTCGGAGTTTACCTGCGAAAATCCGAATACTTCGCTGTCTGTCAATTTCCTGCCCAGTTTTTCGCTTACCTCTTCCAGGTAGCTGACTTCATCGTTATTGAGTGCCAGGCCTTCCTGCCGGTTGTAGGCGTCTATATCGTCAATGAAGCGGATGGGTTCGGGCTTTTTGTCAATGGCAAATATATGTTGATCCAAATACGGGTAATAGGCCTGCAACATAGGATCATGTTTGCTTTCGCCCTGTACAACCGGATAAAATTCTTCAATCCTTTCAATACCGGTAATCCCCATGTTCTGTGTGATCTCAACGGCGTTGGTACTCCATGGGGTGATCATTTCCTTGCGCGGACCAGTAAAACCTCCGGTCAAAGAGTCGGGTTTTATAGGGGTGGCATTACCGAACAACCACATGAGCTTTTTGATACTTTCCGGGGGTAATATTTCCTTACACCCCACCGCGTAGATATTGGCGGAAGCATTTTTAAAGAAAAGGATCATAGGTTAAAATTTTCAGGAGTTAAAAAGCCTTTAATTTACAGTGGCAAATTTATGGAAAAGTATAAGAAAGTTTAATTTTTTTGAAGGTGCAAGGCAAATTCATCCAGCAGTTGATTGTGGCCGGTTTCCAGTACAATGAGCTTGTAATCCTTTAGTTTTTCCAGAAGGATTTGCATGTTCTCCAGGGTTATAATTTTATCGAATTTGCCTAAAACCATTTTCAACGGGATACCATGATCGTTGATGAGCATAGCAATGGTTTCCATATCAAAACTTAAATGTCTGAAAACCACCCAGCTATTATAAACCCGCCGTCTTTTTGCCTCTGAATTCATTTTATTCCTGGCAAATTTAATCAATCCCTTTTCCAGAATTTTTAAGTGTAATAGCAAATCCATGAGACCAAAAAGCGGCTTTGGATAGTGTACCATTATCTTGAAAACCCCTCTTAAAAACAGGGGATAAGTGGCCAAACTATACCAGGGATTCGTTTTGATGCCATCAGGCGCAATGAAACAAACCTCTTCTATTCTAGGGGCCATACCCTCCAGAATTGCTAACAAAAATTTACCCCCCATGCTGTAGCCTGCCAGTGAAAACCTTTCTATGCCCCGATGGGTTAAAAAGTTTTTAACTATTTCTATCCACGAAGTTTTCTGCAGGGGCTTACTTCCGAAAGGCCAGATGCTTTTACCATGAAAAAAGAGGTCAAAGCTATAGAGTGTGTATTTCGTACCGATGGATTGCCCGATTTTTTCAAAGGCATCGCTATTTTGACCATATCCGTGGAAGGCCAGTAAAACTTTGTTACCTGTTCCAAACTTTTGAAAGTATAGTACCGTTTGATGGTAAGTAAGATGTGAATAAGTTTTCCCAGACATGAATTGTCAAAGATAGTGCGGGGTGAAAGCCATATCCAAATTTATCACAGCAAAACAATTAAGGTGAGGAAGATTTTTACTGCTTTTTTTATTTCGTTTTTAGCTGCCAACATCTTTGCCCAAAATCAACGTGAACAGTCGGTTATTATGATGAGAAAAATTCAGGAGCCGATAAAAGTCGATGGATTAACAGATGAGCCCGCATGGCAACAAGTTGAAGCGGTTAGTGGTTTTTATCAAAACTTTCCTACCGATTCATTACCGGCTATTGCCAAAACCGAGGTTAAAATGATGTTTGACGACGATTTTCTTTATATTTCGGCCGTTTGTTATAACGAAGGGCGCGATTATATAGTTGCTTCCCTGAAAAGGGACTACGAGTTTTCGACAACGGAAAGTTTTAACCTCTACGTTGACACCTACAACGACCTGACCAACGGGTTTACATTCGGTATCTCCCCGTTAGGTGTTCAAAGGGAAGGCCTTTTTTCAGAAAGGGAGCAAGTGGCCACCGATTGGGACAATAAATGGTATTCCGGAGTTACAAATTACCCTGACAAATGGATCGTGGAGATGGCCATACCCTTCAAAACCCTGAGATATAACAAAGACAATCGCCAGTGGAATATCAACTTTTTACGGTATAGCCTGAAGCACAACGAACGCTCCACCTGGGTGCGTGTACCCCAGCAATTCCGGCCCAACAACATACTTTATTCCGGAAAGATGATCTGGGAAGATCTTCCTCCCAAACCCGGTGCCAATGTCTCGGTTATTCCATACCTTTCGGGGGCGACTGCCAGGGATTTTGAGGAGGGTGAGCCGACCGATTATACTTTTGAAGCAGGATTCGATGCCAAAATCGGGGTAACGCCGGCATTGAATCTTGACCTTACCTTCAACCCTGACTTTTCACAGGTGGAAGTCGACGAACAGGTCACAAACCTCGACCGGTTTGAAATATTTTTTCCCGAGCGCAGGCAGTTTTTTCTTGAAAACTCCGATTTGTTTGCACTAGCCGGTTTTCCGGGTGCGCGTCCTTTTTTTTCAAGGAGGATTGGCATAGCGAAGGATACCAGTGGAAATAACGTACAGACCCCCATTTTGTATGGGGCAAGATTGAGTGGGAAACTGGATCGAAACTGGCGGATCGGATTAATGAACATGCAAACGCAAAAAGATGATGACCTGGATATTATCGGACAAAACTATACAGTCGCTACGGTGCAAAGAACGGTGTTTGCCGGGTCCAATTTAAGTGCCATATTGGTAAACAGGCAGTCCGTGAATTATAAGAAGAAAGATGAGGCTTCGGAGACTTCGAGGTACAACCGGGTCTGGGGGTTTGAATACAATTTTGCCACAGGAAACAACAAATGGGAGGGGGAAGCTTTTTATCACCGGTCGGAAAACCCCGGCCGGGATACGGAAAATTTTGCCCATGGTGCATTCTTGGGGTACAATACCAGAAACCTCGGTGTATTTTGGATTCATAATTTGGTGGGAGAAAACTATAACGCTGAAGTTGGATTTGTGCCCCGCACAGGTTTTGCCAGAGGAGAATTAAGTATCAGCCCGGTATTTTACCCGACCAACGGCGTCATCAATACCATCGAAACAGAAATCGGGGCGGAATATACTACGGATACTGATTTTAATGTGCTGGACCAGGAGTTTTATGCCAGCGTAGAGATAAGTTATGCCAACACCAGTGAGTTTAACGCAGGGGTGGAGAGAAATACGGTTACCCTGCAAGACCCCTTTGACCCTACCAATTCAGATGGCCTGGAGCTTCCGGCCGGAAGTGAATATACCTGGGACAGATTTGGTATCGGATATGCTTCGGATCAGCGCAAATTATTCAATTATAGTCTTTTTACGGCTTATGGGGGCTTTTACAACGGAAATTTGCTGGAAGTAGAGGCAGAATTGAATTACAGGTATCAGCCCTATGGAAATCTGGCTTTGGCGGTAACCTACAATAATATTGCTTTACCTAAGCCCTTTGAAGACACCGACTTTTTTCTCATCGGTCCAAGAATAGACCTCACCTTCACCGACCAACTCTTTTTAACCACTTTTATTCAATTCAATGAACAAAACGATAACCTAAACATCAATACCAGATTTCAATGGCGATTCAAACCCGTCTCGGATCTTTTTATCGTTTACACTGACAATTACTTGCCCCAAAACCTCGAGGTTAAAAACCGGGCATTAGTTTTGAAACTATCTTATTGGTTAAATATTTAGTAATTTGTATGTTGCGTATTTACAAGCTGTAACAATTAAGCCTTTCGCAACCATGGAAAACAACCTTAAAACTATTAAAAACATTCTGATTTTTATTGCCAGTATTTTAATTGCCTTCCTGTTGGATGAACTGTCACACCTGCTGATGCCGCTTGCCCTGGCCTTATTTTTCGCCATATTGTTGCAACCGATATTAGCCTGGTTTGAAAGAAAAAGCTGGCCTTTCGGTCTCAGTCTGGTTGTGATTTCCCTCACCTCCATCTCTACAGTTGCCCTGATAGGACTCATGATTTATGAAACCGGTGTCAGCCTGGTAAAGCAGCAAGAAAAGCTGCTAGGCCAGATCAATGTAAAGCTTCAGGGGATTATGGAATGGGTGCACCGGATCAGTGGATTGGAAATAAATTCAGGAGATATTATCTCAAGTCTCGGCCAAATGATGTCCACTGACTGGATCATCGAATCTTCCGGCACCCTGGCAGAGTTTTTGGGTGATTTTACGGGGATTTTCGTCATGACCTCGCTTTATCTGGTATTATTACTGGGTGGAATACTTAAATATGAACAGTACATCCAATACCTTGAAAAAGGTGATGTAGAAGGAGGAAAAAATATTCTGCAAGGGTTTGAACAGGTCAAAAACTCCATTGTCACCTATATAAAGGTCAAGTTTTTCATGAGTTTGTGCACCGGTACCGGATTTGGCCTGGTTTGCTGGATGTTTGGCATTGATTTCGCCCTGTTTTGGGGGTTTTTGGCGTTTGTATTAAATTTTATTCCTACTGTTGGATCGATAGTGGCCACCATTCCCCCCATTCTTTTGGGGTTGATACAACTGAGCATCATTCCTGCTTTATTGTTTTTGGCTTTGTGCCTGATTGCTATTCAGTTTTTCTTTGGCAATTTTATTGAGCCGAAGCTGCTGGGGGCAAGCTTGTCTTTAAATGCTGTGGTGGTCATATTGGGATTGGTCTTCTGGGGTTATTTGTGGGGAGTGACCGGAATGATATTGTCGGTGCCAATGCTGGTGTTGCTCAAAGTTGTTTTGGCGCAGATCCCGGATGCAGTGCTTATTGTGAGGTTGATGGGGAATTCGCGTGACATGGTGGGGTAATGGAATGTTGAAATGATGGGCTTTATTATTACTTAACAGTTTGTCACATAAATTGAATCGGAATGGCTACCCTGGTTTGATCCCATAGCATTAATAGATTTGTTGTCCTTTCCCTTTGTTCAAATTCTATGGTAAAAGGTTCGTAATGTACGCTGGTAGCAGTCACTGGAACATCAAATTTTAAGATATTACGGCGGCTGTCATATTCGTAAGCACCCCATTGTCCCAATACTGTGTTGATAATAATCGTCCATTTGTCACGATAGGGAATCGTAAACAGGGTGTAGGTGCCGGCAGGCAGCTTCCTGCCGGCCATTATTATATCTTGGGTTACAGTTATCTCAGTGGCTTCATTGGCGCCGGTTCTCCAGACTTTTCCATAAGGGATCATGCCCCCAAACACTGTCCTTCCCCTTTTGTGTGGACGGCAGTAGGTGATTTTGATATAGGTATTTTCATGTTTAAGCGTAGTGATCGAAGTGGGACTGGGCTGCGGCGGCAAAGCACTTTGTCCTTTGGTATCGGACATCCAGGCCAGTAAAAAAATAAATACTTTGACTTGAATGATTTTTTTCATTTATTCAACGATATGTTTGCCTCAAAATAGCTTAAATTTAAAAATTATTTAATCCAAATTCGAGAATTTATTCTCATCACTTTTTAATTTTTATAATGAACAGGCCTGAGTTTGATGACATTTATATGGAACTGGCAGTAAATCTGGCAAAGCGGTCACGTTGTATAAAGCGCCATGTAGGAGCGGTATTGGCCAAGGATACACGAATAATTTCTATCGGTTATAACGGCCCTCCGGCCGGAACGCACAATTGTGACCAGGAATGGCCCGATGTGGGCTGTCCAAGGGATTCCAAAGGCGGATGCTCCCTGGCGATTCACGCAGAGCAAAATGCATTACTGTACGCAGTCAAAAACAAGACCACTGTGGAAGGTGCCACCATGTATGTAACCTTGGCGCCATGTCTGGCCTGTTCGAGAATTATCTACACCATGGGTGTCAAAAAGGTGATTTACCTGAAGTCTTATGCCGAATACAAAGGTATTGCCAGTGACGAGGGTGTCGACTTCCTGCTTAAATTTGGGGTGGAGGTTGAAAAGTATCATGGTAATCTTGAGAATATGACGCATATGATTTAAAGGTGGGGTGCAAGACGTTTTCGGTGCAAATGTTTTGTGTTATGGTGTCTTTTGAGTACTTCTTTTACCACTAAGGCACAAAGACACCAAGAGACATCAACGCTATGCTCGAGATTTGGTATGGGTAGGTTCGGGAATCAGACAATATTGACTTCAGGTTCTATTTCGATACCAAATTTGCGGGCTACGGATTCTTTGATTTCCATGGCGAGGTTTTTGATAGCGCCACCTGTCCCCTGACCGTAGTTGACCAGGACCAGAGCCTGGTTTTTATGGACACCAATGGGCCCGAAAGTCCTGCCCTTCCACCCGCATTGTTCGATAAGCCAGGCAGCAGGGATTTTAAAATTTTTCCCAGGCAATTCATACCCCGGGATTTTGGGGAAATGTACCCTTAGCCCCTCAAAATCTATATAATCTACTGTCGGGTTTTTGAAAAAACTACCTGCGTTACCTATCTCATCCGGATCGGGGAGCTTGCTTTGCCGGATTTTAATCACCGCGTCACTGATGGCTTTGATGCTGGGGTGCCGTACACCCATATCATTTAACGTTTCGCCAATAGCGCCATAAGAGGTATTGAACTCTGGCTTTTTAGACAGCCTTAAAGTAACTCTGGTGATAATAAACTGCCCTTTGGCTTTTTTCTTGAATATGCTTTCCCTATATCCAAACTGGCAATCTTCCTTGGAAAATGTTTTGCTGATCCCGTCTTCGATTTGAATGGCTTCCAAAGATTCGAATACCTCTTTTATCTCCACCCCGTAGGCACCGATATTTTGCATCGGGGCAGCGCCCACAGTGCCGGGAATAAGAGACAGGTTTTCAACGCCACCCCATTGGTTTTGAATGCAGTATAAAACAAATTCATGCCAGTTTTCACCTGCCCCCACTCTTACCCAAATGTGATTGTCATCTTCTTTCAGTGTTTCGATGCCTCTGATATCATTTTTCATCACAAGTCCATCGAAATCAGAAGTAAACAACAAATTACTACCCCCGCCGAGGATGAGTCTTTTCTCCTCCTTACAGGCTTCATGCATTAAAAGACTTCTAAGATCACTTTCACTTTCAAAAGCACAAAACAATTTGGCGTTAACATCGATACCAAAGGTATTGTAAGGCTGCAGTGAGATACTTTTTTCTATTTTCATATGCAGGATGAAAAGCAAAATATTTGCAATAATATCAATATCCCTGCATATTATTGCGTTTTGAAATAATTAAATCATAATGGTAAAAACAGTTCCTATTTAAACAAATCCTCACCTACTTTAAATCCGGAAGACTGAACCGCCAGCTCTTTCAGGGTATTTCCCATCTTCAGCTTAACAAGTTGCTGTTCTCCGGGACGGATGTCATCGATGGTCCGGTACAACACCGGGCTTATTCCTTTTATCATTGCTACCCCCATTGCCTATTTGCTCATGAAAAAATGGGTGGGTTTTTTCACCTGTAAAATGAACCTCGGGGCGGGCAATTTTTTGCTTGGGGGAGGCATCACAAAACTGAGAGTGAGAGTGAGTTTGAGTTTGAGTGTGGGTTTGGGGGTGGTTTAATGATAGATATCGGCAATATCAATTTTATCCAGATATGGCTTTAATTTTGACAGGGTGCTGAAGGTTTTAATTGATCCGACTTTTCTCTGGTTGCCGTTATACCAAACTTCAGCGTAAAAATTGCCTGTGTAATACAGGTTAATGCGGTAGCCGTTATGGTCAAAGCGGTTGGAAATAAAGGTTCCTTCCTGCCACAGCACGACACATTGCTGAAATTTTGAGAGTTTGTTAAAGGCGCCTATTGTTATCATAAAGTTAATATCCCGTGAAATATATTATAATATACGATTTATTTAAATATAAGATGGTCAAATTGGGATCGGATTCCCATTTTGATACAAAATACTTGAAATTTTATGCACAAATGAGGCATTTTAAGGACAACTGTGTCTGGAAATGGTAGTTGGCATACCATTTGGATTAGGGAGAAAGAAGTTTGATCTAACAAATTATGCGAGGGCTAAATACCAATAAAATCAAGAATTTAAATGATATTGTAGATATTGTATTAGGTGATAAGTTTATTGTTGCCCATAAAAAGACTGGCATCATTGAAGTATATGACAAGGACTTTAACCTGCTAAGTACTAATCACTTCACTAATGTTGAAAAAGTAAATGCCAATAGCGGGGTACTGTTGATAAGAAAGAATGGTACGGTAGATTTTTACGACAAATGGCTTAACTACCAATTTTCAAAAAAAAACAGTTAGACCGGCGCTGGCAATACCAGACTGTCCTTTCATATAAAGCCTTATATATCTACATCCGGTTTATGGAGCGCTTATTCCAATAGCATTTTGCTCATTTGTAGTTTTATTTCTTTAAATTAGATAAGATAAACTTCCATAACCCTATGAAAAACTATTTTCTTATAGCCCTTATTACAATCACGGCGTATGATGCCGACCAACCTGTCTTATCACAAAATACAATTTATGATAAGATAGATAAACTAAGTGTACAGATTGAACCGAAGGTGATTACGTGGAGGCATCATTTTCATCAGTATCCGGAGTTATCCAACCGTGAGTTTAAAACCGCTGCAAAAGTAGCGGATCATTTAAGTGCGTTAGGTTTTGAAGTTAAGACCGGAATAGCCCATACTGGTGTTGCAGGTATACTAAGGGGTGGAAAGCCCGGACCGGTAATGGCGCTCAGGGCGGATATGGATGCATTGCCGGTGACTGAAAGGGTTAACATTGGTTTCGCCTCCAAAGAGAAGACACAATTCAATGGCCGGGAGGTTGGCGTAATGCATGCCTGCGGGCATGACACACATATTGCCATTCTGATGGGCGTGGCAGAGATATTGTCGCAATTAAAGTCGTCATTGAAAGGTACGGTGGTGTTTATTTTTCAACCGGCTGAAGAGGGGGCGCCGGAAGGTGAGGAAGGAGGTGCTGACCTTATGATCAAAGAAGGGGTACTGGACAATCCCGAGGTGGAAGTAATTTTTGGCTTGCATATTAATTCGAAAACCGAGGTGGGTAAGTTAAATTATCGATCACATGGGATTATGGCGGCAGCCAATTCGTTTAAAATCAAAGTGAAAGGAATACAGACCCATGGCTCGACCCCCTGGACGGGTGTTGACCCGGTTGTAACCTCAGCCCAGATCATTAACGGGCTGCAGACCATCGTAAGCCGGCAAATGGAGCTCACCAAAGCCCCTGCGGTCATATCGGTGGGAAGTATTCATGGTGGCGTTAGAAGTAATATCATTCCGGAAGAAGTGGAAATGATCGGTACCATCAGAACACTGGATAATGAAATGCGCAAAATTATCCATGAGAAAATAGTGCATACTGCTACTAAGATAGCCGAAAGCCAGGGGGCAGTGGCTGAGGTCAGTATACGAAAAGGCTATCCTATTACCTACAACGACCCGGAATTGACCGCAGCTATGGAGGGTACCTTAAAACGTGTGGCCGGCCATGACAATGTGAATTATATGGATCCGATCACCGGGGCAGAGGATTTTTCTTTTTTTCAGGAAAAAATCCCAGGTCTTTACTTTTTCATAGGAGGGATGCCGGAGGGTCAAGATCCTGCCACTGCCGCACCGCACCACACCCCGGATTTTTATGTAGATGATGCGGGCATGTTACTGGGTATGCGGGCGTTTTGCAACCTGGTGGTCGATTATGGTAACCAATGGAAAAAGTAAGCATGTTATACATAGCCTTACTCAAAGTCCTGCAAGGACGGCTCGCAGTTTTTCTGGCATCAATTTCCGGCCCCTGGCGCAAGCGTCCGTGGCTGTTGCACAACGTTTTCGACAAAATTCTTTGTGCCTCTTTGTGTCTTTGTGCCTCACCATTTTTTACCACGGAGGCCCAAGACACAAAGGTTTGGGTTTATTACCATTTTATTAAGGCGGAGGCCCAGGTAAACCCGCTGCCAAAGGCGGCCAGGCACACAAGTTGCCCGGTATTAATCTTTCCCTCCGCCCACGCTTCGCTTAAAGCGATAGGAATAGAAGCGGCAGTAGTATTGCCGTATCTCATAATATTGTTGTAGACTTTTTCGTCAGGAAGATTGAGAGAGGCCTGTAAAAACTTGCTGATTCTAAGATTGGCCTGATGAGGAATCAGCAGGTCAATATCTTCGACATGCACCTGATTACTTTTTAAAGCTTCCTCGATAACTTCTGCAAACTTGCCAACGGCGTGCTTAAACACCGCATTACCGTTCATATGAACCTTAAATGTAGAAGTATCGAGAATCTGCTCAGGCTGCCTTTCAGCTTGTGGACGGCTACTTCCCGGATCCTTTATGTAGAGTTCTTCCGCAAACCTTCCATCAGCATGAAGGTGTGTTGATAATACACCCCTGCCATTTTCCTGTGAGGCTTGTACAATTGCCGCACCGGCCCCATCCCCAAAAATAACGGCCGTGCTTCTTCCCCGGGTAGACAGGTCCAACACGGTTGATTGTATTTCAGCACCGACCACCAGAATGGTTTTATACATGCCTGTTTTAATAAACTGGTCCGCCACCGAAAGGCCATAGATGAATCCCGAACAGGCATTTCGAATATCCAGGGCCCCAATCCTTTCCAGGTTCAATTCCCTTTGCAGTAATACGCCCGAACCGGGAAAGTAGTAATCGGGTGTAATGGTGGCAAAGATGATGAATTCTATATCTTCAATTTTTAAATCTGCCCTTTCAGCCGCCATGCGGGTGGCCTTGGCTGCCATATTGGCTACAGTATCTTTTTCCGGGTTCATGAAACGCCGCTGATGAATGCCTGTTCTCTCTACGATCCATTCATCAGTGGTATCCATTAGTTTGGAGAGGTCGTGGTTAGTAACAATGTTTTCCGGAACATGGTGCCCCAACCCAATAATCCTTGAACTTATCATATATTCTCATGTTGATGGCCAAAATTAAATAAATGATCACAAAATATTAAGTGTAATTATTGGGAATACCAAAAAACTTAGTTGGTCCACCTTCTTTTACGAGGCTGTTTTCTCTTAGATCGTTTGGGTTTCGACCTGTCCCGTTTCTTTAAAATTTTGGCAAAAATATCATCAATGAAGGATTTTCGGTCCCGGTAATCATCACAATTCATCAGCCGGCTGACTTCTCCACCGGCATGTCGAAAACCTGCTTTGGCATAATGACTTAGTGCTTTATCCTTATTTACCTGTTGCATAAACAAGGCCCAGATCGGTAAGGCCATAGAGGCCCCCTGGCCATAAGTGATGCTCCGGAAATGAATATTAGGATCGTCCGAACCTACCCACGCACCGGCCACCAGATCCGGTGTAAAGCCAATAAACCAGCCATCGGCGTGGGACTGGGTAGTACCTGTTTTGCCGGCAATGTCATTTTTCAGCCCGTATTTAGTCCTTAACCGGGAGGCTGTTCCATTATTCACCACATTTCTCATCATCGCTGTCATCATGTCGGCGGTTTGGGTGCTCATCACCCTTTTTTCTTCTTCTGTATTTTGAAAGCTTTCAAGCACTTTTCCATCCCTGCCGGTGATGCCCAGAAGAAAGTTGGGTTTCCTTACCTTACCACGGTTGGCAAAGGTAGCAAAAGCACCTACCATCTCATGCAATGAGATATTGGCAGTTCCTAAGGCAATAGAGGGGACAGGCGGTATTTCACTTTCAATACCCATTTCTGAGGCTAAGGTTACCGTTTTATCTATAGTAGCCCTTTTCAATACTTTGACCGAAACGGTATTTACCGAATGAGTTAAGGCGCCTTTGACAGAATAGGATCCTTCATATTTGTCGTTGGCATTGCCGGGTGACCAGTCCTCGAAGTTTTTATAAATAATCCTTCGGGCGGGTACAAAATCGCAAGGTTCCACACCGTTTTCCAGGGCGGTAGCGTAAACGATCGGTTTGAAGGTTGAGCCCACCTGTCTTTTGGTGTTGACGTTGACATGGTCGAATTTAAAGTATTTGTGATTGATGCCACCCACCCAGGCCAATATATGTCCCGACCTGGGCTCCATCACCATGAATCCCGCGTGGAGGAAATACAGGTAATGTTTAATGGAATCCAGAGGGCTCATTTCTTTTTCTACCTCACCCTCCCAGGTGAAAATTTTCATTCTTATGGGCGCTGAAAATTTTTTATTAATATCTTCCTCGGGAAGACCTTCTTCCCGCCATTTTTTATACCTGGCACTTTTATATTTGGCATTCATCAGTATTTGACTGTGGGTCGTCCAGGGTTCGCTCTTGCCCCAATGCCTGTAGAAAGTATTCTGTAGCTCTGCCATGTGTGTTTGCACCGCTTTTTCGGCGTAACGTTGCATACCGGCATGAAGGGTAGTATATATTTTAAGACCGTCGGTGTATAGATTATAGTGCGTACCATCAGCTTTTTGATTTTGCCGGCACCATTCGTTTAACTCCCGCCGGATATGTTCCCTGAAATAGGTAGCCAGCCCTTCATTATGATTGTGTTGTTTGTACCTTAAAACCAGTGGCAGGGATTTTATCGAGTCCGATTCATCTTTTGCCAGAAACCGGTATTTGGCCATTTGACTGATGACGAGGTTCCGCCTTGAGATCGAATTATTGGGGTTTAGCCTTGGGTTATAAGTATTGGTAGCTTTTAATAACCCTACCAAAACGGCAGCTTCCTGAATTTTCAGTTGTTTTGGCCTCACACTAAAAAACCGCTCTGAAGCAGTCCTGATACCAAAAGCATTTTCTCCAAACGAAACCGTATTAAAATACAAAGTCAGGATATCTTCCTTGCTATAGATTTTTTCCAGCTTTTGGGCAATGATGATTTCTTTTAACTTGTTAATGGGTGTGGAAAGGTAGCGGTTTCTTTGCCTGGGAAAAATGTTTTTTGCCAATTGCTGGGTGATGGTACTGCCACCCCCGGATGACTCGTCCCGAAGTATTATACTCTTGAATAGAACCCTGAAAAGGCTTCGTTTATCCACCCCTGAATGTTCATAAAACCTGACATCTTCAGTGGCAAGCAAAGCCTGGATAAGCTCCTCCGGAAGTTGATCAAAGGTTACATCCGTACGCTCCTGAAGATAGTATTTTCCTAATAATACACTATCGGATGAATAGACCTCCGAGGCTACGGGATTTTTTATGTTTTCAAGTTCCTGCGCGGTTGGAATCGGCCCGAAAAGCCCAAAATAAATGCTCCAGTAAAATGCAGCTATGGTAGCGATACCGGCTACAAACAGGATGAGCGTTAACTTTAACAGGGATTTGTACCATGCGTTGTTTTGCCAGGCCTTACGCGTTTTATCGGCCACGGACTTTAACAATTCAAAAACATTGGCAAATGGGTTGTTCACAATATAGGGTCGAGATTAAATCAAATACACAACGATTCAGGCCTGTAGTTATTTTGCAAATTTATTGGAATTATGACTTAAAAAAAAGAGGCTGTCTCAAAAGTGAGATGGCCTTTTTTAACACCGAATATCCTTTTGTCGGATACAGGTTGAATAGGTATTTATCTCAAGATATGAGTAAAACACCCCTTGTTTTCTATCTATTCTCAGTGAGATTTTAACCAAGCAAAATAATATTTGGCAAAAAAATCAGAGGCTACCCTTTTGAGACAGCCTCTTGATTAACTTTTTGTGCTTAGTGCTGCCGTCTGTTTCTTGAGCCGGAACTTGTTCCTGAACCTGCCCTGGAACTTCGACTACCGGATCCGGATGATTTTACGGCAGAGGAACGTCCTCTTGGCTCAGCCTTTACCTGGCTTCTGCTGTTCGTGTTGTAGCTGCGGGTTCTGCTTTGCGAACTTCTTTGATAGCTCCTGCTATTACCTGATCGGCTGTTGCGGTTATCCGCGCTTTTCACAGTTCTTGCAGACTGACTTAGCTGTTGCCGCGATGTTCCGGTGGTGGTTTCCTTACGACTTCGGTAGGAATTGCCACGCTGCCCCTGTACGCTGGCGTTGCTCCTGCCTGACCGCTGAACTCTGGCGTTACCACTGCTTTGCCGCTGAACACTGGTGTTGGTGCTCGGTCGCTGAACCCTGGCGTTATTACTACTCTGAATTTGCACCCTGGACCTGCTACTGCTTTGCCGCTGAACACTGGTGTTGGTGCTCGGTCGCTGAACCCTTGTGACCCGGCTGTTGTTTCCCCTGTAACTACTGCTACTCCGACTTCTGGTAACCCTGCCATCTCTCCTGTACGTTCTGTTACTACTGTAGGAATCCCTGCCCGATCGATGGTCACGGTAGTATCTGCGACTCACCGGCCTTTCTCTGTAATATTGTTTATGATAGTGCAAGTGATTGTAATTGTAAACATAGGTAAAGTTGTAGTAAGGCCTGTGATAGTGATAGTGGGGCCTGACCCTGAAACTCACCAACGCGGGATAGTAGAAATTGTGATAATAATAACTATGATAGCCGCAATCATAACACGTATGATTAATCAGCGGATAATCGTCATGATATATCCTGTCCAGCACGTGGCCTCGGCGGTTGAGATACAATTCTACGAAGAAAGGGCCGTCTTTCAGAATTAATCTGAATCTCAGACGCCCGTGAAACCTGATCCTTTCCGTATGTACCCATACATAACCAGGATAGTCATAGTTGACCACATCCACCACAGGCAAAGGCAGATTCCAACTTAAATGTATTCCTCCGGCAGTTATAAAGGTTTGAGCCTGACTGTTCGAAATCGATATGCCGGCCAATATGGTAAATATTATCAGTATCTTTTTCATAACCTGGAATTTTAAATTCTTTCCCAGTTAAGCCCAAGTATTGTGCCAACTCATAAATGTTCTCAATAACTACTTGATAGTCAATTAAATGAATTCTATAAAAAAAGGCCTGTTTAGTTGCCAGGGCTTTTACAATCCAGGCTTCCTTTATCAGAAATCACCGGTTTAAAGACAAACAAATTTGATCGGAATGGCTTATATTATAGATTAATCGGTATTAATTATTTATGCAATGCTTTATTTTTGATTGTAAGCTCATTAACCAATAAAAGCGGCGTAGTTTTGAAATGGATTGAATGCATCAAAAGCAAAGGCTGGTTGGCCGTGATTACATTATTATTGGCCACGACGGCTGTCTTTTCGCAGCAATATCAGCTCAGCACTTACAATCTCGATGAAGGATTATCAAGTGGCCTGATCAAAGCCATAATCACCGATGATATCGGCTTTGTATGGAGTGCTACAGACAGAGGAGTGATCCGATTCAATGGTAAGGATGCTGTGTTGTTCAAAGACCAGATCCCAACCGGATTTGCCAAGGCATTTTGGAAAAAGGAGGATGGACAACTGCTGGTATTGCATGATTTTGGGCTGGTATCCATACGCAGTAATCCGGATACTGTATATTTCAATAAAATTATCGGCGGGCTTTCCACTGACACTGACTCCACCTTGTACTATCCCAAGTCTGTATTTGAAGATAGCCAGGGAGGTCTATGGATTGGTGAAAACCAGGCTATCAGTAAAGTTCAAAATGGAAAACTTAAAAAGTATCGCTTTGGTACTGAAGATTTTGCCGATAGCTTTTTCAAGGCTTTTTCCATCATCGAAGATCATTTGGGCACAATCTGGGCCATGTCATTCAACGGAAATTTATACCGTTATGATTCCATTCGGGACCGGTTTATACAGTTGCCGTTAAAAGAGAATATCATTAATGTGGGCAGTATTGATAACAGGGGGGAAAACACTTTTTGGATAGGAGCAGAAAACGGTTTGTTTGAGATCAAAATCAAGGATGAGAAAACCATTGGGCATTGCAGAAGGATCAATGGAATAGATAAAATATCATGCACCCTGTTGCTCAATGATAAGGAATTTTACATCGGTACCGCAGGTAAAGGGCTATGGCGGGCCGACATATCAGAAAAAAATCCTACGTTTACGGCGCTGGATATCCTTCCTTTTAATGATATCACCGGTTTACATTATGATAAGAATGGTATCTGGATCTCCAGTACTGAAAACATTGCTCTGCTTCACCCGGTGTTTTTTGAGCGGGTAAACCATTCCAGTACAGACCATATCTCCTCATTGAAACTCAATGGAGACAGTACGATTTACGCAACGGCTGATAACTATATTTTTCAGTTGGAGAAAAGGAATAACCAGTGGTATCAAAAGGAGATTCTGGAAAATTTCGATATTTATCCCATGGCTGTATCACGAGGCCGGGACTTTTTGTGGGTGGGGGATTTTTCGGGTGAGGTATTTAAGTATCAAATCGATAGCCAGGAGCTTGACCGGATTCCGGAAATTTCCCCGGGTAGTCAGCTTTCACAAATGTATGAAGATAAAAGTGGAAATACATGGATTGTGGGGCATGAAACGTTGGGGTTGATTAAGATGGATACCGCCGGCAAACTTAAGTTTTTCAATGAAGGTGGCCTGCCACAGGCCAAGGTGATGAGGGAGACCCATAATGGCATTTTGTTTTGTGCCGGGGGGAATGCCCGGAGTTATCTATTTCTCTACAATGAAGCCCATGATTCATTCAAAGATATAAGTGCGGAAATCGGTTTCCCTGTCCACGAAGATTTTACCATTGAAGATATGGCCTTTGGTCAGAACAACGAGCTTTTTTTGGCAAGTACCAGTGGATTGTTAGCATACAGCTTGAAACCAGGTACAGGTGGCATTGATGGAAAAAGGGTTAAAAGGATTGACCTCAAAAAAGTGCCAATCGATGAACCCATCAAAGCCTTGGCCTATGCCAAAGAGGTCTTGTGGGTGGCTACCTCCAATGGCCTTGTACGGTATCAAAACAATGCAAGCCTTTTCTATGACAAAACCAGGGGGCTTCCCAGTAAAAATCTGTCTACAAGGGGATTGCTGGTCGATTATGATAATACCCTTTGGATTGCCACTGCCAGAGGCCTTGCTTTCCTGCCTAACAGGAATCCTGCCAATGTAGTTACCCCCAAACCAATATTTGAATATGTAAAAATAAACGGGAAAAAACAGCACCTTTCCAATGAAGGCATTCAAAGTTTTGCACATAATGTTTTTCTGGAAGCACGATTTGTTTCCTTGTCGTACCCGGCAGACCGGATAAAATATCAAACCAGGATGTTACCCGACGATTCGACCTGGTCTTCCCCCACCACTTCCAATGCGTTGTTTATTCCAAAATTCACTTCAGGAAACCATATTTTGGAAGTGCGTGCTCAACAATATGGTGGTTTGTTGTGGAGTGAGGTTCAACGCTACGGCTTTAACATCGAACGCCCCTGGTTTAAAGAATGGTGGGCCTATTTGCTGTATATTGTGTCTTTTGTTGTTATTCTGGTGGGTACAGTAAGATTTTACAACTGGCACCTGATGAAAAAAAACGAGCGGCTGGAGAGAATTATCAAGAACAGAACTATAGAAATAAAAAGGCAGAAAAATAAAATAATCACTCAAAAAAATGAGATAATTCGCCAAAATGAAAAATACCTGATGCTGAAAGAAAAGCAGCTCAATGACAAAATTGAATATAAAAACAAGCAACTGACCACCCACACGTTAAACATTATTCAAAAAAACGAAACTTTAAAGGAGTTGAGTAAAGGCATCACCCGGATAATCAGAAGTTCCGGAAGGCATTCTTCTTCTGAATTGAGGCAACTGCTGGGACTAATTAATTACAGTTTCAGAAAAGATAAAGACTGGGATGAATTTAAGTTATATTTTGAAGAGGTACATACTGGTTTCTTTGAAAATCTGATCAAGTATCAACCTGATCTCACCTCCCTGGAGCTGAGGCATTGTGCGCTGTTGCGGCTGAATATGTCGATCAGCGAGAGTGCATCACTGCTTGGCATCTCTCCGGAAAGTGTTAAAACCGCCCGTTTCAGACTCAGAAAAAAGCTGAACCTGGAGTCACAGCAGGATTTGACCGATCATGTAATGGCCATGTGATTTAGTCATATTTGCCCTCGTCATTCCCATTCCGGCTTCAAAAGTAATTATTTGTATATTTCTGAAAATCAAATAGTTGAATTATTTTGTTAACTATTTGTAAACCGTATATAATTGCATCGGCCAAATCTATTTTAAAACTTCACATTCCTTTTATTGCAAAATTTTCAAAATCGAATCATAAATCGGGTGTTTATTAAAACATCGGCATTTTTTGATCCGGTAATTGAAAAATTCAAAAACAAAACTGTATGAAACAAATTTACCTAAGATTAACCAAGCAGATGATCAGACTGTTTAGCAAGAGCCGTTTGATAAGGAGTCGGCTGCCGGCGGTGATGGTCATTTCTTTAGTGGCTGTGTCATGTAAAATTGATGACTTCTCCGATGATTTAGGAAATAATGTGGCCCCCACTCTGGCTATTATTTCCCCCGGCGATACCGCCAATGTGAATGAGGGGTTTTCTGTCAGGCTTAGGACTGAAGACGAAACCCCCGGTTTGAGTATTGCATCCATTATTTTGAGGGATGAATCAGGATCTACTGTTTTATCACTAACTGAAACATTGATAGGGGTGCTGGATACTGCTGAGTTTACTATAGAGCCCGATCAGCTATCTGTGGGAGCATATAGCCTTACCGCCATCGTAGAAGATACCGAAGGTGTCAGGACCGAAGCAGATACCGTTTTTTTTGGCAGTCCCTTCAAATCAGTACAATCTGACATGTACATATTGGGCTCGCTGAACGGTTGGGCAGCAAATGACTCCGACCTCAGGATGACCCTGGTCGGTGATTACACCTGGGAAATTTTGGATGTTTCAATTTCCGCTGCAGATGAATTCAAATTTGTCAATACCCCGGATTTTTCAGGTACAGACTGGACTGATCCGGAATGTGACGGTATAGCAGATGAAGAAGGAGGGGGCGCCAACATTGCCTGTGGGTTTAACGGGGTCTTTGACATCAGATACAACGACCTGACCTTTGAGTATGCTGTGGAAGGGGAGCCGGTGTTTTTATCTAACCAAGCGCAAATGTTTGTGCTGGGCTCTATGAATGGTTGGGGGGATAATGACCCTGATCAGGCCATGACCCTGATTGCTGACCATACGTGGCAGGTAACGGGAGTGATCATGACATCCGGCGGCCAATTTAAGTTTGCCAACACACCAAACTTCCAGGGTACGGATTGGTCTGACCCTGACTGTGATGGAGTGGCCGATGAAGAAGGGGCATCAGACAACATCGATTGCTCATTTGAAGGGACGGTTACGATTACCTTTAACGATGAGACTTTCGAATATTCCGTGGCTAATTAACCCAAAACTTAAAGACTTTAAACATATGAAATTGAATACAGTAATTCATGGGGTATGCTTCTTCATTTGCCTTATGCTGGCAGAACAGACTTTTGCCCAGGAGAATACCGTAACCGGTAAGATAACCGATGCGACAACAGGAGAAGGCCTGCCGGGTGTAAACATCCTGATCAGAGGCACTTCGGCCGGCGCAGTGACGGATATCGAGGGAAATTTTTCACTCAGAGCACAACCAACAGATGTACTGAACATATCCTTTGTTGGCTATATAACACGTGAAATTGAAGTGGGATCACAAACGGTCATCAATGTAGCTTTGGAACCGGACATCCAGTCATTGCAAGAGGTGGTGGTGATCGGCTACGGTGAGCAAAAAAAGGAAGATGTAACCGGTGTGGTGACAGCGGTCAATTCGGAAAGCTTTAACAGAGGAGCCATCGTTTCTCCTGATCAATTGGTCACAGGTAAGGTGGCAGGCGTTCAGATAACCTCCAACACCGGGGAGCCAGGGGGACAAACTTCCATTCGTATCAGAGGAGGTACCTCCGTAAATGCAAGCAATGAACCCCTGTATGTTATCGATGGTGTTGCCATTGATAATTCTCCCCACAACCCAGGGGGCTTTTCTACTGGCAGAAATCCATTGAATTTCCTGAATCCTGATGACATTGAAACTTTTACGGTGTTGAAAGACGCATCTGCCGCAGCCATCTACGGGTCCCGCGGTGCCAATGGGGTCATCATCATTACTACCAAAAAAGGCCATAAAGGAAGTGCGGGACAGCTTAGCTACAGTGGCTGGGTTTCAATCGCTGACGCCATTGACAAAGTGGATGTATTAAATGCAGGCGAATTCCGAAGCATTGTGAATGAAGAAGCCCCATTCAGAAATGAACTGTTACTCAATGCCAATACGGATTGGCAGGCAAAAATATTGCAACAAGCTGTTGGACAGAATCATTCCCTGAGCTTTACCGGTGGGGCTGAGCACCTGGGCTACAGGTTTTCCCTGGGTTATCTCAACCAGGAGGGTATCGTCAGGACCTCTGAGACTGAAAGGTTAAGTTTTTCCGCAGGCTTTAACCAGTCCCTGCTGGATGGTGACTTAATCCTTGACGTCAATGTAAAAGGATCAGCCACCAATGATCAATTCAATGACAATGGCGCCATTGGCAGCGCTATATCCTTTGCGCCGTCCCAACCCGTGTTTGATGTTAATAGTGAGTTTGGCGGATATTGGGAGTGGCCTGTAAGCTTCGGAAATTCGTTGGGTGTCAATCCTGTTTCTTTGATCGGGCAAACCCGGGACGAGGGAGAAACATTCAGAAGTATAGGGAATGTGCAGGTAGAATACAAAATCCCGGTGTTGGAAGGGCTTTCAGCGAAAGTGAATCTGGGATATGATGTCACAAGGGGGCAAAGAACGAGGTTTATACCCTTCACCTTAAGATCACAGGTTACCGACAGCGGCGAGGTGAGAAACGAAAACCTGACCAGGGTCAGCAAGTTACTGGAAACTTACCTGACGTATAAAAGGGATATTGAAAGTATCAGTAGTAGTATCAATTTCACGGCCGGTTACTCTTACCAGGATTTTAGAAATGAATTTCCTTCATCCCGGGCCTTTACCTTAAATACCAATAGCTTCGGTCCGAATAATCCTACAGTGGGTTCTCAGTTCGAGATATTCAACACAATTCTTGAAAACCGGTTGATCTCCGTTTTTGGCAGGTTAAACTACGCATTCAGGGACAAATACCTGCTCACATTAACGGTACGGCGGGATGGCTCCTCACGATTCGGCCCCTTGAACAGGTGGGGTACCTTCCCATCAGCCGCTTTTGCCTGGAGGATTATCGATGAACCTTTCATCAATGCCGGCCCGGTACTGGATGACCTGAAGCTTCGGGTGGGATGGGGTATCACCGGTAACCAGGAAATCGGTGATTACCAGTTCCTCTTTACCTACCGTCCCGGGGATCAGTTTTCCCGCTATCAGTTTGGCAGCGATTTTGTTACCACGACCCGGCCTAATGGAGCCGACCAGGGCCTGAAATGGGAAGAGACAGAATCATTTAATGTAGGGCTGGATTATGGGCTGTTTGAAGGAAGATTCACCGGGTCGCTGGAATACTACTATAAGAAAACTGACGATTTGTTATTTACCGTGGCAGTACCCGCAGGTACCAACCTCACCAACAGAATTCTGACAAACATCGGAGAACTGGAAAATGAAGGTTTCGAATTTGCAGTCAATGCCATCGCCATTGACCATCAGGATTGGCGGTGGGATATCGGCTTTAATATGGCTTATAACCAAAATGAAATTACCGGCCTTGCCGGTGATGATGATCCCAATTTCGAAGGGTTTGAAACCGGTGGAATAACCGGCGGTGTAGGCAATAACATTCAACGGCTTGCAGTGGGCCAGCCGGTGAACTCATTTTTTGTTTTCCAGCATTTACCGGATCAGAATGGCCGACCCAGGCTGGATACGTTGGATTATAATGAAGACGGCCAGCGCAACGACGCCGACATTTATGCCGATACCAATGGCGACGGAGAGGTGAATGACCTGGACAAACGATTTCTCGGGCAACCTGCCCCCGATTGGATTTTTGGGTTGACATCCCAATTGTATTACAAAAATTTTGACCTGAATTTTACCCTGAGGGCCAACGTTGGCAATTATGTATATAACAATGTTTCTTCAGCCAATGGTTTCAGGGATTTGGTGAACGGCATTGTACCCGGAAACATGCACAGGTCTGTTTTGGAAACTGGTTTTAAAGACTCACAATTCTTCTCAGATTACTACATTGAAGACGCTTCTTTTTTACGCATGGATAATATCACATTGGGATACACCATTCCAGGATTACCCCAGGGCATGAATCTGCGTATATATGGCACTATTCAAAACCTGTTTACTTTAACAGATTACAGCGGTCTGGACCCGGAAATAGGCAATGCATCGAACAACAATATCACCCCTCAATTCGGTATTGACAATAACTTATATCCGAGGGCCAGGACGTTCATCATCGGTGCCAGCTTTGGCTTATAAATTACCAGATCACTTGAATTTATAATTATTATAAATGCAAAAGTCATGAACATCATAGTTAGAATAACCTATATCTTATCAATCATCGTAGCTGTTTCCTGTACCGACCTGGATTTGGAGCCAAAAGACCTTACAACAGCAGATAAAGTATTTCAGGACCCGTCCCAATACCGAAGCTTTCTGGCTAAACTATATGCCGGACTGGCAGTCAGCGGCCAGCAGGGACCAAGTGGCCAGCCTGATATACAGGGTATTGATGAAGGATTCTCCCAATATTTGCGGGGTTACTGGAAGATTCAGCAGCTTTCAACAGATGAAGCAGTTACAAGGTGGGGCGATGAAGGAATACGTGATTTAAATGATCACAACTGGACAGCCGGCAACCAGTTTACCGAGGCTTTTTATGCGCGGATATTTTTCCAGATCGGGCTGGCTAATCAATTCCTGCGGGAAACGACCGACGACAAACTTGCGGAAAGAGGAGTAAACGATAATCTTAGGTCTGATATCCGTTCCTTCAGGGCGGAGGCGAGGTTTCTGCGGGCACTAAGTTACTGGCATGGTTTGGATTTGTTCAGGAATATTCCGTTTTTCACCGATGCAGATGGGCTAACTTCCGAGGCGCCTGAGCAGGCAGACCCGCAGACGGTGTTTGATTTTATCGAGTCCGAACTTTTGGCCATAGAAAATGAGCTGCCTGAGCCGAGAAGTAACGAATACGGCCGCGTAGACCGGGCGGCAGCCTGGGTTTTGTTGTCCAAGCTGTATCTGAATGCCGAAGTTTACCTGGGGCAATCAAAGTATACGGAATGCCTGACTTTCTGTAACAAGGTGATCGATGCAAACGCTTACACCTTAACTTCTACATACGGCCATATCTTCCTGGCTGATAACCATACCTCTGATGAAGTGATCTTCACAGTCCCCTTTGATGGCGACAACACGCGCAGCTTCGGGGGTATGACCTTCCTTACCCACATGCCGGTGGGAGGATCCATGAATGCTGCCGATTTTGGCATTGATGGCGGTTGGGCCGGCATGAGAACTACCAGCGCCCTGGTGGACTTGTTCCCCGACCCGGATGGCACTGCTGACAGGCGCTCAGGATTATTCTGGACAGATGGGCAAACCAAGGAGATTTCCGAAAGTGGTTTTCTGGATTTTACCAATGGCATTGGTGTTGTAAAGTATAGAAATGTTACTTCCACCGGTGAACCCGGTAAAAATTCCGGTCATCCTGATACGGATTTTGCCTTCTTCAGATTAGCCGATATTTACCTGATGTATGCGGAGGCCGTTTTAAGAGGAGGTACAGGAGGGGGTATGAACACCGCCCTTGACCTTGTAAACAGGATCAGGGAAAGGGCCTATGAGGGTGCGGGAGGTAATATCACTTCCGGTGAACTTACCCTGGATTTTATACTGGACGAAAGAGGGCGGGAGTTATATTGGGAATGTTATCGCAGGACCGACCTGATAAGGTTCAACCGGTTCACCGAAAATGGACTATGGCCTTTCAAAGGCGGCGCCCCCAACGGCGTCACCACCGATAAATTTCGTGATGTTTATCCCATTCCGTCCTCGGAACTTATTGCCAATACAAAACTGGAACAAAACCAAGGATATTGAGTGTGAGTGTGAGTGTGAGTGTGAGTTTGGGTTTGGGTTTGGGGGTGGATGGTTTGTGGTGTTGGAATGGTATGATAACCGGGTTATCGATAGATGTATTTTGAAATTGAAAAAAAAACTTTCTTTGATGATGAATAAATTGAAACAGGGATTGGCTATTATGTTGACAGCCTGTGTTTTGGGTATGGATGCTTGGGGGCTGGAAAAGTTAGAGCGGGTGGAACCGTCATTTTGGTGGACAGGTATGAGAAACCCTTCACTGCAACTTTTGGTTTATGGGGAAAATATCTCCGAAACGAAACCTTCGCTTCAATACGAGGGGGTTCGGATAGAAAAGGTAGTCGGGGTTGAAAATCCCAACTACCTGTTTGTTTATCTCGATATCACCGCCAATACAAAGCCTGGAAGTTTTTCCATACATTTCCGCAAAGGAAAGAAAGACTATGCCACTTTTAATTACGAACTCAGGGCAAGAAGACCTGGTTCGGCGGAAAGAACAGGCTTTACACCCGCTGATGTGATGTATCTGATCACACCCGACCGCTTTGTCAATGGAGATCCTGGTAATGACAATATGGAAGGATACAAAGAGAAAGCCAACCGTGCAAACAAAGGTGGCAGGCATGGTGGGGATATCGAGGGGATTATAGATAATCTGGATTACATTCATGATCTTGGCTTTACAGCCATTTGGTTGAATCCCGTTCTTGAAAATGATATGCCCTCTTATTCCTATCATGGTTATGCCACCACGGACTTTTACAAAGTAGACCAACGGTTTGGCACCAATGAAGCCTACCGGAATCTCAGTCTGAAAGCCGGGGAAAAAGGTATCAAAATGGTGATGGATATGATATTAAATCACTGCGGATCAGCGCATTGGTGGATGAGTGATTTGCCTGCCAGTGATTGGCTAAATTATCAAACCGGATTCAGGCAGACTACCCATCGCCGCACCACGGTTCAGGATCCATACAGGTCTGAAGTGGACTACAAAGAGTTTGCAGATGGTTGGTTTGTAGCAACCATGCCAGATCTGAATCAAAAAAATGATCTACTGGCCACTTATCTTATCCAAAACAGTATCTGGTGGGTTGAATATGCAGAACTGTCGGGAATCAGAATGGATACTTATCCTTACCCTGATATGCAGTACATGACCGCCTGGACCTGCAGGGTAATGGAGGAATATCCGAATTTGAACATTGTCGGTGAAGAATGGTCTCTTAACCCGGCCATTACTTCACATTGGCAAAGGGGAAAAGTCAATGCCAATGGCTACACTTCCTGTCTGCCGGGCGTGATGGATTTTCCCATCCAGGCCATGCTGGTTAAAGGCTTGACTGACCACGAATCAGACCATTCAGGTATGATAACCGTTTATGAAATGCTGGGCAATGATTTTTTATATGCCGATCCCTTCAACCTGGTTATTTTTCCAGATAATCATGATATGGACCGGTTTTACACACAGGTAAAAGAAGATTATAACCTTTTCAAACAAGGCATCACTTACATTTTAACCATGAGAGGCATACCCCAGCTTTACTACGGAACCGAGATTTTGATGACAAACTCCGGCCCGGGCGATCATGGGCTGATCCGCACCGATTTTCCGGGAGGATGGGATGGAGATGGCAAAGACGCATTTACCGGAGCCGGATTAACTGCCAGGGAAAAGGAGGCAAAATCTTTTATTAAAAATGTTTTAAACTGGAGAAAAACAGCCAAAGCCGTTCACCATGGAAAATTAATGCATTTTGCTCCTGAAAATGGATTTTATGTTTATTTCAGGTATACTGATAGCCACAAAGTCATGGTGATCCTGAATAAGAACGATGGGGATGTTACACTCGATCTCACCAGATTCAGACAAATCCTGGATGTCGGCAAAAAAGGAAAAGACATCATATCCGGCAAGACAATTGTGTTGAACCGGGAAATACAGGTTCCGGCCCATACGCCGATGATTATCGACATGCAATAGTTTAAGTTACTTTAATAATCTGCAATAAAGTATTATATTGGCTTGCCTTTGGAGATGAATTAACTAACCCAAGCAAGTTACCGGTATGAATACACGTAATCTTACTACTGGACTGTCGATAATTGTTGTGCTTCTGACTTTTGGTTGTCAGCCTTCTGCTGAAAAATCTACTGCGGACCAAAAGCTCAACATTATATTTGTGATGACTGATGACCACGCCTATCAGGCCATTAGTGCGTATGGCTCAAAACTTATTCACACCCCCCATATCGACCGGCTGGCCAATGAAGGGATGCGTTTTGATAAGGCTTTTGTCACCAACTCTATCTGTTCACCCAGCCGGGCTGTCATTATTACCGGAAAACACAGTCATATAAATGGTTTGAGGGATAATATCCAGGTATTTGACAGCAGTCAGCAGACATTGCCCAAACTGATGCAGGCTTTTGGTTATCAAACCGCTATCGTCGGAAAATGGCATCTGAAATCTACGCCTACCGGTTTTGATTTCTGGAAAGTTTTACCGGGCCAGGGCCACTATTACCATCCTGAATTCAGGACACCGGAAGGGATCGTCAAGGAAACCGGCTATGTTACCGATGTAATCACTGATATCACCATTGATTGGCTGGAGGAAAAACGCGATCCCGATAAACCATTTATGTTAATGTACCAACATAAGGCGCCACACAGGGAGTGGCGGCCTTCGCAGGATCACTTGTCAGACGTCGGAAAAACAAGTTATCCGGAACCTCCATCACTGTTTGACGATTACCAAAACCGTGGCAGGGCAGCCAGGGAGGCAGAAATGCGGATAAGCGATCATATGGGACTGACCAACGACAACAAGATTATGCCTGAAATAGCAGAGGCCCTTGGCTTTAGCGATTTTTTGCCCTGGTACTCGAAGGCGCATCTGAACTCCTATAACCGCATGACAGAAGAAGAAAAAGCCAATTGGGAAAGTGTTTATGGACCTATCAACGAAGATTTTAAAAATAATACCCCGCAAAACGAGGAACTGACCCGCTGGAAGTATCAAAGATATATGCAGGATTATTTGACAAGTATCCGGTCGGTGGATGAAAATCTTGGGCGTTTACTGGATTATCTGGACAGTACGGGTTTGGCAGAAAACACCCTGGTGGTGTATACTTCTGATCAGGGCTTTTATTTGGGTGAACATGGGTGGTTTGACAAAAGATTTATGTACGAGGAATCATTCCGGACGCCCCTCATTGTCAGGTGGCCGGGGATGGTCGAGCCTGGTACTGTTAATACCGACCTGGTGCAAAACCTCGATTTTG
Organism: Agaribacillus sp. DX54; assembly: GCF_056858335.1. Lineage (NCBI taxonomy): Bacteria > Pseudomonadati > Bacteroidota > Cytophagia > Cytophagales > Splendidivirgaceae > Agaribacillus > Agaribacillus sp. DX54. Next base: position 48,636 of record NZ_JBXEQE010000038.1, read on the forward strand.
CACAAACATTTTTGGATGCCGCAGGTGCTGAAATTCCCGCAGACATGCAGGGAAGAAGTCTTTTACCCCTTTTAACAGGTCAGGCTACCGAATGGAGGAATTCCATTTATTACCACTATTACGAATACCCGGGTATCCATGCTGTAAAACGACATTACGGAGTGCGAACCGATCGTTACAAATTGATTCATTTTTATCACGACGTTGACGAGTGGGAGCTGTACGACCTGCCGGAGGATCCCCATGAGATGAAAAATGTGATCAATGATCCTGCTTATGAAGAAGTCAGGCAATCGATGATGATCGAATTGACAAAGCTTCAGCAACAATACCAGGACTCTGATGAGCTTGCTCAGCAGATATTGACTTCAGATCTCAGTTCGGATTAGGGCTGCTGCCGTTCAGGGTATTATTTTATCCTGGCCAGTTTGTTTTCAACCGCCCTCACCATCACGATCTGTTTTTTAATCGCATCGTCCTCCATGGCCTGTTGATCGAGATTATATTGAATGGCCCTTTTAGCCTTTTCAATTTCAGCCCTGTATCTGGCGATATCCTTGTGCATATCCTGATTTTTCTTTTGAAGCTTTTTCTTTTCCTTCTCCTTGTCTTTTAGCGCTTTTTTTGCCGCTTTTTCCTGTTCAGGATCGCCCACCGCAGAGGCTTCGAGTTTATATTTTTCCACTTCCTTACCCTTAATTACCTGATCAGACATATTTACCTCGATGTCGCTTTCCTTATTGATTATATTTGATTCGTTGGCTTTGATACTTTTATGTAATTTCTCGTTTTCTTTCTGTAATTTTGACAGCTTTTGTTTAAATTCTTTCAGCTTTTTTTCTTCATTTTTTAACTGTTCTGCCACTGCCGATTTATATTGCTCCACCCCAAACCTGTGCATAAATCTGCTGGCAGAGGCGACCTTGTCCCGATCATTTTCTTTATTAATAAACAGGCTGTCAACCTCAAAAAAGGCTACAACATCTACCCCTTCCTGCGTGGCTATTATTTTTCCATAGACGCCAATAGGCTCCTGATAAATTTCCGTCAGCAAAGTGCTGGCGATCCAGGTTTCATTCAGCTCTTTCTGAATTTTGGATTTGGTTTTATGCTTTATAGTTTTTTCCCACCCTTTTTGCACTGCCTTCATGTCCGTTTCGGGAATTTTGACGATTACAGCCATGTTTTCGCCTTTACTCATCATTTTTTGTTCATACTTTATTTCTACAGGATAGACCGGTAATTCAATGACTTCAACTTTTCTGTCTTCATCCTGGTTATTGACAAATCTGTCCTTCTTTTTTTCTGTAACTTCAGAAACCAGTTTATCACGCTCATCCCCGTTTGCCCCGGATTCCTGGGCTGAAATAGTAGCTGGCACGGAGAAAGAAAATATGATTATTAAAATGTATATATTTTTCATAATCTGCCTTGGTTTTGTGGATTTTTAAAGATATTAATTTTAAAAGATGCCTGGGATTCATATCTTGCCTTGGCTGCTCACATGCAAGAATTTTCGGTGGATTGCACTATTTTCCGGTTGCTTATCAAGGAATCAGAGGGTAAAAATCCATCAAAGGACTTTTTTCCGGCAGGAATATGGATTTCATAGTTTTTGTAGGGGAAATAATCCCGGTAATTAGCATCTTTGTAGTCATTTGTTCTATTGTATTACCCATTAAACCTTAGAATTCTTTATTTAAATGAGCATTACCGAGTCGTCATCAAACTATCAGGATCTGGAGAAAATGCCAACCCTTGAATTATTAAGTAACATTAACAGGGAAGATAAAACGGTAGCTTTTGCCGTAGAAAAGCAGATTCCCAGGATTGAAAAACTGGTTAATGCTATTGTGGAAAGGATGAAAGAAGGGGGCAGGCTCTTTTATATCGGGGCCGGAACCAGTGGCCGGTTAGGTATTCTCGATGCCTCGGAGTGCCCCCCAACCTATGGCGTGCCCCATGGACTGGTTATTGGTCTGATTGCCGGAGGTGACAGCGCTATCAGAAAGGCCGTTGAATTTGCCGAAGATGATTATGAGCAGGCCTGGAAGGATTTACAGGCTTTTGATGTGAATGCAAAAGATGTAGTAATTGGTATTGCAGCCTCGGGGAAAACCCCTTATGTTGTGGGCGGATTAAAAGCAGCGAAGCAAAACGGGTTATTTACCGGAGGTATCACCTGTAACCTGGAAACGGAGCTCAGCAGAAACGCAGACATTACCATAGAAGCGGTAGTAGGCCCTGAGTTTGTTACAGGTAGTACCAGAATGAAAGCAGGTACGGCCCAAAAACTGGTTTTAAATATGATTTCCACCGCTGTGATGATTAAACTTGGCCGGGTTAAAGGAAATAAAATGGTCGATATGCAACTGAGCAACACCAAGCTTGTCAAACGTGGGGTAAAAATGTTGATGGAGGAATTGTCTGTTCCTGAGGGTGAGGCAAGCAATTTACTGGAGCGTTACGGATCGGTCAGAAAGGCCATTAATGCCGTAACAAACAAGTAACTTTTGTGAGGGAGTACACATAGCGTATTCAACTAAAATTTTGATCTTAAAATTGGCAATATTAGTCAAATCCCAGGAGATAAAAACAGGCCGGGAATGCAGAAAGATTTTATTTATAGCCCCAGTACTCCATTAAAAAGAAAGAGGCTGTCTCAAAAGGGTAGCCTCTGATTTTTTTGCCAAATATTATTTTGCTTGGTTAAATTCTCACTGAGAATCGATAGAAAACAAGGGGTGTTTTACTCATATCTTGAGATAAATACCCATTCAACCTGTATCCAACAAAAGGATATTCGTTGTTAAAAAAGGCCATCTCACTTTTGAGACAGCCTCTTCAAAACATGTGCGTTAGGTAATTGTTAATGAAGAAGATTTACCATTGATTATGAAGTTAATGAATTTTACCCCTGAAGGTAACCCGGCTTTGAGGCTTTTTTTTAATTATAGCTACCAGCTCACTGGTCCAAGCTCCACAGCATCCTCCAAAATATAAAAATGTTCATCCGGATTATCGGGATTGAGCTTTAACCGTCCTCTGATTTCTACGGGTTTATCATTGTAATCGATGGGTTTAGCCATCCTGACCTGTACTACAGTCTCAGGACCCCCGACGCCACAAAAAAAACAGGCGTTTAATGGTAGCGAAGAAAACATGAAGGCTTTGGATTGGTTGGTACCTTCAAAAGGAATGATATAACCGGGCAATGTAATCTCTTGCCCTGCCATCTTTTTAACTGCTTCACTGAAAACAGGCCTATCATATGCTCCATATTCATCCTGCGCTTTTTTATATTGAATATCATATAAAACAGGCCACACCAATGATGGTATTCCGGTATAATCCTTGCTTTGTGCTTTGGTACCCGACAGGACAAAAACACTGAAACTGAATATAGAGGCGATAGTCGCATAAAACCGGTATGTTTGCATGGTGATTCTCATGAGCAGATTGACAAAGATACTATGGGAAACCATAAGATTTGCCTCATTTAACAGATTAAATGAGCTGAGATGGTAGTTTTACCCTTTGATTTTCCGGTTTGGTCGAATAAACAGGTCTTTTATGTTTTTTTTTGTGAATTTACGCAGGTTAAGGGTTACTTTTTCGATATTTTGACCATTAATGCAAAGAAAAGTACCTAAAAATTACATAAAACTTACATCCTGAATTTTAGCCGCTGAACAAGCATATACGGAAGAAGGGTTAATGGGATGAGTGATGAAATCCTTTACTCGGGATGAAGCAAAGGTCATAATAAATCATACGGAGAAGCCGTAGTGAACTTACATGATCATAATGACATTTCTAATATTTTAATCGGTTTTAATTACGGAATTGTTAAATTATAAATAAAAATATTACACTAGTCTTAATTTTAAATATATTTGTAATTCAGTCTTATTTAAAAGGGAGTGGTTTTGATCGTTTCAAATAACAATTCTTGAGGTTGGCTGCCGAAGTTTTAAATTTTAATGCAGAAAATGAACGGATTCAACCGGAAATACCTTGTAAAAAATAATTAATCGTAAGCATGTACTATTTACCGGTGTTTTACGTCTAGTAAAAAATGAGCGATTTATGATAAGAAGATTTACAGTAGTTGTATGGTTTTTTATTCTGGGGTTTCATGTAAAGGGTCAGATCATTGAAAATTTCCGTCAGGAAATCATAGGGGATGAGGTGAACATCTATTTTGATCTGATTGCCAACATTGAGGGTCAAATCTTTGAGGTGGTTTTGTATTGTTCAGATAGTACTACTTACTCCCAAAGGCTCTATTTTGCTACCGGTGATGTAGGAAAAAATGTAAAACCCGGTAAGGACAAAAGAGTGGTCTGGACCAACGAAGAGGAGTTGACCACCTATTCGTTGGAGGATCTGACCTTTGAAATCAAAGCCAACATACAAAGCTCTTCCCTATACTTTATTCATCCCAGAGATAGAAATGCAGTATTTAAAAGAGGTACAACTGAAAAAATTGAGTGGCTGGGAGGGGATATCAATGAAAGCCTGGTGATAGAGTTATACAGATATGATACGCGGCAAAAGGTGATCGCCAATACTTCCAACAAAGGCAATATTTTTTGGAACGTACCCAATGATTTACGTCCTGGCGTTAATTATCAGTTGAGATTAAGTGTGGCTAACAAACCCAGTGACCCTGTTTTCAGCTCCAAGTTTCAGGTAAGACGGAAAATACCCAATGCGCTCAAATTTATTTCGGCGGGGATTATTGTTGGGGCTACGGCCTTTTTAATTTCCAACGGGGAAGAAAACAATGAATTACCCGGACCCCCGGTAACGCCCGATTGATAAAAATGACAAACTATAATGTTTTAAATAAATATGTATGAATTAAACATCTACGACATGAATTGCAGTACTTTTTTTAGTTACAACATTCCTGACAGGGTGGTCACTAATTCATAAAAATTTTAGGAATTGATTCATAACATACCTCACAAGGGGTGGTGAAGGGATGGCATTTGAATTTTTTACTAAAATATCGAAATCAAGATTTAAGCATGCGAAATATTGTTAAAACAGTTTTGGTATTCCTGATGATGTCCCAACCGGCACTGGCGAATTGCCCACAGTTAAGAATTATGCCTTTGGGAAATTCAATAACGAGGGGGGTATTATCGACTTCTCCGGCTACTGCTACCGATATTGGCTACAGGAAAGCGCTCTATAACTCGTTAGATGGTGTTTATTCCAATTTGGATTTTGTAGGAAGTCTTTCTACGGGTGATGGGACGGGTTTTGATGAGGATCACGAGGGACATGGAGGTTGGATGGCTAATGGAATCCGTGATGAAGTTAAAACCTGGCTTAACAACAATCCCGCTGATGTAGTATTGTTGCATATCGGCGCTAATGATATTGGGATTCCTCAAAACCTTGCTGATATTGTTGATGAAGTAGCAACGCTCCTTGATAACATTGATGCGTACGAGTCTGAAAACAATACCGAGGTGGTAGTTTTTATCGCGAGAATTATCAGATTGGTGTGCTGCGGTTTTACGGGTGCTGAAACCACCGATTTTAATAGTCAAATAGCAGCCATGGTGAATCAAAGGGTTATCGATGGCGATAAACTGTACATGGTTGATCAGGAGTCGGCGCTTACCTATCCCGGCGATCTTGAGCCTGATTTGATACATCCGACTCAGGCGGCCTACGATAAAATGGCTGCTGTCTGGGAACAGGCCCTCACAAGTACCCTGGCTGTTCCATTGATTACCGATCCGGGTGCCCAGGCAGCCAATGTGGGGGAAAACTTTGAGTACCAGATTATGGCCAACGGTATATCCACACCGGCTATATCGGTGAGTAATCTTCCGACAGGAATGACCTATGATGCGGGGAATCAGACCGTTTCCTGGGTGCCGGGCGCGGGGCAGGAGGGGGCTGCATCGTTTGATGTTTTGGCTTCTAACGCGTTAGGGGATGATAATTTGACCATTAATATGAATGTGGGAGGAGCCATAGTTAATCCACCGACCAGCGCAGATGCTTCAGTGACAACCGATGAAGATGTGGCATACAATTTTGTTGGGTTACCGGTGCCGGATTTTCCTTTTACATATATTGATGGTGCCGATTTTGCAGGCATCAGGGTCGTCACCCTGCCTGTTAATGGATTATTGACAATAAACGGAGTTGGAGCCGTTGCGGCGAACGACCTGGTTGCTGATGTTACTACCCTGGTTTTTACGCCGGGCCCTAATGATTTTGGTACTTCTTACACCACTTTTACTTTTAAAGTCCGGAATAATGTAGGTGAGGAAAGTGTAGACACCTACACCATGACGATTAATGTTACTCCTGTGAATGATGAACCTCAGGTAAACAATACTACCGGGAAAACTACGTATGTGGAGTCTTCCGTGAAAACGTTTGTTGTTATTGACGGTGGCGTTACAGTCAGCGATGTTGATAATACCGATCTTAGCTCCGGAACGGTTGCCTTTACGGATACTTATATCAAAGGGGAGGATATATTGAACTTTATACAGGCGGATACTGGCATAACCGGTATATTTGATGAGGACACCGGTGTTATGGAATTGAACGGGAACCGACCGGTATCAGAATATCAGACTGTGCTTGCTTCCTTACAATATGTCAATGGTGCAGGAGTTAACCCGACCGGAGGAGACAGGGAAATTACTTTTTCAGTTTTTGATGACAACTTAACCGGCTCAGACACAAAAATAGTGACTGTGGTAACTGACAATTCACCCCCGAATTTAGTCAATGGGGACATCGACGATGTCACGGTCGAAGAAGATGCTCCGAATTTTACTATTCAGTTGTTTAATGTATTTCAAGATGCCGAAGACGAGGATGAAGATCTTGTTTTTGCCGTTGATAACAATACAAATGCTCCATTATTTAACAGCACCGACATAAACCCTACCAATGGCGTTTTGACACTCGATTTCGCCGATGATGCCTTTGGAACCGCCGATCTCACAGTGAGTGCAACGGATACCGATAACGGATCTACCAGTACAACTTTTACAGTGACCGTTAATGCAGTAAATGATAAGCCGACTACATCAGGCATACCGAATGTGGATGTAAATGAAGACGATCCCAACACTGTCATAAATCTTTGGGACCACTTTGCAGATCCGGACAATGCGGATTCTGAACTTGTTTTTTCAAAAGTGCCTCCCGATATTCCGGGATTATTTTCTAACATTATCATTAATAATGCGGCAGGGACACTCACACTGGACTACAGTCCCAACGCTCATGGCATTGCGTCCATCACCATTCGAGCCACAGATCCCGATGGATTATCAGAAGATGCCACATTTGCGGTCGATGTAGCTCCCATCAATGATGCGCCATTACTGAGTGTTATTCCCAGTCCGGCCCCCATTATTGAAGATGCGGGAGAACAAGTCATCAATCTTACCGGCATTAATGCGGGCCCCAATGAAACGCAGATCCTGACTGTGACGGCTAATACTGTTTCCACAGGACTACTCACCATCGCCCCGGTGGAATATACCAGTCCCAATAACACAGGCGTACTGAGATATACTCCCGTCGCTAATGCATCAGGCACAGCCGATATTCAGGTTTGCGTTGCCGATAACGGCCCCCAGACAGATTCTAATGTATATCAGTTTTGCAGGACTTTTACGGTGGTGGTCAATCCGGATAACGACAACCCGACCCTGGATCCGATTCCGGATCCCAGTACTATTTTTGTGAACGCAGGGGAGCAATGTGTCTCACTGTCAGGGATCAGTGCAGGTCCGGGCGAGAATCAGACACTTTCTGTTTCGGCAGGCTCCAGTAATACCAGCCTTATTCCCAACGATCCGCCAATTACTGTTAAATACACTTCTCCGGATGCCACCGGGCAGGTATGTTATACCCCTCTCCCAAATCAATTTGGATCGAGTACGATCCTGGTTACCGTTACGGATAGCGAGGGAGGAACAAGGGTAGAAAATTTTAACGTAGTTGTCAGTCCGGTAAACCAAGAGCCGACTATCGATCAGGTCAGTGATATTGTCATAGATGAAGATGCCACTCCGGATCCTTTGACCCTGACAGGTATTACTGCCGGAACAGGCGAGTCCCAGGATTTAACGTTTACGTTGATATCTGATAACACTGATTTGTTCGATCCCGAAGGCACCAGTTTGTCGGTCAACTACAATCAGGGAGACCCCGAAGGCACGCTGCTGTATACACCCATCGAGAATGCCAGTGGAGAAGCCAATATCACAATCAGGTTAACCGATACAGGTCCCGGTAGTCCACCCAATGACAACCAAAAAGAAATAACCTTCAAAATTACCGTCAATGCCATCAACGATGCCCCCACTTTAGATGAAATTCCTGATCAGGGTATCTTTGATCTCGGGGAAGAGCCATCTCCTGTAAACCTCACCGGAATCAGCGGAGGACCCAAGGAAAATCAGCCCGTCAGTATTACCTTTTCGTCTGACAACCCTTCAATTGTTGACCCTGCCAAAATATTGGTAGATTTTGATCCTGCCAATGATTTTGGCCTACTGACCTATACCATCGAACCCAATCTGGAAGGGGAAGCAAATATTACCGTATGTGTAAATGATGAAGGACCCGGCGATCCACCCAATGTGAACTCGTTTTGCCGGACATTCAAAGTTACGGTGTCCGGGGCTTCCGACCTTGAAATCACCAATGCGACCCTCACTATCAATGAAGTGAGCAGAGGGCAAATCTTTCGAGTGAATTCATCCATAAGAAATAATGGTAATGAAGTTGTTGAATCGACTTTTTTGAACTTCTATATATCCGGTGATGATGTGTTTGATGACGGTGCCGATGATTTAATCGGTCTGTTACCTATTGGCCCGATAAGTGCAGACGGTGTTGAGAAAATTCGGCGCAGTGAGGAACTAAAGGTCTCCGAAACAACTCCGGCGGGAACTTATTACATTATTGTGGTGGTGGATAAAACTAACAACATTCCGGAGTTAAATGAGGACAATAACATATTTGTAATGCAGATTGTGGTAAACAGCAATCGCTTTCCTGAAATAGCCTATAATAATGCTCCCCCGTTATTACTCACCAATGATCAATTTATTAACTACCGGGTCGTTGTAACTGACGACGAGTTAAATACGGACAATCCGGTAAAATTTTTCTACCGTGGCATATCGTCTGATAAAGAGTTTACACAGGGAAATGCCGAAGAAATCGAAGAGTCACTGTATCAGTTTACCATCGACAGGGAAGAGTTCCTGCAAGATCCAATAGGGCTTGAGTATTATTTCAATGTTACTGATATTGGCCGTTTGGTTACTCAAACTGAAGTAGCTTACACCTATGAACAGTATGCTGAACCCGGATTAATCTTTCATGATTTGAGGTATGGTGGTAGCCGTGGTGATTATCAGATGGTCTCTGTTCCATTGGTTCTGGATAATAGCTCACCAGATGAAGTCTTCGAAGACGATTTTCTCACTTATAATAAAGAAAAATGGCGATTGTTCAGGTTCCAGGGGGGTGGAAACGTTGAAAATAAAGATGGATTAGATGCCATAGATCCCGGTAATGCTTATTGGTTGATTGTTAAGAATGAACCCGGGATCCCGGTAGATACAGGACCGGGGATCACCACTCAGGTCACTAAGCAGGATCCTTTTGTTATTCCACTAAGGAAAGGGTGGAATCAAATTGGAAGCCCTTATAACTTCAACGTGTCCTGGAGTGATGTCATCAGTTTTAATAATGATCCCAACGGTGTGAAAACCGTGTTAAGAGAGTATCAACCGGGAGGTGGATATCAGGAATCGGATGTATTACGTGCTTTTGGCGGTGCATTTGTTGAGTCTGAAGTTACCATAGATATTATGATACCGGTCATCAGAAATAATAGTGTCCAAACCGGACGTTTTACCAGCAATACCGGCTCGACGCCCAACCAGCAAGGCGATTGGGAAGTTAAAATAGATTTATTAACCTCTCAGTTCAGTTCGAGGATCAATGGGTTTGGCATGAAAAACGGGGCGAGCTATGGCAATGACCGTTACGACGCATCTTCCTCCCCGGGAATTGATTTTATTAACAATATTGAATTAAAATTCGATCATCCTGAACATTTCCAAAAAAGTTTAGCCAAGGACATTCGCCCCGTTGCATCATCTGAGATTTGGGAGTTTTCGGTAGCCACCGAAGCTTCATCAGGCTTTGCCACCATGCAATGGGGCGATGTCAGTGAGCAAGTTGGCGATAAAGAACTGTACCTTTATGATATAGGGAATGGTAAAGTGATCGATATGCTGAATACCACTTCTTATGAGGTCGATTTATCTTCTTCCAGGGTCTTTAAGGCCTATTATGGCACAAAGGAGTTTATCGATGATAATTTGCAGCCCGAAAGCATCTATCTGGGGCAAAGTTATCCTAACCCATTCACCAACTTTACACACATTCCATTTACTTTAGCCAAAAATCCGGCCAATTACCAGTTGGAGTTAAGTATCTTTAACCTGATGGGACAAAAGGTCAAAGCCCTGGCTTCCGGCGAATTCGAACCCGGTTTTTATGAGTTGGAATGGAACGGTAAAAATGAAAAAGGTAATACACAACCCTCAGGAGTCTATCTTTACAAGCTGGTGGTTAAATCACAGGATGGAAATGATCAGTCTTTTCATGGAAGGGCCATATTGAGGTAGGGTAGTTTTAACTAAATACCAAAGATGTATTAAGATGAAACACCGGTGCACAGTTTTGAACAATTATGATTTATAATTTCTGCAATAACTTCCTGTTTATCAAATAGTTATTCTTGTGGCATATTAGTTGTGCTATTTTTCAAAACATTCATATCCTGGTCAATGTGTAATTACTTATGCTATGAGCATTGCTATTCAAATTCCCCAGATCTCCGGAGAACAAGAGATTGAAGTGGAGGTTAAGATTAATGGTATTAAGCAGCAATACAATTACCGGGTGGAGATCTTCTATTGGAAGGATTGCAAATCTTCCTATCACAAGCGCGTGGATTGCCTGCGAGAGATTATCGAAGGGTATGACAGTGACTGGGGTTTATATCAGACAGGCCTGCCCACTGAAGCATATGTGCCCATCACCTTCAGGAGAAAAAGGGTTAAAAATTCGTAATCAGGGTTATTGTATTTGAAAGGAAGTTGAAAATTCACCTTCAGGAATATAAGAAACTTCCCTGAATGTCACAAGATTTTGCCGGTCGATAGTCATAATGGTGGTGCACCGTGTGCCATAGCCGGGCGTCTCAATAAACATA
>NZ_JBXEQE010000039.1:0-57864 GCF_056858335.1 Agaribacillus sp. DX54
CAATGATTTGATTAGTGTCTTCAGGGGTAACATATTTTCTGATCGATTTTGATCTCGGCTCACCTTGTTCAGCCCAAATATGCTTGAAATCTAACTTCACAGCCCTACCAACATCAGAAATCCGTATAGAGTCAACTTCTATGTATCCAATATCCCAACTTCCTTGTGCACATGCAGTAAACTCAACGAATGTTATGATGAAAGTCAATAAAACATTTTTCATTTGGGTCTGATTAATAACATACAACATAATTAAATATAATTCAATGTTACTTACCCTGATTATAGCTATTCTAAATCTTATGTATATTGAATGGTATTCCCGGTGTCTTATAATACTTTTTGAACGGCTTATATAATCTGCAATTGCCAGATTTATCATGGTAGTTTCACTAATTGATTCTGTATATTCTTTTAAGCTTATATCCAGAAATTAATGCCATTCAACTTCCCAGACTTCAAAATCTGGTTCTACTTCATAATCATCATCTTGATTTCTGCAAGCAAATCGTATCCACTGAGCAGCTCTTTTCATGGAATGTGTTAAATTAAGCACTTTGCCAGCTTCGTGCATCTCAATATTATTAGAAAAAATTGCATATGCTTGTTCACACCAAACTTGCTTCAGTCTTTAAATCCTCGCGATAATCAACCCCTTTCAGCAGGTTTTCATCCCCTATAACATATTGCAATGTTCCATTCGTATAGTAATATGCGAAATGTCTTAATGCACTTTTGAAGTCCTTAGAGAGTTGTGTCGTTTTGCTTTCCTTTTTCTTTTCAAACATCTTGTAATTTCTGTGTCCGTCTTGCTCGCTTATTTTGTGTCTAATATGTCTATCATCAGTAAATCCAACCAACGATTTTATCTCCGATTTCAGATAGGTATTAAATTTTAATATACAAATATTTTTTGATTCAAAAGTCAGCATTTTGTAAGACTATTTATGTCTGGTTGGAATTTTCCGGATAAAATATTCTGCTATTCGAAGAAAAAATGAAAGAACAAATATTATTGGGATACCAAATAATCCAAAAGTCCGCACAATGCTTAGGAGACCATCCAGAAAATCGATATTACTATTATGACTTTCATACGACTCAATAAAATATTTCCCGGTAAAAAATATGATTAGCAATAGCAGCCAGAGAACGCTACCGTAAAAATAAAATTTTTTAAACTTATTTTTTTCTGATCTCATTTCTCCAATAGGTTATATTACTACAGGATTTCATGTAGAGTTCACTGTTTGCTAGCCAGTTGCGACTTATGCCGTATTAAGATCAAGCCTAAGTAACAAATTACCAAACCTATGTAAGCCGGTAATAGGTGAATAAAGTCGGTATACCCTATAATGAAGTGAACTCCAACAGCACAACCAAACCCTGCTGTCATTCCAATAAAGACGACTTGTCTAAGGTTTACTGTGGGTTCGGATCGTCTAATGCTAAAGAAGAATAAAAGTCCAATGGTCGCTACACCACTTCCAAATGATGCTCTATCATGAGCAATTAAAGGAATCAAATTTTCATTCACCCTGTTAAGGCCGCATACCGTGATTTTCATAAAAGCAAGGTCTTGCGGTACAAAAACCGTTGTCATGCCAATAGTCATAATTGTAAGGCCTCCTAAGACAAGTCCTGATGAAGTAAACAGCAGTAGCGCCTTTCCAATTCCATAGCTTGTTTTGAGGTCAAACTTTTCAGATGCCTTAAAGAGATCTTTGATGCCCTTATTCTCCAGCCTCGAATATGATTTAACCATTCCAACGATGAAGAAAGGAAGAAGCAAAATTGTGGCAATTCCGTGCCAAGAATCTAAATACCCATAACCTAAATAGGTGAGAAAGCTCCCAAATCCTACTATTCCGGATAATAGGAAGAGGTACCATGCCCATGCCTCTTTATTTTTCAAAGGGAATTCTGCAAGCCACATGTACAATGATCCGACAGCAATTATTGACCCTCCAAAAGCCACACGATCATGAAACATGAATAAGTTAATTCGACCTTCATTGAAATTCCAAAGTTCAGCAGCGGTAAGGCCTATAAACGCTGAGTCATGCGGTAGAAAATATCCACTTAGTGATTGGACAATAACGAGAAGTCCCGACAGAATGAGAATTAGGCCAGTAAAAACCAGAAAAGGTCTACCATCGCCAATAATCACTTCACTTATAGTTCTGTTATCTGCTTGGTGCATCGGGTATAATGGCTAAGTCAGATTACTTCCTTTCTTCTAAAAGCCTTTGCAGCATTGCCACCTTTTCCCTTTCACTTTTTAACAATTCTTCATACAATTTTTTGTTTTCTTCCATCGCCTCTGCCCGTTTTTCAAAGGGGTTAAAAGTACATTGGTAGTTAACTAAAGAACTATTATCGTTTAAAGTATTGTGAATTTGATTGAAAACAGCTTCCTCACTGAAATTTTTAATGGCATCCGAATTGACGCCCAAAGCGTTGGCCATTTTTTCTAGCGTGGCTTCATCCACATTCTCACTTTGCTCAATTTTGGAGATGGTCTGCTGGCTGACCCCTAACTTATCGGCCACCACATCCTGCTTGATGTCAAGCATCTCCCACATACGGCCGATCTTTCTTCCCATATGCTTTGCCTGAGGTTTGGTTTTATGTTCCATAAGCCAAATATATCGATCTCTAAAAATATCTCAAAACTATATGGTATTGTACAATTTGGATGGGTAAGCAGAATGATAAAGAGCTCTTGGCGCAGGCTTTTAATTTTTATGTGGATTTGGGGATGAAAAAGCTTGAATGGAGGGTAGAAAAAATGATTTGATCAAATACCATTTGTTTGTAGCCCGTTAGTCTATAGATTTTTAGCGCCTGTTACCAGCTTTTTTACATAAGTTTAATAAGTCTTTTTTCTTCTTGAGTCCATTCAATAATGTGTCGTGGATACCTGAATTTTATGGTATCGAGTTCTTCTCCCCAATACCAGTAATCGAAAGGCTGTTTATAGAGATCGAGAGACATTTCATTTCTAAGCTGGTCTATTCGAGCATAGATCAAATCTAGATATTCAATGTATCGGCCATAAGTTACCTGATCATCTACATTAAAAATGACTACATAATTGGGAGAATAGTTTTTTATGAATTGGTAAACAATCTGTTCGAGCTTTTCTTTTGATACAATCTCGCCGTTAAGTGTTGCATTCTCATTATTTACATATATCTCAATTCGGTTATATCCTTTTAAAGCATTGATACGGTACATTGGCGATTCAGGAAGTCGAATTGAATACCTGGAAAAATCAAGGTTTTCGGCAGAATCCAGAAAAGCCTCAAACTCAGGGTAGTATTTTGGATAAAGGGATTTCCAGATACCTGAATATTTAAATCCTGGATAGTTTGAAGGGTATTTTGAATACTTCCGGCCTGTTGAATACAGGATTTTTTGGAGACCTGCCTTTCTAAATTGGTATTTAAGTTCGTTCACAAAGCTCATAGGCAAGTCTTTTAGCAAAATCGGGTGGGGAATTGGTCATTAGTCAATACTTCTTTAATGAAAGGAGAGCTACACCTGATTCAAGTTTGCTAACTAATCACTTTTCCCGAAGAACTTTTATTGGATTTATTTGACTCAATTTAATCATCTGGGATAAAATGGTGCTAAATGCAACTGTCAATAGAATAATGGAAGGTAGAAGAATGTGTCTAAGACTAATTGAAATTCTATAGCTATAATCACTTAACCATAATTCCATTATATAGAAAGAGACCGGGACACCAATAACAGTGGCCATAAGTAGCAAAATAAAGTATCTTTTAAAAAATAAGAGTAAAATGGCGCTAGTTGACGCACCAAAAGTTTTTCTTATTCCAACCTCCAGTTTGCTATTAGCTGCTTCAAAAAGTGCCAATCCAATAAGTCCAATGCTGGCTAAAGCAATGGAAATAAAAGTGAAAATGCTAAAAACTTTAAAGAAGCTATCTTCGGTTTTATATTGTTCATAATATTTATCTTCCAGTAAAAAATACTCAAAGGGTTGATCACTGTAGGCATTTTGCCAAACATCATTCAGTGCTTCAGTTATATCTTTGAGAGAGGAGGGTTCGGTCGGAGTTAAGTTCAAGGTAATATACCCGCGTCCGGGATTAAACTTTAGAATCATAGGTTCGATCTTATTTCTTAAAGAAGTCTTATGATAATTGTCTATTACTCCAATAATTGTATAGGTTTTCTTAGCATCATAATCAAACAACTGTTCCCCTATTGCCAGGGTAGGGCTTAAACCTAAAGCCTGTGCTGAAATTTCATTGATTATCACTTTGGTTTCATTGGATGAAGCACTGCCGCGTTTGGAATAATCAGTACCGGTTAAAAGATGAATGCCATAGGTGTTTAAATAGTTTTCATCGACCCCGTTTACATAAAGCATAACACTATCACCCGAACCGACTTTTGAAAAGTTGACTTCACGTCGATAGGATTGTCCGGGTATTGTCGTTGATGAGGTAATGCTGCTTATCCATGGAAATTCAGATAATTCATTTTTAATATAATCCATCTTTATCCTTCTGCTGCTGCCGCTATCTTTTGGTGGCTTAATAATTAACTTATTTTCCGATCTGAATCCTAATTCTTTGGCCTTCATGTAGTTCAGTTGTGATGAAATGACAAATACTCCAATAATCAGTATGGATGCTATCGTGTATTGTGTTACAACCAACCATTTCCTCATTCTTTGACCTTTTGAGGTTTTGACTTTACCAACCATGGATACACCTGAAATCTTTTTAGATACTAAAAAGAAGGATGGATAAGCAGAAGTAATCATTGATCCGAATATAAAAAGACCTAAGAACAAACTATTAATATGAAGAACATCACTAAAAAGAGGTAAGAGATGATTCCCGGTAAGCTCAATGAAGTAGTCATAGGCCAGAAATAGAAAAAATACAGTTAAAAAAAATGCCATACCATGCACAAATAAGGACTCAAGAATAAATTGTCTTACTAATTGTGCATTTTTTGATCCCAGCGCTTTTTTAATGAATATCTCGCTGAACCTGTTTAGAGACTGAGCAATTGAAAAATTGATGAAATTAATCCAGGATAAAATCAAAATAAATAAGCCTACATAGACAAGCATAAGCTCAAATGAGCTTAGTTTAGGTATTAATGGCGTAAGGCCGATGGAAATCTGAGACCCTTTGTTTTTAAATACAGTTTGATCGGAGATATGATTTGAGATTTTATCGGACAAATCATTAATACTGATGGGACCGTTTGTCTGAATAAACTGGTTATTGACTGGATGATTCCATAAGTTTTCAGGATATGAGCTTGAAAAAAGAATGTCGAATTTGATATTTGAATTTTTAGGCGGATCTTCTAAAACACATGTGATCTTCCAATGCTCTTTACGGCCCCAGGGAACCCTGCTTATGATCGAGCGACCAATGGGGTTCTTATCACCAAAGTATTTTTTTGCTATCGATTTTGTAATGACCGCAGAATTTGGATTCATCAAAGCATTTTTTTGGTTTCCATGCACAGTTTTAAATGTAAACATTGGCAAGAATGATGAGTCTACGCGAAAGATCCTATGCTCATTATAGGATATCAAATCACCTTCCTTATCCGAGACCATTATCAAAGTTTCAACACTTCGATCAAATTTTGTGTGGTTAACAATTTCCGGAATAGTATGACGAGAAATGATGGTTATTCCCGGATAAGTTAATTTCCCCTCATAAATGGTATGGCCATTTTTTATCTCAAGTTGGGAAAGCTGAAAGATATTGTCTTGATTAATATGAAAATTATCATACGTTAATGAATATCCTATATATTTAGCAATGATTATGGCTGATACCATGCCAACAAACAAGACAAAAACATTTATGAGATTTTGGCTTTTATTTTTCCATATAATCCTGAGTAGAATGCTTATATCTCGATGTAACATCTGTCAGCTTTATTAATCATTATGCTTAATCCGGAGATTTCCTCTACCGGATTGCCGGATGGGGACAGCCTGGAACTGGTGACACTTTCAAATTCAAATACCGGGTTTAGCACTTCAAAAATCTCCTGTTCTTGCTTGTTTAAGGGCTTATTCGATATTTTCCATATAGCTTTGTTATTCAATCCTCACTGTTTTTTTGTTTTGAATTAAACAAAGTTAAGGTCCGATAAAACAATAGAAAGAAAAAAGACCACTAATTTCAATCAAAAAAAGGACTAAGCGGCTTTTATCAATGCTTTAAGGGCATGCAGCCGTTTTAAATCTTCCGGGAAAATTCGAGAATAGGCCAATAGGAAGATCCCTCACAAAGCCTTATAAATCCGTAATGCATGAGGCTCCGTAAACCGTTTCGCAAGTGGAAGCTGACCGAGCGCACCTCACCTATTGGTTTAATTAAATTAAGGCGAAACAGATCTGTGGCCTTAACAGAAATCGGACGGGTTACAATTGATCTCGAATACTTTTTAAGTCTCTGCCAGCCTTGTAGCCTTACCAGAAATGGTATGAAGGCCCGAATGCATTATTTATTTTATAAGTAATGATTCAAAACGCTTGAAAGTTGTAAATAGCAAAGTTTACAAATAGTAAATAATTTGTGAATTTTTTATTAATTCAATCATTTCCTCTCAAAATTAATGCGACTGTGATTTAGTCCCTTTTTTTTACAAATATGAAAATTCGCTTTACCGAATTTTCATATTTTAATCATATCAAAATTTTACAAAAAAAGCGTCAAAAAGCTCATTTTGGCAATAAAATGTTGTCAAAAAATATACTTATCCAATAAGCAAAAACTTATAAAAGTTACAAATAAGTAATGCTTCTTTTAAATTGTATTCCTCCTTTGACCTAATAATCACCATGTTAGGGAATCATTAAGCTTTAATATTTGTAAATTTTGCATTGGATTTTCTGCTATGTTTGATGTATTCATTTTGACTACTTAATCATTTCAAATTTATCATTTAAAATAACTTTTGAGCAAATCAAAATATTTCGACTTATGAAATTCCCCAGTCTAAAATCAAATCTGCTGCCATTTGAAATGCTTTTTGCCTTCTTAGCGCTGTTATTTTTCACTAATTGCGAAGATGACTCCGTTAAATACAACCCGGATACAAGACTCGAAGGAATTAGTGAAATTACATTCATATCCATCAACCCTGGTACGGGAAACGCATACACCGAGGCTGAACTAGCAGCGCTCAACTACAACCCCGCACAAGAAGAATTTTTCTTGTTGGAACAGCCTGTGGTGGTACAGGTCATTACACAAGGCAGGCCTGCGAAAGTGGAGGTAGAACGTGTAGGCACGACAACAGTTATTGGTAGTATTGACACCTTTCAAGATACTGAAAGGGGTTATGTGGGCACCTGGACATCTTCTATAAATGCACTGGGCATTCCTGAAGGTGACTCCGGTGAATTTGCCTTCTATGTTACATACGACAATGCAGGAGAGGATGGCTTTACCTCTCCTTCAGAGCACAGGGCCTTCTACAAAGTGAACCATGAATCTGCCAAATCGACACCCATATTTTTCACTGCTAACAGCCCTTTTCAAAGGTCAGAGGTTTCATTTACGGGTGATTTTACAGGTTCAGGGGTGGACGATTTTGGTTCTTTTATTGAGGTAAATGGGACAACACAGTTTTTGACCTTAACCGAAGATAACGGAGAGTTTGATTTTACTCATAATGATGATTTCTCTATCTCATTATGGGTAAATACCGAATTCACAAACAGCGACCCCTCTATCATTTCAGACAAAAACTGGGGAGGCGGTGGCAACATGGGTTTTGTTATTGCTTTTCTGGGCAGTAATTGGAAGGTTAATGTCGGTGACGGCAGCGGCAATAGGGCCGATGTCAACGGAGGTACCATCAATGATGGCCTGTGGCATCATCTGGCAGTAACCTTTGATAGAGATGGGGATATGACAGTTTATCAGGACGGCTTAAATCTTGCCAGCGTAGATATGTCCAATGTCGGAGATATGGACAGTAGCCTGCCCATTAACGTAGGCCAAGATGGAACGGGTTCTTATGGTTCATGGTTCGGCGGAAAAGTCGGTGGTGTTGTCTTGTCAAAGTATCTCCTGAGCGAGGATGAAATAAAACTACAGGCCGGAGAAATGGGCAGCGGTTTCAAATACATCGACATAAATCAACAATTGACCACCTTTAGCATCGACAATCGGGATGTTGTTCCGCAAGTTGAAAATGGTATGGTCATCAGGGAGTTTACCCCTGAGCAATTTGTTACCGTTGAAGATCCCACCGATGCCCTCTCTTTCAGATATGGAAATGACTTTTCGGTGGCCGTATGGGTAAAAACAACCTCAACCGCCAATGATCCCGCTATCATCAGTGACAAGAACTGGGGAGGTGGTGGCAACAAAGGTTTCGTCCTCTCATTCCTCGGCGACAGTGGTTGGAAGGTGAACTTAGGGGATGGTGAAGGTAACAGGGTCGATGCCAATGGTACTCAAATTAATGATGGTGCATGGCACCTTTTGGCAGCCACCTTTGATCGTGATGGTCAAATGGCTGTTTACCAGGACGGTTCTTTTGTATCGAGCGTGGATATGAGCGCTATTGGCGACATGAACAGTGGTTTTCCCATCAATATCGCCCAGGACGGTACCGGTACTTATGGAGTGGATTTCGACGGAACAATCGGAGAAACATACCTCTTTGATTTTGTATTGGACCCGGAAGAGATAGAAGCACTATATAATCAACTATAAGCCGGAAATCATCTAGCATAAGCAATATTTATTAATCGAACAATTATTGGAGCAATCATAATTTTTGGATCACCAACCAACAAAATAATGAAGACCTATAGAAAACTTTATACCTTTTTGACTGTCGCAGGAATATTATTTTCCGGATTGCTATATGGACAAGAACGTACAATAACAGGGCAAGTTACTGATAATCAAAGTCCATTGCCCGGGGCCACAGTAGCAGTAAAAGAATACCTGGAGATAGGAACATCCACTGATCTCGATGGTAATTTTCAACTGAGCGTCCCGGATGGAACAACCGCTCTTATAGTTTCATACATCGGTTATGTTACCCAGGAGATAAACCTAACGGCAAACGATAATTATGTGATTGTTTTACAGGAGGATGCCGCTCAATTGGATGAAATTGTAGTTGTAGGGTATGGCGTTCAGAAAAAATCGGATTTAACGGGATCCATCAGTCAGATAAAACTGGATGATAAGACCCCTGGTGCTTTTACCACGGTTGACCAGCTAATAGCGGGAAAAACAAGCGGTATTCAAGTGATCAATACAGATGGGGAGCCTGGTGCTTCTACCAATATTCGTATCAGGGGTACCGGTACCATAGGAGATAACCAACCCCTATGGGTAGTGGATGGTTTTCCTTATGTTGGAAATCCAAGCGCCTTACTAAACCTCAATGATATTGAATCGATCGATGTGCTTAAGGGAACATCTGCGGCAGCCATTTATGGGGCTAGGGCATCCAATGGTGTGGTCATTGTGACGACAAGAAGAGGCCAGAAAGGAAAATTACAGGTAACCTACAATGGCTATTATGGTCTGCAACAGAATCCTGATACCTACGATATGTTATCCGTCAATGATTACATTGACTTGCAAGCGGCAATGGGCAACGATTTCAGTACATTCCGGGATGCCCCGTTTGTCGATCATCAGGAAGAAGGGTTGTCCGATATGGCTTCCATACAATCACACGATTTCGGTGTTTCGGGAGGTACCGCTAAATCAAATTATGCGCTTACTGCTAATTACTTTAAACAAGAGTCTTCCGCAAGACCCGGTGAATTTGAGCGGTATACCTTACGATTGAATGCTGATTTTAATATAGGAAAGTGGCTTAAAATAGGAGAATCCCTGCAAATTGGAAGGAATAGCTCGTTTACTCCCCGTTATGGAAATGGTCAGGTGGCCCATTGGCCTCTTGTTGCCAGATCGGCGCCATTTTTTCAGCTTTTCGATGAAAATGGCATCTTAGGGTATAATGAAGTAAACACGATCACTGCGGGGCAGGCCGTCGCCACCACAGAAAATATTGCTGCCTTGGGCGATAGCAGGATAAGTGGTTTTGAAGGTAGCGTATTCAATATCGTTGGCAATATCTATGGAGAAATAACGCTTTTCAAAAACCTTAAGTACCGGCTTTCAGGTGGTATCACCCAGTTAAATGGCAATGGTTCTTCGTACAGGACAGGCATTATCGATGGAAGATTAGGACCATCAGGAGGGGATAACGACAGCGGGTTTAGCAGAAATCTAAGCCGTAGTTTTACCACCAACCTTACCCAAACCTTAAGCTATAACAACACTTTTGGAAAACACGCTGTAAGTCTTTTGGCAGGGTATGAGGAAACAACATTCGAATTTGAGCAGGTCTTGGCTGCTGCAACCGGTCTTCCATTTCCGGATTTGAGAACTACCGGCGGTGCCGATAGCATCGACCCTTCAAGGGAGAGCTTCGATCAATGGGTCATCAGGGGATGGTTAGGAAGATTGACTTATAATTTTGATGATAGATATCTGCTTACAGCAAATGTCAGGAATGATGAATCAAGTCGTTTTGCCCCGGGATTCAGAAGTCAAACTTTCCCATCTTTTTCCGTAGGGTGGAATGTAGCCAATGAAAGCTTTTTTCCGGCAACCAATATCATAAGTTCCTTAAAATTAAGAGGGGGCTGGGGACAGTCGGGAAATCAGTTTACCGGGAACAATTTTGCCTATGTGGCAAGCCTTAACCTTTTTTCCTCGGTTATTATCGGTGAGGATCAAAGGGCTGTCAACACGCCGGTGCCGATTGGTTTAACCTCTTCCACATTAACGTGGGAGGTCGTGAATCAAACAGACTTCGGTATCGATGCCAGCTTGTTCGATGACAGGCTCAATTTTACCATTGAATACTTTAATAGAAGGACAGAGGATATTTTGTTGTCTGTACAACCCCCTGGTACAAGTGGTTCCGGTTTCCAGGAGGTATTGATCAATGCGGGTGAGGTTTCCAATAAGGGCTTTGAAGTTCTTGTGGATTACAATTTCAATATTGATCAGGTCAACTTTAATATAGGGGGTAACCTCACTACCTTAAATAATAATGTCGAAGCATTGGAAAACGATGATGCCGTAATAATACGGGCAGCTTCCGATCAATTGGTGGACACCCATATTACCCGGGAAGGAGATCCTATAGGTTCTTTCTATGGCTGGGTCACTGATGGCATTTTTCAAAACAGGGAAGAAATCAGGTCGCATGCCACTCAAATCGGGGCAGAACCTGGAGATATACGCTTCAAGGACCTCAATAATGACGGTGTAATCAACGGTGAAGACAGAACAGTGCTTGGAAAATCCATTCCAGGATACTACTATGGCTTCAATATAGACGCCAATTATAAAAATATTGATTTTAAGGCTGTTTTCTTAGGTGTTGGAGATGTTCAATTGTTGAATGGCGGCAGGTATGAACTGGAAAGGATGCGCAATACCTCCAATCAATCCGTATCCACTTTACAGCGGTGGACCGTTGAGAATCAATCCAATACATTTCCAAGGGCAACGGCTACAGATCCCAACGGTAATGCCCGTACATCTGACAGGTGGATCGAAGATGGTGACTATTTCCGGCTCAGAAACTTACAAATTGGGTATACTATCCCACAAAAACATTTAAATACCTTGTTCAATGGTGTGGTCAATAATCTAAGATTTTACGTCGCCGGACAGAACCTGTTCACTATAACGGATTATTCAGGTCTTGACCCCGAAATCACCGTAGGTTCCACATTTAACTCAGACCTGGCTAGTGATGCCCCTATTGTCAATGGCAATGACTCCGGCCGAACCCCCGCTCCAAGGATATTTCAAATTGGTATACAAGCAACGCTTTAATCTTGAATTGTTATGAAAAAGAAGTATTTACTGTTAACACTGATTTTTTTCGCGCTTTCTTGCGCCGATGTTGATCTGGTACCATTGGATAGACCCAATGAGGAAAGTTTTTATAATAACTTTGAGCAGTATGACGTCATTACGTTATCAGCTTACAGTCCGTGGAACAAATTGTATCAAGCTTCCAGTTCCGCATTGAATGTTTGGTCTCCAATATTTAAGGTGTTGCTAGCGCCCTCCGATAATGTACAACCTACCACATGGGAAACACAGGAAGCCACTATCACAGGTTTGCAAGAATATAATGACTTGAATTTCGATCCTTCACTCAGACCATTGGACAGGGTTTATAAATTTATCTACGAGGGTATTTCCAGGACAAATTTAGTTTTGGAACGACTACCGGACGGTGTTCAAAGAGAGGTAATCACCGAAGATCAGTCTAATCGTTTAGAAGGAGAGCTCAGGTTTTTACGGGCCTTCTATCATTTTCAAGCAGTCAAATTTTGGGGCAACCCTCCCTTAATCACAAAAAGAATTGTTGATTTTGAGTCATCGGTAGTCGGCAACAGCGATGAAGCTGAAATTCTCGACCAAATCATCGACGATTTTCAGTTTGCCTTCGATAATCTTCCTACACGGGACGAGTGGGGACCGGAAAATTTGGGAAGAGCCTCAAAATGGGCGGCAATGGCATATATTGGAAAAGTAAACGTATGGCAGAAGGATTGGAATGCGGCCATCACCGCTTTTGAATCTGTCAGGACGAATGGCCCATTTATGCTTCTTTCAAATTATGAAGATAATTTTGCCGCTGATGCGGAAAACAATGCCGGTACAATTTTCGAATTACAATTCGGGGATAATCCGGGGGCTGTCAATATTTGGGTTTTGGAGGCACAGCCAGGTGGTCAGGGAAACCAACCTGCGGTACAACATACCATGCGGCTTTACTGGACACACGCACACAGAGATGCTTTTCCCGGACGCCAGTACAACGCAAATGGTATAAGTTTTACTTTTGAAAGCCGGGGCCTGTATGAATCCACACAAGCATTTGCCGATCTGTTTGAACCAGGCGATCCGAGAAAGACCGCTACGGTGTATGCTGAAGGTGAGGATTATGTTACCAGAACCGGGGAGACCTTTCCATACACACTTGGCGAAATTACCGATGACAACGGATTTACCTATGATTACACCCAGGGTGTTCACATAAAAAAGTATTTAGGACCAAGAGGTATAACGCCCGAAGGTGTACTTGACGGTCGTGGTCACTATAATAATGACCGTTTTTATCGTTATGCGGAAATGCTCTTACTATATGCTGAAGCGCTTATTGAAGTGGGACGGTCTGGCGATGCCATGAATATAATTAATAATGAAATAAGGGCGACTTTAGGTATGGGGCCCACCTCTATTTCGGATCCGACTGAAGCAATGCGTTATGAAAAAAGGGTGGAACTGGCTTTCGAAGCGGGGCAACGCTTTTTCGATATACAGCGATGGGGTATTGGACCGGAAGTTTTTGGAACACAATGGCAAGATCGCCTGAATCACTTCCCATACCCTTCTGAAGAAATCACCAGATCCGGCGGTGCGCTTCAACAGAATCCGGGATATTAAAAGTTTTCGATAATTGTTCGATTCAGATTCAGAAGTTTGATTTAGTTGTTATAATTTAAGTAAGCAAAAATGGGGCTTTGTTCCCCATTTTTGTAGTTTTTGATTAATGAAAGCAGGCATTGTTATTTATTATTTTACCACACTTGTTTTAGGCATTTTCTTATTGTCCTCATGCAAGAAAAAACGTTTTGAGCTATTAGCTCCATCAAAGACGAACATTCACTTTATTAATGCTATTTCCGAAACGGATTCGTTAAACGCATACAACTACCCCCATCTTTATTATGGGGCAGGCGTAGGGGCCGGAGATTTCAATAATGATGGGTTAATAGATTTGTATTTTTCTGGCAACCAGGTTCCGGGTAGACTCTATTTGAATCAAGGCGCTATGGTATTTAAGGATATAACAGAGCGTGCCGGTCTGTTAAAGCATAATAGTTGGGAGACAGGTGTCAGTATTGTGGATGTCAATCAAGATGGGCTTCAGGATATATACATCAATGTTTCCGGACCGCCGAATGCAGATAAAACAAACAGACTGTATATTAACACCGGTAATCTCAAATTCGAGGAATCCGCTTCAGTCCATGGATTGGACATTGACAAGCAGACCATACAAGCTGCTTTTTTTGATTATGACCTGGATGGTGACCTGGATGTTTTCCTGATAGTAAACCCCTCAAACTTCGATCCCCATACTGTTAACAATATAAAAGAGCGCCATATAAAAGGGGAAGCTGCCTCAACAGATATATTGCTAAGAAACAATGATAACGGCACATTCACAGACGTTTCAAAAGAAGCCGGGATTCTCATTGAAGGCTACAGTCTGGGACTTGCCATTTCGGATATAAATATGGATGGTTGGCCTGACATTTATGTATCCAATGATTTTCTGTCGAATGATATTTTGTATATCAATCAAAAAAATGGCCGTTTCAAAGATATGGCTACTACGATGTTAGACCATACAAGTTTTGCGGGCATGGGCATCGATATCACAGACTTCAATGGAGATCAATATCCGGATATTGTACAATTGGATATGCTCCCGGAAGATGCTTACCGGCAAAAAATAATGTTACCGGGCAACAATTATAAAAAGTTCGACTTAATGTTAAAAAGGGGCTATCTCCCACAATACACAAGAAATACCCTTCAACTCAATAATGGCAATGGCACTTTTAGTGAGATTTCATGCTTATCAGGAATTAGCAGTACAGACTGGAGTTGGTCTCCCCTGCTGGCAGATTTTGATAATAACGGATACCGCGATCTCTATATAACAAACGGTTACATGCGGGATATGGGCCATCTCGATTTCATCAATTATATGTCCTCAAACGTTTCCACCTTTGGCAGTAATGACTATAAAATACAAAAATACCTGGATCAGATAGCTAAATTAGGTCCTGTTTCTATTCCCAACTATATGTACCAAAACCAAGGTAAGCTCAATTTTGGAGACAGGACTAATGATTGGGGGTTGAATAAAGAGAGTATTTCTCACGGCGCGGTATATGCAGATCTGGACAATGACGGCGATTTGGACCTCATCGTCAACAACACCAACCAAAAAGCATTCGTTTATGAGAACCATACCAATGACATCGATAATCATGGATTTCTAAAAGTATCAGTTAAAGGCCCACCGAACAATATCGATGCCTACGGAACCAAAATAATGATCACCCATGGAGAGCAGCACCAAATTTACGAGCATTATTCGGCAAAAGGTTACTTGTCGTCAATACCTTCCGTCACACATTTTGGTTTGGGAGCTGACTCGCTGGTTACTGCTGTCGAAGTTTACTGGCCCGATGGCAAATATCAGGAGAAACGGCATATTAAAGCAAATAAGCATTTGATGTTTGACTACAACGAGGCCTTCCTGTCAAAGAAATACAGCGTTGAGCCTCCAAAAAACACCATTTTTCAAAGTACACCACACAACGATTCCATATTCGGGTTCAGACATACGGAAAACCTATCCATAGATTTCGATAGACAGCCATTACTGCCGCATACACATTCGGAACTAGGCCCTGGTATTGCTGTAGGTGACATTAATAATGATGGACTTGAAGACTTTTACATTGGAAATGCATATGGGCATCAGGGAAGCCTTTTTATGCAATCAGCTAATGGTTTCACAATACGGGAAATCGGGGAAGATGAAAAATTTGAGGATATGGGTTGCTTGTTTTTTGATGTGGATAACGATTCCGATTTAGACCTTTATGTGGTAAGCGGGGGTACGCATGAAGAAGGAGCCTCTGAGAAATATCAGGATAGAATCTATATTAACAAGGGAGACGGACAATTTATCAGGAACAACAACGCCTTGCCCACAATTACTACCAGTGGATCTTGTGTGGTAGGTGCAGATTATGATCGTGATGGAGATTTGGACCTATTTGTTGGAGGTCGGGTGGTTCCGGGTGATTACCCCACTACGCCGAAAAGCTACCTTTTACGAAACGATACCCATGGAGACCATGTAAAATTTACGGATGTTTCAAACGATATGATTTGGGAAGCAGGGATGATATCCGATGCCAGATGGACAGATTTTGACAATGACGGCTGGTCGGATCTCATGTTGGCAGGGGAGTTTATGCAAATAACATTCCTTAAAAACAATCAAGGTAAACTTGTCAAAATCAATCCTGAAGGCTTAGAGGACAGCTATGGTTGGTGGAACAGTATAACTTCGGCAGATTTTGATAATGATGGTGATATAGACTATATCGTCGGGAATTATGGTTTAAACGGTAGATATCGGGCTTCTTCAGCATATCCCCTTACATTGCTTTTGAATGATTTTGATCACAACGGCCGGAACGATCCGGTTTTATGTCGCTATATTGGAGATAAGCACCAGATATCCCATTCCAGGGCCGATTTGATAAAGCAACTGAGTGGGATGCAGAAACGATTCGTGACCTATGATGCTTATGCCAGGGCAGATGTTAAGACTTCATTTACAAAACAGGAATTGAGTACAAGCAAGGTGTATACCTCGCAGAATATGACTCACAGCTACATTGAAAACCTCGGAAATTCCCAATTCAGTATGCGTCCACTGCCATTGGAAACACAACTGTCTGCTGTTTTTGGCATGATTTCCAAGGATATTGACCAAGATGGGAACACAGATGTTATTTTGACCGGAAACCATTTTGGGGTAGAAGTATCCACCGGCCGTCTTAACGCGCTAAAAGGTCTTGTTCTTTTGGGGAACGGGCAGGGTCATTTTTCCATTTCCAGGCAAGATGAAAGTGGCTTTTTTAAATCAGGCAACGCAAAAGGAATGGCATTTGCCTATCAAAATGAAAGTGTTTTACTCCTTTCGGCCAATAACGATGGACCGCTCGATGTATTCGGGCAACAGCTCGAAAATGTCACGTTTTTACCTGTAAATCAAAACGACGTCAAAGCCATAGTAAAAGACAAAAATGGCAAAAGTATGCTCAAGGAGTTTTATCATGGCAACGCTTATCTTTCCGGAAGCTCCAGAAGGTTGATGATCTCAAAAGAAATCGATGAGGTGACCATTTTTGACACCAAAGGAAACAAAAGAATTATTAACCCGAATAACCACAAAATTGAATGAGAAAAAATAGCAGTCCGTTGGCATTGATGATTGTTCCTTTGATCGTTGTTTTTACTTTTTGTTCCTGCACAAAACGGATGAAAAACGAAAATGGCATTGAGGGTGTTTCACATGTTTTGATGATGGGGGTTGACGGTTTGAGTCCTGACGGTATCAAAAAGGCCCATACACCGGCTATCGACAGTTTAGTAGCCTTTGGTGCATCTACTTTCTTTGCAAGGGGCGTAATGCCAACAAGTTCAGGACCCAATTGGGCTTCTATTCTAATGGGCGCAGGTCCTGAAGAACATGGAGTAACCAGCAATTCTTTTGACCCTAACGAGCCCAGTCTGGCACCAGTCGCCAGTGGAAAGGGCAAAAATGGGCTTTTCCCCAGCATATTTGAAGTAATCCGTGAACAGAAAAATGATTGGGAGTCGGGTGCCATTTATCATTGGGGAACAATCAGAAATTACTTTGAGGAAGAACATTTAAATCATTTCGAAAATCCTGAAAATGATCGAGCAGTGGCAACCAGCGTCATAAAATACTTAAATAAAAAAAGACCTGCGTATTGCTTCGTGCATTTTGATGAAGTCGATGCGGCCGGACACTCATTTGGCCACGGGTCGGACGCTTATTACCATGCCGTTGAAAAAGCAGATACGCTCATAGGTGAAATCCTGAGTAGCCTTCAAACAAATGGTATGGCCGGTGAGACTTTGGTTATGGTTACTGCAGACCATGGTGGCCTGGGTTTTGGCCATAACGAAAACGTGCTCGAAGTCATTGGCATTCCGTTGATATTATCCGGTCCCGGTGTTAAGAAAGGCTACCGTATCCAAATGCCTGTTAGTGCGATCGACAATTCACCTACGGCCGCTTTTGCACTTGGAATAGAAAGGCCCAATGTCTGGGTTGGGCAACCCATAAAAACTGCATTCGTGGGCTATGATGAGGAAGTATCCTACGCAAGAAGGACATTTTACAGGCAACCCAGGATAAAACCCTCAGGTGACGGTTTTAAACCATCGGGAGGGCTATACATTGGTGATGAAACAACAGTGGTAATTGAAAATACGACCGCTGATGCTACCATCCGTTACACCTTAAATGGAAGCGAACCTACCGGAGCTTCTCCTGTTTATAAAACGCCGTTGAAAGTACGACAAACCACCACAGTAAAGGCAGCCTTGTTTATTGAAAACAAAAAAGTATCCAATACCAATACGGCTTTTTTTAGACTGGTGGAAGATCCGGTTGACAAAGGTATTACCGGGACATTTTATTATGGAAAAAACTTAAACAAACTTCCGGATTTCAACCTGTTAAAACCTGTGGGTGAAAAAGTCCATGGTTTTGAATTCAGTTCGGAAGGGTTGGATTATCCAAAAGGGGGTGATCAGGTGGCTGTTAAATTCGTTTCATATCTGAAAGTAGAAAACCCTGGAAAATACACTTTTTTTACGGAATCAGATGATGGCAGCAAGCTTTATATTAATGGAAAAGCAGTTGTGGACAATGATGGCAACCATGGGGTCCGTCCAAGGGAAGGCACCGTTTTTTTGGAATCCGGAAAACATAAGGTAGAAGTAACCTGGTACAACAGTGGTGGTGGGCTTTGGCTGCAGACCTATGTTGAAGGCCCGGGTTTCCACAGGCAAGTATTGACATCTGATATGCCGAATGCTTCGCTCAGTTTGCATACAACCAATTAAAAATGTTTTCAGTATCTTAGAAAAAATTTTGCGGCTATATCCAAGGTACAAAGATTTGAACCTGGATAAGCCACTTTTCAGAGATGAAATTCCAAAGCTTTTTGAAGAATCACCCAAAACCAAACAATACCTCGTAACAAAAAAAGCTGAACCTAAATTAGTCCGGCCATTGTTCTTTCATGGCTTCAGCCAATTTTCAAAAATGCCCTGAGATATGTACGAACCTGGATAGTGTTGAAATGACGGAGCTTTGTGAAAACCTTATTATGTGTATATTGAGATAAGTGTATAGTAAATACACTTTATTCACCAGCAAACGTTCGCTTACCTTGGCGCTCAGCGATTCATTTTTGTCATCGATAGAAACCATCATGCTGTTGGCCGAGGGTTTACTTACCTCAAAAATCATATTTGCTATTCAAACCTAGAAACTCCATTTTAGCCTTGTAAACACAAAACTTCCCAATGTGCCAAAAATACTGCTTTCATCACCACCAAATACTTGGCTGGCCACAAGGAATTCCGTGTTTCTATTCAGTGAAAACGTGATGTCCGGATTGATGAAAAAGGACTGGTCATCGATGTAGTAGATGCCGTTTACATTTACAACTACCAATGGCGTAATGTCATAACCTGCAGTTCCAAATAGTGCCCATTGGTTAGGGATCAGTGTTCTAGCGGTAACCGGTTCCAATATATCAATTTGCGTGACTTCACCTCCGGTGTTGCTATTGAACATTCCTTCCAGCCGGAAGTTCAACGTGTTGGGAAACGTGTAATCAAAAGAAACGCTGGCTGCCAGGTCAGCCTCCTGATTATTGTTGTAAGGTTGGAAGTAAGTTAGCTCCCCTTTGAATCCGGCACTTTTAACCTGTCCAGCCCAGCCTACACCAAGAAAAATGTCTTCCAGGTGTTTTCCTGACAATACCTGGAAGTCGTATTCCCATTGGTTGAAATTGTATTTAATGGCCATCGTCAGACTATCAAATGTTTCAGCATAATCGGAGGCCACTTCCAGGGACGACAAAGGACTGGCTGTGTATTTGAATAGCAAAGCGTCTGTTCCCCTTCTTTCCTCATAGTCAAAATCAAAAAAGGAGTAGGCATTGAAGACATCATTTGGGTTCCATACATAAGACTTGCCCCAGTTGATCCGTTGCTTTCCGGCAATTACCTGGTAGCGTCCTTTTCGCCATTGGATGTTTAGCCGGTCTATGTTGGCGTAAAAAAAGTAGGAGTCATTTTCTCCAACGATCCAATCTAACTGCCATTGATCCAACGATGCGGTCACCTGATTCTCAAATTCCGGATTGAATTGAATGTTATTGCCAAAGTACAGCCGGTTGCGTCCTTCTATATTGAACGTCAAGGTTTTTGAAAGACGCCAGTTGATATTGTACCGGTTGTGAATTTGATTGTCAAAATGCCACAACGAATCTCCTGCCGGAACGGATACCGTCACCAGGTCTTTGACATACCCGGAAAGCTTTACTGATGATTCCTTCTTTTTGCCTGGGTTCGAGTTTGCGAGTTCATTTTGACCGAATGTAGGATGAGGAAGGTATGGTAAAGCTGAAAGCATACAAATAATCAACTTCTTTAACACGTGTTAGAATGTTACTTGTTATAGTCCTCTTTTACGCTTCCGTCTTCAAATACGATCACTCTTCTGGCCCTGTCCACGACTCGTTGATCGTGGGTTGAGAAGATGAAGGTAATACCCTCCTGCTCATTGAGTTTGACCATAATGTCCAGCAAATCCGCAGTAGATCTGGAGTCAAGGTTTGCCGTAGGTTCATCGGCAATCACAAATTTTGGCTTATGCGCCAGTGCCCTGGCAACTGCTACTCGTTGCTGCTGGCCACCGGATAGTTTACCGGGACGGGAATGAAGCCTGTTGCTCAGACCAATGGCTGACAATAACTCTTTTGATCTCGAATGTCTTTCTTTGACTGGCCTTCCTTGCATTTCCATGATGAACTCGACATTTTCGATGGCGGTGAGTACCGGCAGGAGATTGTAGCTTTGAAACACGAACCCGATATGATCCCTTCTGAATTTTGTTTTTTGGGTTTCACTCATGTTCGTCAGATTGTTTGAGGCAATACATACTTCTCCTTCAGAAGGGTTGTCAATGCCGCCGATCATGTTGAGCAGGGTGGTTTTCCCTGATCCCGAAGCACCTACGATGGCTGTAAACTCTCCCTCTTTGAAAGTAAGGTTCACCTGATTCACCGCATGCACAGGAATGGTCTTGGGATTATAGGTCTTGCTTAGATTCCTTATTTCAATAATTTCCATTTTGATTTGTTTGAAGGTTTATCAATCTCTTAATGCAGCATGTGGCCTGATACGAAGTGCCCGGAATGCCGGGAAAACGGATATGATGGCGGTGAGCATGGTTGCCAGTACGCAAACCATAACAATCATAGGCCAAACGACTACCGGGTAGATGGTTGCCCTGATACCTAGTAATGCAAACCCCGAACCAAGCGGAACTCCTGTTTGTGAGGTCACATTTACAATGACAATGCCCAATAAAATACCTGTTAAGGAGCCAATGAACATCAGAAAGCCTGACTCTTTGACTAACATAAAAAGCACTGACCATTTGCTTTGGCCAATGGCCCTGAGCATGCCAATTTCACGGGTTCGCTCTTGAACGATCATGTTCATGGTATTCAACAGTCCGAACCCCAGGCCTAACAGGATGATGATGGTAAACAGCATACTCACCGCTTCTGTGAAGCCATTGAATGCATAGAGCTGTGGTAGTAGCGTGATCCAGGAGTAGTGGCGATAGTCAGAAGGCAGGCTTTTCGCTAAAAAGTCTTCGATACCGGCCAACTGCATTCGATCATTTATCAGGATGGCAATTTCATGAGGGTTCTTGATGCCGGATAACTCACCTAAATCACTGTACTTTACAATGGCATTGTTCTCATCATAAGGTGTATTTGGTGTCTCAAATATGCCGGACACCCGGAAGGCACCTCCTACGATTTCACCTGAAACAGCTTTCAGCGTGACAATTACTTTTGATCGAATGCTGAGTTTTAGCCTTTCTGCCGTTTTTTTACTGACAAGGATGGGTTTGGGTAGATCACCCTCCAGGAAAGTTCCTTCAATGAGATAATTTTTAAGTGCAGAAAATTGAATTTCAATTTCTGGCTTCACACCTGTGAGCTGGGCGATGCTGGTATTTTCCGGGGTAGTCAAAACCGCTTCTGAAACCATCCGCTCGGTAATGGAGACGATTTGCGGTTGATCCTTCAAGAGAGCTCTCACCTGTGCAGGATCAGCAATGTACTGATCGATTTCCCGGAACGTATTGAAATCTTTGTTTTGAATCTGGAGGTGTCCGGTTTGGATGCTGACAGCATCATCCAACCGTTGAGCGGCTATCCCTTTCATCAGGTTAATGGTGAATATAGCCAATGCCAATCCGAAGAAAGCGGCACCTATGAAAATGAGGCTCCTGGTCTTGTTGCGCCAGATATTTTTCCAGGCTAATCGTGTGGTCATCGTTTAATGATTTTAATAATTACTTGATTACTTCACTCATTTTAAGCTTCCTGATCATCGTCAGCGGAAAAGCACTGGCCACCAACATAATGAGGAAAATGATCAGTCCCATCAGGGCAAACAGGTGCGGCTTAATGGCAAACTGAATGACGGGTTCTACTCCCATTGCTTCGAATGATTTTGCCCCTTCACCCGTCAGCGGGATAGGGTTGTTGTGCATGAAACTGACAATGGGAAAAGCGATTAACCAGGCCAGGATTACGCCAATCACACCGAGCATAAGGCTTTCCAGTAAGATGACGGTTTGAATTTGTGATTTTTGAAGGCCTATCGCTTGCAACATGCCAAACTCCCTTTTCCGTTCCAAAGCCATCATTACAATGGTACCAATGATGCCAAAACCCACAATCAGGTAAAGGGCTGAAAGCAGAAGTGTGGCGATCGTGGTATCAGTATTGATGGACTGTTGGATCTCAGGATGCATTTCATCCCAACGCATGATGGCATAAGCGGGACCTAGCTGATCTTGCAGCATTAACTGTGTTGCGTTGACCTGCGTGCGATCAGAGACATTGAGCATGAAAGCATTGACCAAACCTTCCGCACCATTGAAAGCTTGAGCAGTAGCTAATGGAAGGTAAGCCGTCATCCGGTTCATCTGAGGATTAGGAAGTTTTACAATACCCTTGATGGGATACTTGCCCGCTGCGATGGACGCATGATACCCCTGACTGACCAATACCAATGTGTCGTTGACTTTGAGCTTAAGGTAGTTGCTTAATCCTTCTGCGATAATTACTGCGTTTTCATTTTCTGATAGATAACTACCCTTTATTACACGCGCATTTAATTCATTGTATTGGTTTTCTGATTCCGGGTCAATTCCAATGACAAGCGCTCCTTTAGAACTTGACTCAGAAGCAGCTAACGAGAAGTTTTGCAAACGTGGTATGACAGAAGAGATCCCGGGAACGGATGAAATTTGATTCCTGAAATTAACATGGTCTTCGATGAGTTCATTGATTGACTTGTCTTCCCAATAATCCTGGCTTTGAACTTGTAAATACCCGGAGTTCTTAGTGCCAGCCTCAATCATTTTATCATAAGACCCCCATTGTAATGAGCGGAAGTTAATAGAGATGACAACTGCAAAAATGACAGAAAGCATTGTAATGACAGATCGTCTTTTTTTACGCCAGATATTCCTCCAGGCCAGTTTGATTAGTTGGTCCATTCTGTTGGGTTTTAGTTGAGTTGTCGCATGTTTTCTTTCGAGAAGAAATAGTCATCGATCTTTTGCTTAAAATCACCACCCAGTATAGTTACTACTGTGCGATAACCTTCCTTATTATTAGGAGTCATGGTCAGTGTAGTTGCCATGGTTTTACTACCGATTTCCTTGATATCAGTTTTGGTCAAAGTCGAAATGAGATCGCCCAACTCATCGTAGTTTTCCGTTTTCCGTTCCAGTAAGTCTTCCTTTCCAATCCATACAATTTTTTTCCCCCAAATCACTGCCGCGTCTGGTTTTGGAGTAGCTTCTATCTTATAGCAGATTATACCATCTACATTTTCTTTATCTATCAACTTGTGGGTATAATCATGCAGGATTGAGGCTTCTTTCAGCAGATCTTCATTGGTATAATCCGAACCCATCCAGGATTGAGCCATCTGCGATGGAGAAATTTTGACAATCCGCTCGATTGACGGAATAAAATTCCATCCCTCAGAACCAAGCCTCATATAGCTTACTCCTTCGTCTTTGGCGGGTGCTGTGATCACCATCATACCATAGTTAAATCCTTTTGCCCATGTCCGGGTGGTCAGCGCTCTTGACCATTTCGGGCGGATCACTTTAATGGTCATGTCTAATGTGTAAGCCTCGCTGCGCTCATTGTAATAAGCTTTTTCTACAATCTCTTTGGCTGATAAATCCTGACTCTTTGAATCTGTCCCACTTAGTAGGAATGGAAATATAAAGGCTACAAATAGTTGCTTCATTGTCGTATATTGTGTTAGTTATTGAATAATCTGTTCGATAACACAATATTAGCCGTTGGCATCATAGCATACAATCTACAAAATGCGTAAAGTGTTCAGTAAGGAACAAAAACAAAGAAAAGTTCAGAAAATGGAAAAAGGGAATAAGGTCGTTGATAGAAGGGTACAAAGGACAAAAAAGCTCCTTTGGGATTCTCTGGTCTCTTTAATTCTCAGGAAAGGTTATGATCACATAACCATTCAAGAAATTATTGATGAAGCAAACATTGGTAGATCTACCTTCTACTCACATTATGAAAACAAAGAGCAACTTCTTTTTAGCGGGCAGCCTCACTTAACAGAAATGTTGTTTCAGCAAGGGGAGGAAGGTGCGGGAGTGAATTTTACAACTGTTTTCAGGCATGCCTGGGACAATAAAGACGTAGCGAAAGCTTTGTTTGGAAAACAAAGTGGACATATACTTTTAAATCATATTCATGATGTTGTAAGCTTAAAGTTGAAGGATGTTTTTGAATCCATCGACACCCAAAAAAAGGGTAATTCATCTAAAAAGGAACAGTTTTTAATTGAAGCCACTGCAGCCGCATTGGTGTCGTTACTTTCAAACTGGATTGAGAACGACATGAAAATACCCATCAAAGAAATGGATACCATGAGCAAGGAAATTCTAAGTGCCATGAGTAGAGTAAATACTGTTTAGTTGGACCGGGCCACAACCGGGTTTATTTTCCTAGGCGCAGTAGGTTGTGATCCGATCCCCATCCTGATTTTTTCAAGGAGTATAGCAAGATAGAGATTCAATATGGTATTGTTAGAATGCTTAGTCTCTTCTTCCCTCAAGGAGATTGCATATAATTGATCAGGCTGTTCCGTAATTGTCCTGCCACCGGAGAGCTTTGATTGTTGATATTAAATCCGCATACCAGCAGCTTTCCATTCCCCACTTTCAACTCAAAAATTGACCCTTCTTTATTGTTCCGGTAAAAATCGTCAACGGTCCGGGCTATGGGTTTGGGTAATCAATATGTCATTGGGTTTGGCGCAATGATCTCCTTATTCAATACCAGGATTGCCGTTCAAATTTCATATTCACCGGATCGATAACATTTTTCTACCACTTCCATCGTATGAATAGCGTCTTCTACCGAATTGATAAATTCGCAGGTAGGGTCTTCCATTTTGCACATCAGCCCCGACATAGGGCCGATAAAGGCATCCGGAAACCAGGTGCCTTCCAAATTTACTTGCTGCCAGTCGTCACTGACGTTCAAAGAGATATATTCAAATTTGTCTGGCAAACCTTTTGGGTAATCCAGGTAAACCCCTACCCTGACTTTGATCGCCCCTTCGGTGCCTTCAAATTTAAAATATGATTCCTGGTGCTTTGGCCCGAAATTGTGACCATGATTGGTGTTAATGTTCGCCCTGATCAGGTCACCATAATCCATAATAATGGACGACCGCGCAGAGGAAAGCTCTTTCACGTTTGGGTGCTTTGTTGTTTTGGCCAAAACGTTTTCCGGAGTCCCGAAAAAATACCTGATCATATCAATATAATGAATGCTATGGTATTGTATTTCCACCCTGGGCAGCTTGTAAAGAAAATCCCAGAGATGCCAGGGCGTGTAGACGTTCATCCGAACATCTATGTCATGTAATTCCCCGATTACTCCGCTATCTATTATTTTTTTTGCCGCTTTGATATAAGGAGCATGGCGGAGCTGGAAGTTAATTCCTGCCACCAATTGTTTTTTCCTGCACAAGTCCAGAATGATCTCTGCTTGTCCCAAATCATTTCCCATTGGCTTTTGGATAAGTACACCCGAACCGTCAGGTATTTGATCGATGACAGGTATGATAGCGGATGCCGGCAAGGCGACATCATATACGCAATCGTTTGTCTTTGCCAGCTTTATCAATGCATCCAGGCTTTGACAAACAGTGCCTATCCCATAGTCACCCGCCAGTCGTTCGGCTTTTTCGACCTCCAGGTCATACAGGGCTTTGACCTCAAAACCGGCTTTTTTGTAAGCCGGCAAATGGGCATCTTTCACAATGCCCCCTGCTCCGATAATGACTATTGATTTTTTGGTTTTTGGTAATATGGGAAATGTATCGATCTTCATCACCTATTTTCGATTTTAATGTATACAATATCACCTGGCTCTGTAGTGATATTGATAATATTCTGATCATCGATCCGGTAATTGTGCGAACATTCCAATTCGTTGGTTTCGAAAGGATTTTTCAATTTCAAAATACCTCCTTGCAATGATTTGATCTCAACATGGGTAACTACTCGGTTTTCTTTTTTAGCGGTTACTAAAAATGCCCCTTCAGTACGTAATTGATCAAAACTGATATCAGACCAGCCGGAAGGAACGGCAGGAAATATCCGGATAATACCAGTATGGCTTTGTATGAGCATCTCTTGCAACGCGGCTGCGAAAGCAAAATTTCCCTCCAGGGTAAAAGGGCGGTATGTGTAATTCGAATACCCCTTGCCGGATTGATCGCCATTGACGTGAAAGCTGTTGGGAAGACAGAAACTGGTAGCAAATATCTGCAAAGCTTCTGCAGCGCCTTCTCCGTCAAATGCCCGGGCCTTTAGGTTACCTAACCAACTAAAAGAGTACCCAGTCCAGCTACCTGAACCGGTTTCATCGAGTGTAGCTATGGTGTTTCTTATAATTTCCTGGTGCATTTCTCCCTTGGAAAAATCTATTAAGCCCAAAGGGTGATATCCCAGTTGATGGGAGAAGTGGCGGTGAGATCCCGTATATGGCACACCCGGCGCTACCATCAATCCGCTTTTTTCATCAATGGCAAGGTCAGGCCATTCGGAAAGTATGGTTTCCCAGCGACTAGCTTCATCGGAGAGGTCCATTTCCCAGGCAAGTTCAGCGGCTTTTTCAAATGTCCACCGCGCCAGGGCCAGATCAAAATTGGTGGTTTGGGCAAACCAGGCATCCCGGCTGTTGTCATGAAATTCGGGGCTTGAGCTTATGGGCAATTGCCTCTGGCCTTTATCGTTAAATCTTGAAATGCCCTCCAGATACAATGCTACATCCTTTACCCAGGGATAGGCCCTTTGCTCCAGAAACTTCCTGTCCATCGAATATCTCCAATGTAAATAGAAATGCTGACCCAGCCACGACGACACGGTTGGGCCGAAAGCATATTGTATCCACCCGCCCATCGGTTCCCCTGTGAGGGTGCTTACTCCCGGTACATTTAAGCCTTCAGTCTCAAAATATTCCCTGGTATATTCTTTAAATGTATCTCTGTATTTCCACAACCAATTGATAAAGCCAATTTCTTGCTCCAGGTGATTTCCGCTATAGGCCGGCCAATAACTTAATTGTGTGTTAAGATCATGATGGAAATCGCCTTTCCACGGTGGGAGCTTGCCATTATCCGCTGTCCAAACTGCCTGTAGTGAAATGGGAGGAGCCCCCGCGCGTGCTGCAGCCCCGAACTTGTACATTTCAAGGTGCCATTGCTTTTGTAAAATTTTATCAGGCACCTCAATAGACGATTGTGCCCAAAAGTTATGCCACCAATCCCTGTGAGATTCAAGGGTTTTGTCTATTCCGGTAAGCAGGGTATTGTCAACCACCTCTTTTGCGGAGGATTTTTTCTCCCAACCGGGAAACTCGGAGCTAATACTCCAGCAGCCTTCCATGGCATCACTGTTGCTGTCGGTGACATTCACCTGATACCTGAAACCGCCCCAGCCTTCCTGACTGTACGTAATTGAACCCGGCTCTTTAACAATCGATCCTTCCGGATATTCCAACCTTCTCAAGTCCTGGCCGGTTACAGGATTTTCTGCTTCACTTTGTCCTTTAAGGTTATAAGCCGGCGGAATGAGCTCGTATGGTAGGGGGTTTTCCAACCCTTCAAAGCGATACCAGCCCACCGGCTCAGTGGCATGAACAAATGCCAAAAGCTTCGTCCCGTTTTTCCACCTCACTTCACATATTGCCTCTTTCAAATGTAAACGGACGGACGCTATATCGCCCAATGACGAAATGTCAAATTCCAGGGCGGCGGCCGGAATCTTGGAAGGTGCAGGGCTTCTGTCGTATGGCACGTCAAATTTTTCCTGGACCGGACCGTAGTCATTTTTTTTCCATTGCTCATATACCCAACTATACTTCCATTCCGGTGTTTTAAGGTTTTCCATAGGACGCAGGTCCCACAGGTCGGCCCGGTCAAGAGAGAACCTTAGTTTACCTTCTTTCTCCCAGATAAGTGCCCCAACCATGCCATTTCCAAGCGGAATTCCTTCATCCCAGACGGTAGGCAACTGATCGAAATGAAGGTCGTATGGTGACTTACCGGGACTTACCGGAGGTTTTTCATTTTTACAGGCAGCCAATACAAATAATATCAGAATCAGGCCTGGATTTTTCATTAAAAAGTTCATATTCAATATCGTTAGTAGTTCTTTAAATCCGTACTCATTCCTGGCTGCTGAGGGACTTTATAATAACCGTCAACGACCTGTACGGGGTATTTAAAATATTCTGTCAGGTGCGGGATATGCTCCAGAAAAATCGCTTTATGTCCGATAGC
Organism: Agaribacillus sp. DX54; assembly: GCF_056858335.1. Classification (NCBI taxonomy): domain Bacteria; kingdom Pseudomonadati; phylum Bacteroidota; class Cytophagia; order Cytophagales; family Splendidivirgaceae; genus Agaribacillus; species Agaribacillus sp. DX54. Next base: position 28,962 of record NZ_JBXEQE010000039.1, read on the forward strand.
AATATGGTTGAAAAGTACCAGATGCTGGTGAATCTGTCCCATATCACCGACATGTGGTACAACCGGTATTCCAAATTTTTTGGACATTAAACTAATGGCTATAAACTCTGCAACCCCGCCTACCCTGACTGCGTCTACCTGGTTAAAATGTATGGCCCCGGATTGCAGGTAGTTTTTAAAAATTATCCTGTTGGGTACATGTTCGCCCAGTGCCAGTTTTAATGGCGCAATTTTCTTGGCCAGGGTAACATGAGCTCCAACATCATCCGGATGAGTAGGTTCCTCTATCCAGTAAGGATCTATACTTTTTAATTCACGGCATACCTCTATCGCTTTAAGAAGGTGCCATTGTTGGTTGGCATCCAGCATGATGGTGGCCTTGTTGCCGGCTGTATCCCGTACCAATTGCGCCCTGCGAATATCTCTTTGCGTATCTTCGGAACCTACTTTCAGCTTCATGGCGGTAAAACCCCTGTCCATGGCCTTTTTTATATTATCTGCTACTTGGTCATCGCTGTAATTAAACCAACCTATGGAAGTATCATAACCGCGATAACCTGTTCCCAATATGCTGTTCCTTTCATTTTTAGTCGAAGCGGCTTCTTGCAATATCGAGACAGCCTCCTCTCTTGTCATCACATCTTCAAGATAAGATAAGTCCAGGGTATCGACAATGGCCTTGGGCGGCAGATCGACCAATAGCTTCCAAAGAGGTACCCCATTAGCCTTTGCCCAAAGGTCAAAACAGGCATTGGTCACACTTGCCAGCGCCAGGTGCACTATGCCTTTATGGGGGCCCAGCCATCTAAAATTAGGATCGTCGGCTATGGTCTTTGAAACCTGTCCGAAATTACTCATTAACTCGTTTATCTCCCTGCCTTCAATGTGTTTGACCAGGTAGTCGATCGCCTGACAAACGAGGTTGTTACCCGTTCCCAAAGTGAAAGCCAACCCGGTTCCCTCTACGTTCATGTCAGTTGCCAACTTACAAACCGCATAAGCATAAATGGGTGTAGTATGGACAGCATCGGATCCGGCACCATCTTTTAGCTTGTATTGAATGTCTGATGAAAAAGCTTTTTTTATGAGGATAGGTTTGCCCATTCGATATATAAAATTCTGGTTTTCGCTCTTACTAATATTAGTATCTCAATCGTTCGATCACATCGATATCAGCCGCGGGTTTGTTAAGTTCAAGAACTATGACAGAAGCTATTTCATCCGGTAGTGAATCCGGCAGGTTGATATCGAATGATGCTTTGTCCTGATTTACTTTAACCTGGGCGTTTCCATCCAGGAAATATGCTTTGTTGATTTTTATTGACTTTGGAAATGGTAATGTCAGGTCTTTACCGGGATGACTAAGCAGATGCAGATATATTTTATTATTCTTTTTTGTGCTGACCATATAGCTGGTTGGCTGATAAGGCCCTCCCCGGGTGCCATAGACCGCCTCTCCATTGATGGCCAACCAATCTCCCATCTCTTTCAATCGCTCGACCTGGCGTTGTTCTATGCGTCCGTCGGCCATAGGTCCGACATTGAACAGAAGATTCCCGTCCCCGCCCACGGTTTGAAGTAGTGTGTGAATACATTCCTTTTTTGACTTGACTTTATCATTTGCTTTCCAGGCCCACTGCTGTGCAATGGTCATGCAGGTTTCCCAGGCATTCTTGTTGTCAAAACTCCCTACACGTTGTTCAGGGGTAGCAAAATCCCCCGCAAAAATATGGCTCTTGGTAGTACCCTCCATTCCCTGCCTGCCTTTGTCTACGCGGTTATTGATCAATAAATCATCTTTCAGACCCCGTAAGTAACTATATAGATCCATGCCCATTTCATGGGTCCACGCCCACTCCCATTCGCCGTCGAACCAGATCAGGGAAGGATCATAATTTTCTATCAATTCCTTGAGCTGATTTTTCATAAACAATGTATACCTGTCCATTTGCATCTTAACCTCGGGATCGGTAATGTTCTTTTCAGTATGGAACTGATATTTTTGATCCGGATATTCCACCGGATAATCTTCATGGCGCCAATCGCAAATCGAATAATAGATGCCGAAATCAATACCTTGTTTTTTACATTCGTCAGCCAGGGCGCCCACAATTCCTTTTCCATATGGCGTGTTGGCCATATCATAATCCGAATATTGGCTGTCCCATAGCGAGAATCCATCGTGATGCCTTGTGGTGAGTACAATGTATTTCATCCCGGCATCCCGGGCCGTTTTTACCCAATCCGAAGCATTGAACAGCACCGGATTAAATTCCTTATAAAGGTTGTCGTATTCTTCTTTGGGTATCTGTACGCCCCTGGACCATGATATTTCTTCACCGCGAAGTGTTACAGGCCCCCAGTGGATAAACAGGCCAAAGCGATTATCCTGAAAAGCTTTCAGAGCCTTTTGATGGGTAAATAAATTAGGGTTTGCTTCACCACCTCCCGATTGTTGCGCTTTGGAGGCTACAGCCAGTAACAAGACAACTGTCACTGAAATGTAAATTTTAATTTGTTTCATTGTCCATTCAATGTTTTAATCAGGTATTAATTTTTAATAAGAGCAGACTTAAATAGTCCGAATTCTGCCAAGGCCGGATTTGCCCGGGATTGCAGGATGGTTACACGTACTTTGTTTGTTTTTACTTCCGGAAACCGGAGCAATCGCTTATAACCAATGGTGGTGCCCTCAGCAATCGCTTTCCAGGTTCCGTTAATTTTTGCCTCGATTTTAAACTTTTCAACGCGTTGGCCGACAGTAATCTTCTCTTGCAACAATAAGCGATCAAAACGCTTTTGGCCGTCCAGTGTAATTTCAATGTCCGGTGTTTTCTCATTTGCGTGCCAGTAAGTGTCGTAATCCCCGTCAATCAAAACCCCGGCTTTCAAGCCAGACTGGCTTTTTACGGACCTGATACCGGCATTTGCAGCCAGATTTACTTTAAAAGTTTTATCGATAGCCTTCTTCCATTTTTTTAGCGTATTCGCATCATTTTCATGGATTAACCCTCTTTTATCAGGAGGGATATTCAGGAGCAACACCGAGTTTTTACCTACCGAGCTGTAGTAGATGTCCAGCAGCTTTTCGACACTCTTTACTTTTTCATCCTCATCTTCATCATAAAACCACCCCGGCCTGATTGAAACATCAACCTCAGAAGGGTACCATACCAGCTTGTCGGCGTTGAAGAGCTTTTCCCGGCTGCCAAGATCGCTGGCCATGGCATCTATTTCAGGCCTGAACGTACCGGCTTTCTGCTGCGAGCGTGCAGCTATTTTGTCCTCATTCTGTGTATTGGCAGGCACTACACTCCATTCGGTATCCCTGCCGTAGCCGGATTCGGTACCTACCCAGCGAACGTCGGGCCCCACAATGGCAATCACCGCGTTGGGCTGTAAGCGCCTGATGGTTTTGTAATACCTTTGCCAGTCGTAAACCTGTTTTTTGCCATTAGGCCCTTCGCCATTTGCCCCGTCAAACCACACTTCCGCTACTTCGCCATAATCGGTCAACAACTCGGTCAGTTGGTTTACAAAGTAATCATTGTATGCATCTGTACCATAGACGGCACTATTCCTGTCCCACGGCGACAGGTATATGCCCAGCTTCATATCATATGACCTGCATGCATCTGCCAGTTCCCGTACAACATCCCCCTTCCCATTTTTCCAGGGGCTGTTTTTCACGGAGTGACCGGTGTATTTGCTGGGCCAAAGGCAAAATCCATCATGGTGCTTGGCAGTAAGAATGATCAGTTTCATTCCGGCATCTTTACAGGTTTTCACCCATTGCGCAGCATCCAGCTCTTGGGGGTTAAAAAGCCGGGGATCTTCTTTTCCATCGCCCCACTGCCGCTTTGTGAAAGTATTGATGCCAAAATGAAGAAAAGCTGTCAATTCCATCTCCTGCCAGGCCATTTGGTTAGCACTGGGTATGACATTTGCTGCTTTTCTAATAATCTCATCGTGCGAATCATCGGGCAGTATCTCAACAATGTTTCCGGGCCCGGGACTTGTTGTTTGCGCTGTGGACAATGCCCTGATAAACATTAAAAAAAATGCCATTTTGATGGTGTTACTCTTAATCATTGGTGTTCTCCCTTCAGTTTTTGTATTGATCTGATCAATTTTGTCTTCTCCGGTAATATTCGATTCTTCATTTTCTTCTGTGCAGTAATAGAAATTAATGCCGGAAGAGATCTATAATAGAATGTTTTTTTCATAACGACATTAATCATGATGAAACACTTCTTCCATCATGGCCCACCATTCCCCCTCTGCGCGACTTTCAAGCGGCTCCTGACAGGGATCGGTCTGTTTCCACCATTCAAGGGTAAGGGAATCTTCAGCCATTTTTGCCATATCACTTTCAAAATCATCACCGACATATTCGAAATAGCTAAACAGATAATTATCTTTCAGATAAATAGAATAGTTGCGGATATTGCTTTTTGTGATCTGCTCCAGTACACCCGGCCACGGATTTCTATGAAGCTGCTTGTATTGATCCAGCATTTCAGGCTTTATCTTGATAACATACCCGTATCTCCTGATCTGGTCTCCGGCCCCTGCCTTTTCCTCGGAAGATTTCCGGCCTCTGTGATCATTCGGCTGGCTACAGTGAGTAACTGTGAAAGCCAAGGTAAGTATCTGCATTATTTTGGTCAGTGAATTCATGGTGGCGGTTTTTATCCAAACAGTGTGTAAAGCAATACCATAATCAGGATTAAAATACCTGAAATCATCAAGGGCAGATTATTTTCATTCCCTTCTTTTTCAGTCAAAAAGGCCAACGGAGCGTTTAATGTGCACCCCTGGATCTTCTTATAATCAGGGGCAGGTGTCAACAAACTGGCTACTACATAGATTACTGAGCAGCATACAAATAACCACCAGGCCTGCATCATAAAAGAAATTCCCAGGACTCCTGATATAATTTTGGTATCTCCGATAATTGGAAAATCAACCAGAAAGGTGAGTAATCCCAAGAAAAAGCCTCCGATAAAAGTGGCTAATGCTCCCTGGTGGTTGCCCCTTTTCCAGAAGATGCCCCAGACAAATACGGCGGAAATGGGCGGGGATATTACCGTTAGCAAGATATTGATTGCCTCAAAGATACTATTGAATCTGGCTATCAAAGGTGACCAGGAGATAGCAATAATCATCACAACCACAGCCGTTACCCTGCCAATCCGCACTTGCTGACGGTCAGTGATTTCCGGTCTGTTTCTTTTTACAATATCTATTGAAAACAATGTAGCCGCACTGTTCAAGGCTGCGGCAATCGTACTCATGAGCGCCGCCAGTAAAGCGGCCGCCATAAGCCCTTTCAGTCCTGTGGGAAGCAGTTGCGTAATAAGAACAGGGAAAGTGTCGTTGGCATCTGTGATGATATCCTTAAACAGTACATAACCCAAAACACCCGGGAGCACCAGTATAAATACTGGCAAAATCTTTATAAAACCCGCAAACAAAGGGCCGGTTTTAGCATCCCTCAGAGATTGTGCGCCAAGCACCCGCTGCACGATCGTCTGGTCCGCGCACCAGTACCAGATACCCAGCACCGGATATCCCAGCACGATTGCCTGCCAGGTGAGCCCCGATGAGTTGGAGGCTGTTGGTATGATGCTCAATTGTCCGGGCTTGGCTGCTTTTTTTAAGGCGGCCCAACTATCGATGCCATGTGCTGGCAATGCCATAAATCCGTAGGCAGTTAATATTACCGCGCCCACCACCAGTATCACCGTTTGTATTGTTTCGGTGATCACCACCGACCGGAGACCTCCTATAACGGTGTACAGGGTGGTGATAAAAGATATGGTCAGAATAGAGAAGTAAATGTTTACGCTAAAAAAGTGCTCGAACACCACAGCTCCTGCATACAGGCTCACCCCAATATGCATAAAAAGGACTCCCAGCAGTGCCAGAAAGGCAAGGCACATTCTTGCAGTGGCGTTGTAGCGCATTTCCAGGAATTCAGGCAGCGTGGCTATTTTGTTTTTGTAGTAAAAAGGAGCAAAAACCAAGCCCAGTATGATCAACATAAAAACAGCCATCCATTCGAAATTCCCCCAAACCAGGCCGTCGTTAAACCCTGATGCAGCCAGGCCAACGAGATGTACGGTAGAAATGTTGGAAGCGAACAACGCAGCGCCTATCACGGGCCACCTTAAAGAGTGACTGGCTAAGAAATAACCATCGGCGCTCATGGACCGGCGACGCGCTACCCATAATCCGGCGCCCACAATCACGACGATGTAGGCTATAATAACAATAATATCTACTATTGAAACTCCCCTCATTGCCTGGCAGCCGGATGATTATTGTAAAAATTTTCAATAACAGACCGGTATCGGGCCTTACCTTTCTCAGTAAAATGAGGGATAAGCAATTCCCAAATATGCTTTACCATTTCACCCTTACTGCTGAAGTCAAAGTTGGTCAAAACAGCTTCCTGCGATTTCCAAAAAGTGATCAATATCCTTATTGTATGCTGAAGCCTTGCATAATAACCCGGTGCCGGTTCTGGTTCCATATAATTTAATTCTACAAACTTTTGGAATATCTCTCTCATCTGAATCTTTCTGATTTGAAACGTATCTTTCAATAGCAGATTCACTTTGACATATTTTCTGGATATCTCCAGTACATCCAAACTAAAAAACATATGCTTGCCCTGAAATTCTTCCAACCGGACCAGGATATGATGCAAATATTCAACGGGATTGGAAATGTCGTTTGTCCGGTCTTGATAAAAACCCGATACCTCCTGCCTCATTTGTTGATAAATAGCAAGCAGCAAAGCCTCTTTGTTGGGAAAGTGGTATTCGAGGTTGCCGTGACTAATATTGATGTCTGCTGCAATATGACGGCTTGTAACATTTGAGAGCCCTTTTTCATTATATAGCCGGATTGCAGCTTCTATAATTTTGTTTTTTGTTTTCATATTCATTATATTAGTTAGGGCGATTGCCCTAGATTGTAATTATAAAGGATTTTGATGAACAATCAAAAATATGGAAACAGATATTTTCACTGAGCAACTAACTGCCTTCCCGGCTCAATGTAAGAACTCGATGAGCAGGTTGATCAAAACTATGAGTACTAACAATTGTCATCTTGTAATGTTGCGGGTGAAAAAAAGTTTTGTGAATCACGCTTTGGTTACAGTACAAAAAGATCATCGCTGAATGATTAAGAAGAAAGTACCCGACAATGAATTTCAAATACTTTCCCGGGTCCGGGAAGGAAGTGAGAAGGCCTTTGAAGCATTGTTTGATATTTACAAGGACAAAATATATGCTTTTAGCTATAAGATACTAAAAACCAAAGATTTGGCAGACGATATGGTCATAGAGGTGTTTACGAAAATATGGAAGGGCAGATTGTCTATCCAACCCGGTCTTTCGTTTCAAGCTTATTTGTTCAGGATAACTAAAAATCATATCTTGGATTTTTTAGATAAGGCTGCTATTGATTCCCGCATTCAACAACAGTTGATGTTGTCGGTTGATTACTACCGTTCCTCCACTGAAGAAGAAATTATTTACAAGGAGTATCTCACACTGGCAGAACAGGTGATCAATCAAATGCCGGAACGCAGAAGGCAGGTTTTCAGGCTTAAAAACGAGCAAGGGATGTCTTATGAACAGATTGCCTCTCATCTTGGCGTATCCAAAAATACGGTAAAGAGTCATCTGGCTGCGGCTACCACCCACCTGCGCAACGTATTCAGTAGGTATCCCGACAAAACGGCCATACTGCTACTGACATTTCTATATGATTTGAAGTTGTAAAAAAAAAATTTTGGTCACTCACCCTTTGGCCTGTTGAGAATCGTATTATGTCTGAACTCAAGATATTCTATGAAAGACTCAGAAAGAATAAAGACGCTTTTCGAGCTTTTTTTGCGGGATGAATGCTCCCCCAAGGAAGTAAAAGAACTGTTTTCTTATATGAATAAAAAGCGGGGTTTTCATGAGATAGATCCTCTTTTAGATGAAGTTTGGAGTAAGTTGAAAACATACCCTACACTTGAAAATCAACACAGGCAATACCTGTTCGGGAGAATAAAAAACAGGATTGCGGATGAAAAACCGCGACGGAGGAACCTCCGGCCACTGAAGATCGCAGCAGCGGCAGGAGTATTTATGATGGCAGCCATGATGATTTTCTTTTTTAAAGATGAAGATCAGGCCGGGAAGATAGAATCCATTACCAAAACCACCTACCTTGGTCAAAGGGTATCCTATATACTACCCGATAGTTCTAAAGTTAGCTTAAATGCCGCTAGCTCCATTACCTTCCCACCGCAATTTAATGGTGACAGAAGGGTAGTTCAGTTGAAGGGAGAGGCATTTTTTGAGATAGCAAAGAACAAGAGACAACCTTTTATTGTGGAATCTGCCGGAATACGTACCAAGGTTCTGGGCACTTCATTTAATATACGCGCCTACCAGGGAGAGGATATTGAGGTAACGGTAGCTACCGGAAAAGTTCATATTGAATCGTTGGATAAATTATCTTCCCAAAATAACGAAGAAATATTGCTCACAGCAAATGAACAGGCCGTTTATGACCCTGTAAACGGTAGGCTCTCACAATTGACGGTAGATAGTAGAAAATACATGGCCTGGCACTCAAAGGAACTTATTCTGGAAAACAAGTCCGTGAAAGATGTCATTGTGATGTTAGAAAAACGATTTGATCAAAAGATTATACTCGAAAACAGTGAATTGGGCAATTGTGTGATCAGGAAGGCCCGGTATGAGAAAGAAAGCCTTGAGACCATTCTGAAAGGCCTTCAATCGTTCCTTGATCTCAAATATGAATTTAATGGATATAATCAATGGATAATTACCGGAAAAGGTTGCCAATATAAGGAAGGAGCGCCTATGATATGATTTAAGATAAAATGTCATTATGGCATTTTTTACTCACTAAAATGAAAAGCCCCGGGCTATTTAAAAATAACCCAAGGCCCAATTCCCGAACCGTGAATTCGGGAAGTAATCAATTTAATTAATTACCTAAATGTAAAAGTATGAAACGAAACTTACTTAAGCTAATCATGGATGTATCAAAACGTTCGCTTTATCTATTGATCGTACAAATTGTATCGATGCAATTTGTACTGGCGAATGAAATACTAGGACAGTCTTTAGTAAAAGTGGAGGTGTCAATTTCCAAAAAGAATGCATCACTTGAGGAAATTTTCAGCCTTATTGAAAATCAGACAGATTTTGTTTTTGTTGCGAAAGGGTCGGTTGTGAACAGCGACGCCCGGATTGATCTGAACCTTAAAAAGTCTAACCTGAAATATGTTCTTGAAGCGCTTTCGAGGGAATTTCGCTATAATTTTAAACGGGTTAATAAGAACATCTATGTACGGAAGCGGGGAAAGGCTAAGCGTATTTTAGAGGAGCCCGTAGAATATCCATTGTTAGACCGTATAATTTCAGGCAAAGTTACAGATGAAAGCGGAAATGAGCTCCCTGGCGTAAATGTACTGGTAAAAGACACAGACATTGGAACCATCACAGATCTGGAGGGGAATTATTCTTTGAATGTACCTGATGATGCCACTATGTTGGTTTTCTCCTATGTTGGTTATATAACAGAAGAAATCGATATAGCTGGCAGAACAACCGTGGATTTTGCACTCACTCCGGATGTCGAGACACTTTCTGAAATCGTTGTTGTGGGCTATGGCATCCAAAAGAAAGAAAACCTTACGGGATCTATTTCCACCGTTAAATTGGAAGATGCCCAGAACCGGCCCATCACCAACGCTTCCCAGGCATTGGCAGGTTTGGCCGCAGGTGTGAATGTCTCACAAAATGCGGGTAGGCCGGGTGCAGATGGAGCCACCATACGTATAAGGGGCGTAGGGACCTTGGGCAATAGCGACCCTTTGGTACTGATTGACGGTATCGTAGGTCAGCTAGGGGATGTCAACGTCAATGACATTGAAACTATGACAGTATTAAAGGATGCAGCATCCGCTGCCATCTATGGTTCGAGGGCGGCCAATGGCGTGATCCTCGTCACCACCAAAACCGGTAAGACCGGAGATTTCAAAGTAAATTACGATGGTTATACCGGCTTTCAGCAAGCGACCCGTCTGCCGGATTACGTGACAAACTCGGTTCAATTTATGGAATTGATGAACCAGGCCAGATTGAACAAGGACCCCAATGCAGCGCCCGAATTTACCGCCGCGGAGATCGAAGAGTTCCGTAACGGTACGGATCCTTTTATCTATCCCAACACCGATTGGGTGGACCTATTGTACAGGAAGGCCCGGATTACTACCCAGAACTTAAGCGTTAGAGGGGGGGGTGAAAAGACCCAGTATTCCTTTTCGCTTGGCTACATTGATCAGGAGGGTATTTTTTTGGGTACCGAGGGCAAGCAATATACGGCACGTTTGAACCTGGATACCAAGGTATCCGATAAGTTCAATTATTCACTTAAGATTCAGGGAAGGCACAATGACACCGATCAGCCGGTGACCGATGCCAGAACAGGCATAAGCGATGCTGCCGTGCAGCAAGACCCGATTCCCCAGGCCAGCACTGTTATTGGCTGGTCCGAGCGTGCCTCCCCAATGCATACCCCGTTCATAGAGGATGGCCGATACGGTTTCCCATGGATCGGTTTTCCTAATGCCGGCCACCCGTTGGCCGGGGCCCTGGAAGGGACAAACAATTTGGCACTGGATAACTTATTGGTGAACCTGACCGGTGAATATGAATTGGTACAGGGGCTAAAATTAAGAAGTACGATAGGGGTGCAGACCACACAGACCCTTCAAAAGGTGTTTCGCCCTTCCATTGACCTGATCAACCCCAGGACATTGGCGGCGACCCCGCTTGGCGTAGGAGGCAACCCCTTGTCCGCATGGAACCGTTTTAGGACGCAGCGGGACATTACCCTTATTACTACCTTGACCTATAACAAAACATTTGCCGACAAGCATAACTTCACGGCATTGGCCGGTTTCCAGCAAGAGGATAACAGATTTCAGAGCATTACGGCATCCAAGGACAATCTTCCCAGTAACGAGTTACAGGAAATTAGTGCGGGATCGACTGATCCCATGGCAGAGGGAAGAACCATTGATTTTGGGCTACAGTCCTTTTTTGGCCGGATCAATTATGACTACCTCGGCAAATACCTTTTTGAGGCCAATGTACGCTACGATGGTTCCTCTAATTTCGGGGAAGGCAACAAGTGGGGGCTTTTCCCATCGTTTTCCGCAGGATGGAACTTAGCCAGGGAATCCTTCATGGAGGAAATAGATTTTTTTGATGAGCTGAAGTTGAGGGCATCTTGGGGACAATTGGGCAACCAAAACATTGCGCCCAATCAGTTCGTTACAATTTATAGTTTGGGCCAGGACTATTCCTATGGTGGCGCCTTGGTGGGCGGGGCGGCCCAGACCGCACTGGCCAATGCGGATGTCACCTGGGAAACCTCCACCCAAATCGATTTTGGCCTGGATATGAGCGCTTTCGCCGGCAGACTGAGCTTAACGGTAGATTATTATATAAAGGATACCGAAGATATTCTTAGGGATATAAATATTTCTAGTGTGGTCGGCGGACTTTCCCCTCCCACCGTAAATTTGGCCTCCGTACGTAACAAGGGCTGGGAGTTTTTGGTGGACTACCGGAACTCGATCGGGGATTTTTCTTATAGCATCGGCGCAAACCTTACGACTGTTGACAATGAAGTTACCAGGCTTCCTACGCCTCAAATAGGAGATTTTAGCCGACTTGAGGAAGGTCGTCCGATAAACGAGTTCTATGCCATTAAAATGTTGGGCATTTTCCAAAATCAGGCCGAAATCGATGCTCATGGCGCCCAACCGGATGCCGTACCGGGAGACATCAAATTCGAGGATTTGGACAACAACGGGATCATCGATGATGGCGACCGCCAATCTGTCGGTAGTTCAATACCCGATATGTTATATGGCTTTAACATTTCTATGGAGTATAAGAATTTTGATTTTTCCATGATCTGGCAAGGTGTAGAAGGGATCAATGCCCGTACCGAGTTCGAGCAGCTTCCCTTTTTCAATGATGCAAGTTTGCCCCAATTTTGGCTGGACAATGCATGGACACCGGAAAATCCGAACAATCAATATCCAAGATTATTGGTATCTTCCGATAATAATACGGGTTCGCAATCCTTTATCAATTCTTCATTCCTGGTCGAGGACGCTTCTTTTTTGCGCCTGAAGAACATTCAATTGGGCTATTCGTTGCCTGACAGAGTTTTGGAACAAATAGGGTTGGAGAGATTCAGGATTTATGTGAACGCTACGAACCCATTGACCTTTACGGATTACAGGGGGATAGATCCAGAAAAAGACCCATTCTCCGCCAGGAGCACATATTCTAATGTCCAGATCTACTCTTTTGGACTAAATGTTTCTTTTTAACCTTATTTAAAGATCAATCTATGAAAACCAGAATATTTGTATTTGCGGGCTTAGTGGTTTTGTCAATCTACTCCTGCACAGAAGACGTACTAGAGGCAAATTCTACTACCCAGATTTCCTCCGCCACTTTTTGGAAGACCCAGAGCGACGTGGACCTGGCTTTGAACGGGGTCTATGATAAACTGGGTGATCTGGAGCAGAATTATGTATATTTTGATATGATTACGGACAATGGGTACAATAATTACCCGTGGGAAGGCTTTAAGGCGATTGCCGATGGTACGCACGACAACCGAAATCCGGCCGCTATAAATTGGATATGGGACGAATGTCTCAGAGGTATCGGCCGGGCCAATGTAGTGCTGGACAATTACGAAACCGTTGAAGGCCTAAGCGAGGAGTACAAAAAATCGGTTCGCGGGGAATCCTTGTTCCTGAGGGCCTACTTTTATTTCAGGTTGGCCGATCTTTACGGCGGAGTGCCGCTCATTCTTGAAAGTCCGAAACTGGAGCATGGTGAATTACCAAGAGATAGCAAAGAAGCTGTTGTCAATCAAGTTATCACGGACCTGGAAGAGGCCGCTTCCCTATTGCCCACATCACAGGCCAATACAGGCAAGGCTACCCAAGGGGCGGCTTTGGCTTTAAAAGCCAGGGTACACTTGTATAATGAACAATGGCCCGAGGCTGCGGCATCTGCCGAGGAGGTAATGGGAATGAGCTATTCGTTGTTCCCCAATTATCGGGATCTGTTCCGGGAAGCCAACGAGAACAATGAAGAGGTCATTTTCGATGTGCAGTTTATCTCCCCGGAAGATGGCAATTTTTTTGAACTTTTTATCGGCGGGGTGAATTACGGTGGCTGGTCATCCATTGTAGCCTTGCCTAATTTAGCAGATGATTACCGCATGTCGGATGGCTTACCTGCGGATGAATCCCCTCTCTTCGATCCTGACAATCCGTATGAAAATAGAGATCCCCGACTTAAACAAACCCTATTTGTACCGGGCAGCACAACGAATGGTGTAGAAAATGGAACTGTGGGGGATTTCACGGGGTTCAACTTTAAGAAATATACCGAATATGACGAGGAAGGGGAGGTAACACCGACACCGTGGCCAACCCGAACCGGTTTGAACGCCATAATTTTACGTCTTGCCGAAATGATGCTCACCTATGCGGAGGCCAAAAACGAATTGTCGGGACCGGACGCTTCTGTATATGAGGCAGTAAATACCATTCGGGCAAGGTCAAGTGTAAATATGCCCCCGTTGCCTGCAGGGTTGACAAAGGAACAAATGCGGGAGGCCATACGCCACGAAAGGAGAATTGAACTGGTACTCGAAGGCACACGGTATTCCGATATACGAAGATGGCGTATTGCGAAAGACGTAATGAACGGCTTGGTAGATCCGGGCGGAACACGGACTTTTAATCCAAACAGGGACTATCTATGGCCGATTCCGGGCAAGGAATTTGACATCGAGGGAACACAGTTGGAACAGAATCCGGGATATTAATTTTGGATATGGTTGTTTGAGTTAGTTTAGTTTTATGTAACCTATAAGTTTTTTCTTGTAGGTTACTTATTTGTTAATTTGCCGAAATATGGTCAATTCCGGAAACATACGATTTCGTTTGAGAATAACGGTTTATTTCTTTTTGATTCCACTTTTGTCTTGTACCGATCGAAAACCCATCCCTCCCACTGAAAATATCAATGACAAGAGAGATAACAGTCTGTTTGAGATACTTTCCCCAACTGAAAGCGGCATACATTTCAGAAATGTTTTAAAGGAAGGCCCTACAATGAACGGGCTGGTCTATGAGTATTTCTATAATGGCGCTGGGGTAGCTGTTGGGGATTTTAATGGTGATGACCTTGATGACATCTATTTTATTTCAAACCTGGGCTCCAACAGACTCTATTTGAACCAGGGAAGTTTAAAGTTTTCCGATGTTACCGAAACGGCCCAGATCCAAGGGACGTATGGCTTTCCGACAGGGGTTACGACCGTTGACATCAATGCCGATGGCAAACTGGACATTTATATCTGTAAATCGGGAAAATTCAATGAACCTGACAAAAGAAGGAATGAGTTGTATGTCAATCAAGGAAACAATCCTCAAGGAGTGCCTATTTTTAAGGAAATGGCTGGTGATTACAGTTTGGACCTCCCACATTTTTCTACACAGGCGGCTTTTTTTGATTATGACCGTGACGGGGACCTTGATATGTTCCTGCTCAACCACGGCCTAAAAAACTATCCCGATAAGGCCATTGGGGCCTATAAAGGTAAAAAATCGAAATTCAGGGGAGAACGACTCTTCAAAAATCAGAATGGCAAATTTATAGACGTTACCGAAAAAACCGGGATTATCAACAATATGTTGGGCTTTGGTCTGGGTCTTGCCATAGGCGATATCAATAATGATGGTTGGCCTGATATTGCTGTGGGCCATGATTATTCTGGAAAAGATCACATTTATATCAACCAACAGAACGGCACTTTCAAGGAAGTGGTGGAACAAGTAACCGGGCATATCTCAAATTTTTCAATGGGTAATGATATAGCCGATTACAATAATGATGGCCTATTAGATTTGATAACATTGGATATGATGTCAGAAAACAACTATGACATTAAGACCAGTATGAGCGGAATGAATCCCGATCGGTTTTACAGGCATGTTGATATGGGTCTCCATTATCAGTATATGTATAATACGCTTCAGTTGAACAATGGTGTTGACCCTAATAAAAATTTACCCTTGTTTTCGGATGTGGCCCAATTGGCGGGCATATCAAGTACCGATTGGAGCTGGGGGCCCTTATTCTTGGATATGGATAATGACGGTTTAAAAGATTTGTTCGTGGGCAATGGTATCAAAAGGGATTTTAGGAACAATGATTTCGCCATTTATAGACAAAAAAAGCAGTACGAGGTAGAAGAAGCGATAAAGCAAGGAAAAAAAATCGACCAACAGGCTTTTGTACTCGATCTCCTTTCCAAAATGCCAACTCGCAAAAAGCCCAACTATTTTTATGCCAACAATGGCGATTTGACCTTCACGAATCAAAGCGAGGTTTGGGCCGATGCGGTTGAGACCAGCTCCAACGGAGCTGCCTATGCCGACCTTGATAACGATGGAGACCTGGAGATCATCGTCAATAACTCGGATGACGTTTCGATGATCTATAAGAATAATACTGTCGAATTAGGGTTAGGCAATTATTTACGATTTGACTTTTCAGGCCCTGAAAAAAATATATTTGGTATTGGCGCCAGGATAAAAATCAGGTATGGTGATAACCAACAAATACAGGAACACTACCTTACCAGGGGGTTTCAATCTTCAATGGGTACAGGGCTTCATTTTGGACTTGGAAAAATCAATAAGGTCGACACGATCATAGTCACCTGGCCCGATGGTAAGCAGCAGCAATTAACCAATACTGCGGCCAATCAAGCCATAACTTTAAGTTATGATAAGGCGGCCATAGTCAACCCTGAGAGGAAAGAAGAGCGAAAGCCGCTTTTTGCCACAATAACTGCCACTGAAACCGGCGTAGGTTGGCGTCACGAAGAAAACTTTTTTAATGATTTTGAAAGAGAAAGTCTTTTGCCTCATAAGATGTCTGCTTTCGGGCCGGCTTTGGCCATAGGCGATTTTGATGGTGATGGATTGGAGGACTTCTTTTTGGGTGGTGCAAAAAATCAAAAACCTGTTTTGTACAAACAAAAAGCCAATAGTTCTTTTGAGGTTGCGGTTCAGGAAGGTTTTGAAGACGGTAAAAAATATGAAGATGTCGATGCTGTGTTTTTTGATGCGGATGCAGATGGTGATCTCGACCTGTACGTAGTTAGTGGCGGAAACGAAGAAATACATGGTTCGCCCTATTATCAGGATAGGATTTATGAAAATATTAATGGCAAATTCGTATACCACCCGGACATCTTACCATCTTTCAAAGTAAGTGGCTCTTGTGTTCGCACTTTTGATTTTGATGACGACGGTGACCTTGACCTGTTTGTTGGAGGAAGACAGCACCCGGGAAGGTATCCTACACCAGTCAGTAGCTATCTCCTGCGAAATGACAGTGAGAAGAATAAAATCCGGTTTACAGATATTACGGCCCAAGCCCTGCCACAGCTCCATGAAATGGGCATGGTTACAGATGCCATTTGTGTTGATCTCAATCAGGACAATAAACAGGATTTGGTACTGGTAGGTGAATGGATGCAGCCTCGTATTTTTTATAATGCTGATGGCGGTTTCCGGGAAATGACGGAGGAAGCTGGATTTTCGAATACTTCAGGATGGTGGAATGTCATAAGCGCCGCAGATTTCGATTCCGATGGGGACCTGGATTTAGTAGCAGGCAATCTGGGCTTAAATTATAAATACAAAGCATCCTATGAAAAACCATTTAAGGTTTACGGAACAGATTTCGATCAAACCGGAACATTTGATATTGTCCTCGGATATTATGAAGGGATTGATCTTTATCCATTGAGAGGCCGGCAATGTTCATCGGAGCAGATGCCTTTTATCAAAAAGAAGTTTCCCACCTACGATGCATTTGCAAAAGCGACACTCGAAGATGTGTATGGGGAGGAGCAACTCGGCAATGCGATACAATACAGCGCTCATACCTTCGCTTCCACTTATTTTGAGAACCAAGGGAACGGCTCTTTTCAATCACACATATTACCGAACCTGGCTCAAATCACCTCAGTCAATGATATGGTTGCAGAAGACTTTGATCAGGATGGTAATTTAGATCTTGTGCTGGCAGGTAATCTTTATGGCGCTGAGGTAGAGACACCCAGAAATGACGCCGGGATAGGCCTGTTTCTACAAGGCGACGGGCATGGAAATTTTCATCCCAAGCCAATGTATGAAACAGGTTTGTGCATTGAAGGAGAAGCCAGACATATGGCAAAACTCGAACTTGCAGATGGGAGAACCCTGGTAATAATAGCTGTAAACAATGGAAAGCCTATTTTTGTGCATCCTGCAAAAATGACACGAGATGAGATTAATTAAAGAAAACATAATAATACTTGTATTTTTTCAGCTTTTAATAACAAGTTGTGAGTTAGAAGGGTAAAAGACTATTTACCCTTCTAACTCCTTCTCAAAGCGGATTGTTTATCACAGGAGAAGTACGCCAGGTAAGAAAAATAACCTTGAAGAATGAGCTGGTATTTGCCAGGAATAATGACGAATTGAAGATTATGAAATGGGGATAATCTGATGAAAGGGTTGCTATTGTAATTAACACATCCTGAAGCTGCTGTTAATCCGCATGGTCGGCCAGATAGCTACGCACCCGGCTCACAATGGCTTTGTTCGTGCCCAGATTAATACCAAATACACAAAACTGTTTATTAGGTTCTCTAATAATGCTGAAAACACTACTTAGGCCATCCCGGAAAATTTATAAGTTTCTGTTTTTCAGCGTCTTAACTTGTTGCTAACAAAAGAAAAAACCCCGAAATAGGCTGAAATAAGCTTTTTTCGGGGTTTTTATCTTGTTATATTGTAGTGTCTAATCACAAATCGCCTTTATCAAACCATAGAAGAGAAAGAAGAAATACTATTGGAGCCGGTTACATTTGATATTACATGGCATTTACCCCTGTTACTCATTTTATTATCGGAAACAAGAAAATTGAATATCTACAACCAAAAGGTGGACATTGTTCTAAATAGGCTCTCTGCTGCTACTTTAAGTACTTTTCCTATTAGGCATAGCAATAGATTGTTCCTAAGGGTTAGTATGAAAGCCGTCCTGAAACAAGTACATTTGAAGGGATGGCATGAGCACATCAGTTTATTGAAATATAACATCAGTACAGATCAAATACTTCAAGAATTTTCTAACAAGGATATTACGGTCGGTACAGGTTTGGCGGGTGTTGGATTAATTGTTAAATTATTTAATCACCAGGCCAACGCAAGCGGGATAACGCAATTTTTATCAAAAATCACTGACAAAATTTTACAGTCTATTTATTGGGAGTTTTTAGAGCGTAAAGAAGAACTCCATGCCAAGGATTTGGGTATACTTAGTGGTTTGGCAGGAGTAGGTTGCTTTTTGCTAGATGTATGGCAATCTAAACCTGGCTGAAATCAATATTTAATTCAACCAGATTTATCAATAATAATTCTCACCTAATTTTAAAATAAGATGAGTACCGAAGACACAAACCTTTTATAAACAGGTTGTGCAGCTTTTCAAAGAGAAAAAACAACAGCAAGCTATTGAACTACTTGATGTCTGGTAGAATGCCAAAAGAGATAAGCGCGTTTTGCTGATCAGACAGGCTGAGGAAAGAAATTATAGAGACTGTTTTGAAAGTGTACAAAAATCTCATAAAAAACTTTTTATAGCCGCTGAAATTTTAGAAACTCCTGCCGTTTTTGTAAATGGCTATAGTTTACCCAAAGAATATCAGGTAAAGGACATTTCCTATTTTATTGATGTATTAAAAAAATAATTTTTTTCAGCTATGAATATTATAAAATATTTAGACAGGATAACCAGGATGGACGATCTTATTCGTAGAAGAGCTACGGGGACGCCAGAGGAGTTTGCTCAAAAGATGGGTTTATCACGAAGCGCCTTAATGGAATATATTAAATCTTTAAAAGCGTTAAATGCCCCTATTAGGTATGATAATTTAAGACGTTCGTATTGCTATTTATTTCCATGCAAACTGAAAGTGGGCTTTGAAGGTAAATTACCGGTGGAAGAAGAACTTACGCAAATAAATAAAAAAGAATTAAAGAAATTTTGCGAAGTTATCTCCCTCCGGAAATAGTGAATTGGCGTTATTTATATTCGTTTTGTTTCTCTTTCAATATACACTAAGGGAGTATCTGGGGAAACCAAAAATCGATTGATTTTAATGGAAAATTAAATTTTACAAAAATGAAAAAGAAAAAAAACTTAGTAAGCTGAGTTTGCACCCGGAAAAAAACATTGAATTATGAGCAGCTAATAACTTACAACGGGGGATATGGTGGAGGGTCAAACAATTATCAATGCTTCTGTATATCCCCATCTGGTCATGTTTTCATTATTGAAGCAGATGATGATACTCAAGCTAATTAAAATGATTTATGTAGGAATCGAAAGTTTACAACTGATAATGTCCGTATAAAGCTAATTAGGCTTTACCCGACATCCAGTGAGTGATAGGATACTAATACAAAACATTCAATTGATTATGCAAAAAAACAGATTTGAAAGACGTAACTTTTCTAGCCATCAGTTAATGGTAAGAAAATGGTTTGCCGATGGAGGCGACAGCAAGTTTCGATTTAACTACGATTTGGATGATGAATCCATCGTTTTAGATTTAGGAGGTTATCGCGGACAATGGGCAAGCGACCTCTATTCGAGATATAGATGCAACATTTTTATTTTCGAACCCGTGGGTTATTTTGTTGAACAGATAAGAGCAAGATTCAAGAAAAATAATCAAATTGAAATCTTTCCATACGGGATTGGTGGAAAAACTCGTTCTGAGAAAATACATATTTCGGGTGATGGGAGTTCAATATTTGGAACTTCCAAAACAGTTGAAGATATCAAAATTGTCGATGTTAAAGAATGGATCAATAAAAAAAAAATTGGCAAAATTGATTTGGCAAAGATTAACATTGAGGGGGGGAATATGAATTACTTGAAAGGTTAATAGAAACTAATATGATCGGAGTAATAAAAAATATACAAGTACAGTTTCACAATATTTCACATAGTTCTTGTTACCAAATGGAACAAATACAAAAAGAGTTAAGAAAAACTCATGTACCAACATATCAATACAAATTTGTCTGGGAAAACTGGAGAATTAAGATTTAGCTTGTTAGCATTTTAAAAAATATTTTCAAGTTATGTTAACAGTAAGCATTCAGCCAGGTTCATTGTAATCATCTTGTAAACCCCATCTATTAAAATCAAGAACTTGATGGCTATGTTTTTTCGAAAACAAATATGGCAAAAATGGGGTAGAGGCGCAGCAAAGAAGATATGTATCCGATCATAGAGCAATAGCAATACAGTGTGACCAAGCAGACCTTTTGCAATCATTTTTGATAAAATCAGAAACCCCAAAAAAATAAAACCATGCTTAAAGGAACCTTTTATTGATTCATCATTAACAATATCTTCTTAAGGAGAAATAAGGTTTAATTGAAAAAAGGATTTAATAGAGGTTCATGCCATCAAAAATAAATTAACCTATTTCAACCATTAATAAATATGAACAAAGATGACAACGTATCAGCCGTCGTAAAAAAGGCTTTGAAGTACTATGAAATTCCTGTCACGAACGACACCATTGTTGAAAGTTTACACTCGCACCCTCATTACCCTTCTTTGAAAAGTGTTTGTGATATTTTCAGTGAATTGCAAATTGACAATTATGCTATGAAGATGAATAAAGATGAACTCCGGGAAATGGGCGCCCCGTTTATTGCACATTTAAATGATCCTGAGGACAAGATCGCGTTTGTGCCCAAGCTTAATAGCAACGCTCGGCTAGAGTACTTTGATATGTTAGGCAAAGGCAAAACGATTGCCGAAGGCGAATTTTTTGGTAAGTATTCAGGCGTTTGTATATTGTTGGACCCGCACGAAAATGCGGGAGAGGAAGATTATGCAAAAAAGAGACAAATTGAATTTTTGCACCGTGGATTGCCTTATATTGCGGGACTCGCTATTGTATTTTTTACAGCTTATTCTATTTTGTCCTATGAAGGAAGCCTACAGATTACACTTATTCAAATAAGCTTATTAATTACAAAAATTATCGGACTTGGCATTGCCACTTTATTGCTATTGAAAGATCTAAACATCAGCAGTGGCCTTGCCGACAAACCATGCGGATTGAATAAAAAAACAGATTGCAACTCATTGCTAAATACTGATGCCGCAAGGGCATTCGGATGGTTACACTGGAGTGATTTGGGGTTTGTTTATTTCATAACAGGATTACTAATGATGATAACCTTTCCCACTGCAAACGATTATGGCCTGATGGCATTATTGTCTTTTGGTGCACTTGGTTACGTGGTATATTCCATTTACTATCAATCAGCAGTGGTAAAAACATGGTGTCCACTTTGTTTGGGAATACAGGCTGTTTTTATTGTTGAAGCTATATTTTTCTACATTACTGCCTGGCCTCTTCAATTGTCCTGGTTGGCACTATTAAAATATAGTGCTGTCGCCTTAATCATCGGTTTTGGAATGACAGTATATAAAGCTTATTTTAATAACAAAAAAACTTCATGGCAGGAAAAAAAAGCTTACTTGAAGTTTAAGAAGAATCCCGTTATGTTTACGAAACTCCTCCTTGAAAAGGAACAAGTAAAACTTAATATCCCAAGAGAAGTTTTTGTAGTAGGAAAATCACAAGCACCGGTAGAAGTGACGGCCTTTCTCAGTCTCAATTGCAATCCTTGTCAAAAGGCATTCAATCAATTAAAGACTTTGTTTGGAAAAGAAGATGTGAAAACCAACTTGATATTTTCCATGCGTGATAAAGATAAAGGTTTTGTGAACAGGATTGCACAACTATTCGAAAATGAGAAGCAAATGCAAGCTACAAAACTGCTTGACACTTGGTATAATACTAAAGGTAATAGACGCACATCGCTTATCAATCAGGCAGAAATCAGCGCCCCTAATAACCTTTTTGAAACCTTGCAAAACCAGCACATGAAACTTTTTAAGACAGCTGAAATCTTTAGAACACCTACTATTTTATTAAATGGTTATGGCTTCCCGGATGAATACGAGATTAAAGACATTTCATATTTCATTGATAGCGTAAAAAACGTATAATCATTATTGAGATGAACATTATAAAATACTTGGACCGAATAAAGAGAATGGATGATCTTATCCAAAGAAAAACTACAGGAACACCAGAAGAGTTTGCGAAAAAAATGGGATTATCGCGAATTGCTTTGCTAAAATACATTAAACTCTTAAAAGAATTGAATGCTCCTGTGAAATTCAATCATCATCGTAGGAGTTACTGTTACCTATTTCCCTGTAAATTGAAAATTGGTTATGAAAGTAAGAAGCTAGATGAAAGAGAATTAATCGAAATTAATATAAAAAGTTTAAAAAAAACCTGTGAGATTGTCTCAGGCCGAGAATAGTGCACCGAAGAAAGCTATATTCACCCTGATGTCTCTAAATACATACTAAAAAGGGATATCCGGGGAAGCCGAAAACCGACAAGAGTAGGTACCAATAAAATTCAAATGAAATGAAAAACCTAAAAAAGCTTGGAAAGCTAAAATTAATGCCGGAAAAATTGCTCAACCAGGATGAACTATTGAGTTTTAGAGGGGGATCTGGCCCCGGAGGTGGTTGTAATCCCGGCCAAAATAAATATTGCTGCAAATCTACGTTAAAGCCTTGGGATTCTCGTAATTGGACCTGTTATGCACCTAGTGAGCTAACATGTAAAAGTAACAACCCACTAGGTAGTTCCGCTACAACCACCTGTAATCAACTATCCTCATGCGATGATGAGTGTACAACTTATGGGTAATTAATATTTCAGTTCCCCTAACAAAATAGGGGAACTGATTGTGATCGATCTTATAATTATGAATTATGCGTTTTCCATTGATTATTTGTTTTATTCCAGTCGCTTTTGAAATTACCGGGCAAACTGTTCCATCTTACTTAGTTTCCAATGACGTTCCTTATGCCAGTAAGCGCTCAGCCTTCACTTTTTCTCCGATTAATTCGGATTATGTATTGACTTTTGATGATGAGTGGAAATATATACAGGCACACCACTATGTGCCAGCCGATACGACAAAATGGTTAAGTGTAGAGGAATTAAACGGATCATTTTCACCAGCTTTTAAGATGGTTTTAAAAAACAAGTTGCCTGTTAATAACCTTACCCCAGGAGAAAAAGTAATTCTGCATATACCCCCAAGCGCTTTTCAATATGCGATTAAGATAAATGGTCATGAATTACGAAAAAATTTTCCCTGCCAATTATCTAATAATATTGAATTGACTTCCGGGATACAAGAGGGATCAAATTTTATTACCTTCGAATGCGGATGGAATGCTGATCTGAAAAAATTCCTTAAAGCTATTTATGTGATCGTTGTAAGGGATATGCATATTGCTAACTTCCTTGCCAAAGGTTATATTAACCCCAAAAAAAGATACCATAGTATAGGTATTTATAGTACAACATTCAATTTTGCTGCACGACCAGTCCAGGGTTATTCAAAAATACCTTCGATGTATAACGAAAATGGCCGGGATTCGAAAAATTATCTCAGTTATCAAACCAATACATTAAGCTTTGATTCTGTAAGATATCCGTTTCCTCGGAGTAAACATAAATTCCCTAAACTTTCCTTACCGCAGGAAAGTATAGATTTTTTTGGTGTAATCATTCCAAAAAGTCTGAAATGGAATCCGGAGTATCCGAATGTATATCATATATCGGAAGAATTATTTGATGATGAAAAAAACCTTGTTGCGGTATATAGCACCAAAATGGGCATTAAGCGCATCGATATCACACAAGGAAAACTATTTGTAAACCGCAAGAAAGCAAAGATAAAGGCCATAAATTATGTTCCGGAAACGCGTTGGAATGATAAAAAAATTGAAAGAGACCTTAGCTATTTTAAAAAAAGTAACATTAATGCTATCTATATTTCAATGGCCGATATTAACAGCGTGATAGTTAATCTTTGCAATAAATATGGGATTTATGTTATCCTGGATATCTCCCTGTCAAATTTTCAAGATGATGATTACCTGGCAACTACTAAAGACGTATTTACCCATGTGGTTTTAACCTATGGGACCCAACCGTCATTAATTGCTTTGGCATTAAAAAGCACGGAAACTACTGATCCTAAAAAATTACATGATGCATCTAAAATACTCGATAGTATTTTACGTGCGTACTCAATGGATCTTCCCTTGGTCATTAAAGCATCAAAGCCTGAGTTATTAAAAATATTTGAAAAAAAAGACCGCTTAGTCCTCGGCCTTGATGATCACGGTGATATCGATGTAATAAAAACAGCACAACAATACAACCTCCCTATCATAATTTTTAATCAGTCGCTAGGTGACTTAGGAGCAAATCCTCATGGTAATCGGTATTTTAGTACATTGAGGCATGGATACCCCTCCAATATTCAAGGTCTTGTCTTCAGGAGTGATATTTTAACAGATAGTTTACAAATGCAAGCGTTGAAGTATGAGTTTCGTGAGATTGAATTGCAATGGATCCAAAATACTTCCTTTCAAGTTGCTATCAGGAACAGCTTTGAGTACACAAATTTTTCGGAATTTAATTTGGTCGTGGCATTAATGCTTGGCGATAGAGAGGTTGCATCAGTTGAGACCGGCGATATAGATGTTTCTCCGGGAACACTAAAATTGTATCAGCCAAAACTGAATGATGAACTTTTGCCAGGTAAGGTTTATGAGTTAATAATGACTGCGAGGCTGAAAGAAGATAAACATTGGGCAAAAAAAGGGCACATTTTATCGAGGGAAAGCGTATTGATGAAGAGCGATCAGCAAGGAAATTTACGTAAAATACCCAATGAGCAGTAATCCGGATCAATTTCATGTTTGAAGGATTGTTGTTTAAAGTTTTGTAGCACAAAAAAGTGGATATTTGGGCAGAAAGATGGGATCAGTTTTTGACCGGATTAAACAAGCTGGACAAACATAAAACAAGTGGGCAATTTTAGTGAATTCGTAGAAAGAGGTGACATATTTAAATTTTGTTTTATAAGAAATCCATATACAAGAATATGATCAGCCTATTTGGACAGGATAAAAAGTAATAAACCAAAAAAAAGACAAATAATGATTCAAAATGCAAACAGGTACTTATCCGGTGAGGGTTTGTCATTTTCAGAATTTGTAGATACCATAGTGGAGCTGCCGATAATGTATATATACTGGAGAGTGTAATACTATCAAACATTTCAAGAAAGTATAAAATGTGATTTCATTGGAAAATTTGAAACATTCAAGAAAGATTTATTCTAAAAAAAATCTTTAAATTGTTTCAGTATAAAAATAATATACTGGCATGCTCTACATTAGCCCTGATGTCTCCACAGTGCGCACTAAAAAGAAGCATCCGGGTAAGCTGAAAACCGAAAAGAGTAGGTACCAATAAAATTCAAATGAAATGAAAAACCTAAAAAAGCTTGGAAAGCTAAAATTAATGCCGGAAAAATTGCTCAATCATGAGGAATTAGTGAGTTTTAGTGGAGGATCTGGTCAGTCTCATATGGATTATTGCGCCACCCAATTTGCCATTATTTCTTGTAATCCAGGCACATCAGCATTTTACTTCAATTCAAATGGATGTAACAATGGAACTAACGGACCCACTTATTGGGGTCACGCGGTTTCATTAGGCATACCTATGAATCAAACTGATTGTAACATAGGTTGGTACGGCTGATAACAAAAACTTTTTTACAGAAGGTACCCCATCAATTAAGTTTGTAACGTTTTATAATATGCGGTTGCAGCATTTTAGCTGTACCCGCATTTAAAAAATCAGAGATGAGATTAACTGTGTTGTTAGTTCTGATCAATGTTAAGGCCTTACTAGCCCAACAAAGCAATTTTATAGATATCAAGGGGTTTGTTCTGGAAATGGGAAGCAAAAAGCCTATTTCAGGGGCAGTATGTTATTTAAAAAACAATGAACACATAGGGAATTTAACAGATTCAAAAGGTTATTTTACATTTAAAATCCCAAAAGAATTAACATATGACTCACTGGTGATTTCTTTTTTAGGATATAAAAGATTGAATACACCCTTTCAATTACTGAAATTAAAAGAGGATACACTTTTTTTTCAGCTTGAAAGAAATGCGATTGTCCTTAATGACGTGGTAATAGAGGTTAAAAGTTTTGATCTTAAAAGGCTGGTTTTGAAAGCTGTTGAAAATATTCCAAAAAACTATCCGGACAAACCTCATCTTCTGAATGGACTTTATCGAAAAGTCTCCACCCAGGATAATCACTATACTCATCTCGAGGAGGCAGCGATAAGTGTGCAGGATTATAACTATAAAAAACCACCCACGTCAGCCAAAATACAAGTTCATGCATTCAGGGAAAGTAAAGATTGGGGGAACATGGATAGTGTTACACTTAAAGTGGTTTCCAAAATACAACAAAAAGCCTCCGGGCAGTGGGGAATTACGACAAATCCGTTAAACAAACTTTATGAAAGTAATTATATAAGGTTTTTCACTAGGGTCGGAACCCATTTTAACCTTCAAACACTCAATAAATATATTGACGAGCATTATTTGTTTGAATTGATGGATATATTGACCATAAATGGAGATACAATATACCAAATTGCCTTTAGTGAGGGTGGTTATCCACAACCTCCTTCAGGAAGAACATATATGAAAATTAATGCTGAAGACTTTGCTATTGTTGAGTTTCAGATAACTTCTTCAAGGAATGGATCTTTGATACACCAGGTATTGATGAAATACCAAAAGATTGAGAGGCATTATTATCCAAAATTCTTTAGAGTAACTACACCGCGTTTGATCAACCGAGATATGGAAGATGGTGAATATGACATTTCTACTTACTGGTTTGACAAAGTTAAGATTAAGGATTTTGAAAAAATCAAACCAAAACATGCCATTGATCGACTTAATAAGCAGGGACATAAAAAGTCAAATTATGACCCTGAATTTTGGCTGGATTTAAAAATGCTAAACAAATACCCCCTGGAAAAGGGTATACTTAAAAGTTTGGAATTACATCAGCCTTTGGAAGAACAATTTAAATTGCATGAATGATTTAATAAACAGCATAATTTATTGGCGCATTAGGAAATGTATATTGACCATCATCACTGTTTTTGTTACCTTACTATTGCTCAATGGGTGCAGGAGTGATAATCAAACAGCAGATGAGAAACCCAATAAAAAGACTATTGTCATATTGTTTGATTCGACTAGCATCGAAACTTTTTCCAGGCAATATGCCAGCATCAAATACTTAGATGATAACTTGATACCTCGTAATTATGCGCTTAGCCTATCATCTGATACAAAGGTGACCATTCAAACCCGGCGTGATTATTTGGATATTGCTTACAAGGATAAAAGCCGGGTTACAAAACGTTTTTTAATTAAAAACGGAGATAGCCTGCTACTTAGCCTGAAGCAAAAAAAACCAGTTTTTACCTTGTTAAATCATCGTACATTGCCTACCTACGATATCAACTATCACCACCTAAAAAATGATTCGCTTTACAAGGGCAAATTACCAGGAATTGAAGATTATTATTATCTGCATAGGGAAATTAACAGCCCATTTTCTCTCTTGGCCGGCGATAAGGAGATGATCAAAGAATTGGAAAAGTTGAAGGAAAAAGCTTGCCTAAACCTCAAGCAGGAAAACGTATTTATTGATTCTCTTATGGTTAAAGGTTTAATTTCCAAAGCACAAGGTGATTATTTCCAATTGGAAAATTCGTTTAACCTTGAAGTCCTTGATCTATATGAACATGATGCTATCAATTTTTCTGATATTATCGCTACAAATAGGCTGCTGTCCAGCAAAACGTATCAGGTAGGTGATGGTGAGATCAATCTATTGCATTATACTTTCTACGATGATTTGCTTGATCTTTATTACAAGGATTTTTTATTACCCAAGATTGGAAAAAAGGTAAATACGGTACTTTTCGACACCATTAAGGCTATTGGCTATGTAGAAGAAAATGTCAAAAAATCCCTGTTATTGAAGCATTCAGACAATTTGCTGTCAACATTGTCTGTTGAGGATAAAGAAAACTATCTCAATCTCTTTAACAACGAGTTAGGCAATCAAACATGGACAGATTATTTGGTTAATAGACATAGGGCGATAGATATCTTTTCAGATGAATTGCAATTGACAGACAAAAATAGCAGTTCTTTTACGTCAGAACTGCTTCTCTTGGATAACAAAGGAAAATTGATGTATGTTGATCTTTGGGCCGCCTGGTGTCTGCCATGTATCAAAGAAATACCTAATTCCATAGCCCTTTCAACTGAGTACCAGCATGAGGAGGTGGCCTTTGTCTATTTATCCCTTGATCGAAATATTAATCATTGGATAAATGCAGAAAAAGAATATTTAAATGAAGAAAGGCAACAAAGTTACTTTGTAGATAGTTTGAATCAGGTATCGATCAGAGAGGTATTTGGGATAAAATCTGTCCCTCGTTATTTATTATATGACAAGCAAGGACAGTTGATTCACAATAATGCCCCCCGGCCAGGTTCAATTGAAATAAGAAAATTAATTGATCAATACCTTTGGGAATAAGATAATTATTTTCATTTACCATCTCTCAAAAAAGGATTCATAGCTT
>NZ_JBXEQE010000040.1:0-54898 GCF_056858335.1 Agaribacillus sp. DX54
ATTTAATTTAAAATAACTCTCACTTGCCCCATTATTGAGTAATTCCTGATAAAGAACATCATTATTGGGGTTTAACACTCTAAGTTTGGTTGGATTGAATCTGGTATTATGATATCCTGTAGTGACTCCCAGCGACAAGTAAGCACTATTAGTGATCGTTACATGTACGGCCGTGGAAATCATGGCGCCAGTTTGCCTGGCAGCTCCGATTGTCTCATCAAAAATATACCCCCCAACTCCCAACTTTGTAGTTTTCCTATGATAAGGTGAATCATTGCCCACCCTGACAGAATTATATTTATTTGGATTATGCCGACCAATTTTAAGTATTCCGGCCCCTCCAATAAAGTAGGATATTGGGGCGCCATCAATATCAGTCCACTGCTTTCTTATTCCGGTTCTGATATCAAGAAAATCATTTGCACCGGTTAATCCAGGCGCATAAAAATGGCATAACCTGAAAATATTGACTAATCAAATTATGGTTTTGACCAATTGCATTTCCTGATAAAAACAAGCATAATATAATTAATATCTTCTTCATCAATAGTTTTTTATGTTTTCCCTTAACTATACTATAGAATTACTACATAGCCTTTATGAATCTTATTTTCTCCCTGGCGACTTTCCCGTATTATATAGAAATATGTGCCCTTCGGAAGTTTGTTGCCTCCATAGGTTCCATCCCAGGGAATATCGTAGCCTATCGTTAAAAACTACATTTCCATCCCTATCCATTATGAGTACTTTACAATCATCTACCAGGTCAAGAAACGGAATTTCCCATGTATCATTTTCATGATCTCCGTTTGGCGTAAAGGCATTAGGAAAATTAAACTCATTATCTACTTTACGGGTAACTGTTATTTCAAAGTCTCTTGTTATTGTTAATCCCTGACTGTCCTCAGATTGAACAGAAATAATATATTGTGTTCCATTATCCGATGCTAATGATTCATCTGTAATTAATCTATCATCAGCTATATCGAAAAATGAGGAATGATCGCCTGTCAGGATGGTGTAGTTATGAGTATCTGCCACGTCCTCATCTACTGTCGATAGTATGCCGACGTCAATGACAATATCCTCTTCGTTTACCGTATTATTTGAAAGAATAATTTCTGTCGGAGATTCATTTACATCCAGAACAAGGATTTCAAATTGATTTGAAAATGTTAATCCATGTGCATCTTCAACCTGTATGGTCAGGGTATAAGCATTTCGTTGTTCAAAATTGAAAGGACCGGCGGCCTTCAGTGAATCATCTTGTATAGTGAATAATGATGCATTGGTTCCTAATAAACTAAACGTGTGGCTATCACCTGTATCAGGATCCTGCGCGCTTAAAATACCAATGAATGTTCCGGCCGGCTCATTTTCATTAATCTGCTGATTGGATAGACTCAAGCCCGTCGGTGGGCTGAAATTATTAGTTACATCATCGATTACGGTAACCGTCCAGGTTTCTGTATCCGAGTTGTTATCATCATCAGTAGCGGTGATTTCAATTTCATATACATTGTCAGTATTGGCATCCACAGGCGACTCAAAATCCCTGGCTACCATGCTGACCACGCCGGTAGTGCCATTGATCGTAAAGTCCGCCGCATCTGCCCCACCGCTGATAGTATAGGTCACATTGCCTATTGGCGTGCCTCCACTAAGGTTAGGAGTCACCGAAGTATAGGCGGAATTTTCATTGACGTTGGCATTAGCGATGGCATCAATTTCAAAAAGTCTACACTCACCAGCTGATGGGGTATGTCCATTGATTGTCCAACTGCGATTGTTCACTAATTCATTAACAACATCAGCTACATTGGTACTATATTGAAGACCACCTGCATCCAGTATTACATTATTTGCACTAGTGTTGGTTTCCCAGCCGACAAGGGTAGCCGAATAATTGTTACAATCCATACTACTGTTAATAAACATGTTATTCCTATTTATAGCATTGGATGTCCAACTGCCTAAATACTGATTAAATGAACTGGCATCTTCAAACATGTTATCCATATTTGTGACAAGGCTAACGTCCCATGCATTCAGTGGTTGATTAAAATCTGAGGCGCTCGAAAACATATTCCCCATTTCAGTAACATTGCTCACATTCCAGGCTCCAATATCCTGGTTGAAAGATTCGGCAAAGGCAAACATACCTCCCATATCAGTAACATTGCTCACATTCCACCCATTCAATGGTTGATTAAAAAATCGGGCAAAGGCAAACATTGAAAGTGTTTTAACTACATTACTCATATCCCAGGCTTCAAGGTTCTGATTGAAAATTGTCGCATTCTGAAACATGGATTGCATTTCTGTCACATTTCTCACATTCCAGCTCCCTAATATCCTGGTTAAACAATATGGCACGATGAAACATGTGCTGCATATTCGTCACGTTCCCCACATTCCAGCCCCCTATATCCTGGTTAAAAGATGAAGCTGCATTAAACATCCAATCCATCAATCTGACATTTCCTACATCCCAGTTATCCAATGGCTGATTAAATGACGAGGCGCCCCTAAACAAGCCGGTCATGTCAGTAATGTTACTTACATCCCAGTGATTTACCGGTTCATTAAAAGCCCCACATTTTTCAAACATACTGATCATAGAAACTACCCCAATCAGATCGGGCGCATCTGTTGCCGGTACAGTCAGGTTGGTACAACCATGGAATGCCCCTTCCATGCTGGTCCATGCAATAGCCCCCCATTGGTTTATCTCGAGAATCTTGTCCTTATCAACGGCTATATCATTAAAATAGATACGAGGAAAGTCACCGGTAATTGTTACCGTATGATTGCCTGCTGACGCATAAGTATGCGAGGCATTACCCGTTACATTGGTATCTATACTACCATCCCCCCAATTTACTGTGTAATTGTAAACACCTCCGGTTGTTGGTATTGTAATTTGTTCATTAGGTGTAGTGGTTTGCCAGGTGGTGACAAAACCTTGTCCATGAACCGCAATGGCAGGAAAAAATACTAATACGAATACTATAATTTTTTGGTAAAAACCACTCATATGGCAAAAATTTTAAAAAAAAACTCAGAATATAAAATCTGAATAGCACCCTGATAGCCCCATTATTCAAATCGTATGTTTACATAAAAATATCTTCTGGTTCCGCTTCGTTTTATGTCAGCTTATTATTAAAAAAAGTTTTTAGCTGTCTTAAAACGCCGTATGATCCATTTGTAATTTTAAAAAAATCATACAATTTAATATTAAAATGGCTAGTTATATTAATAGCCATTGTCACAATATTTAAAAAATTATTCACCTAAAATGTATGTATTAATCACTTCCGGGTAACAATATGTAACCGTCACGTTCAATTCCCAGGTGTCATTTATGCGGGTGTTTCTTTTGAAATGGGTAAATAATTTCAAAAATTCTGTCAAACCCTACGTGCAGATAATAATATTTAATTCTTTCATCAAAAACGGCTTTTTATTGCATAATCCACATAAAAGATGGGATTTGGTTTACAAATTCCGGCTTATATTTTCAAAATCTCCCATTGAACCGGTACAAGAAATATCTTTAAACATCAAATGTTCTTTTTAATTGAGATATTTCTAATCTTGAAAGGCACATTACCTAAAAATACCTCCTTTTAATTCTGAGTAGCCACTCAATGATGTTGTCATATAAAGATCTTCAGCATGAAGTTGCCGCTATTTGCAGGATCATAAAGCGTGATAAAAATGCCATACGGGCGCGGTTTCCATGTTGTCGGCGAGTACTTTCAGGTATTTGATTTTGATGGGATTGAATTCTGAGTTAAAATATTGAATATCATTGATTTTGCAATCTGGAGTGAGTGGGCTTTCATTGGTCACCTTTCCCAAAAGCCTAAAATCTTTCCCATTTAAAGAGCCATAATAAGAAACACTTTTTGGAAAAAATACAATGTAATTGATCACCTGCAGAAATGTGCTTGAAACCTTGCCCACTTCAACTGCTTCTTCAAGATTAATGACGATAGATCAAATCATAAAAGAATACATCGAAGAATTAGCACTTTGAAAAACGGAAGCACAACATTATGTATGAAATCATGCTGCGAAAAGTAGCACTATTCAACATTTACCGTTGTGTGCCATTTGGATGAATCAAAGAACTTACGACATGCTTTTCTATATTGGAATTGCACTATTGTTAAACGGAGCATTGGGACTGACTTTTATGGCGTTTTTTGCAATTATTGTGTAAACCGTCTAAACAATATGAGGAGACCTTGTCAATCAAACAACCCAAAATACTCCTCCAACCTTTGTAAATCCTCCATGAAAAAGTTCGATCGAGATCCAGTCATCCCGACTCCGCCCGCCGTAGCTCGAAGAGCGATGGCGGACTTCTTCTTTATGTACTCCTTCAAAGAAGTTTTACTTTTAATTCCCCAGGTGGACTGCGTCGGGTGCGACCCGGCTTGGTTAAGATGTGATTAGTCATCTGCATTCCAACCTGGTTTGAAACCGTTTAATATTGCCTGTAATTCATTGTCTTTGTATGTGATGGGAGCATTTAGACAATAAAGCTAAATTGGTCAAAAATTGACCATGAGAATAAAAAAACTTTTCTAGCAGGCTATAAGTTAATCAGAACTACAGAAATATACACCCATGTAGCCAATACCGATATGAATTTTATCAAAAATCCATTAGATTAAGGTTTTGATAAAATAAATATAAGCACCACATTGTGGTGTATAGCCAATTGTTGCCAGTAATTTGATGGACATCGAAATGTAATTTAAGAATTGACAAATTAATTATGAAAAAAAAATTCTTTTTAATCTTCACAATATATGGGTTTACCCTTTTTGCTCAGGAAAAAGAAATTAAAAAACCAGAATACGTAATCATTGCCAATGATAAAATTATAACTAAAGAAAGACTTACAGAATTAGGTCAGCAAGGACTTGTTAAAGGAATGAACAAAGGAGTTACTGAAAAAGAACGAAATGAACTTGCAGAAAAGTTTGGAGATAAAATTGGAGATAGAGAATTTATAATCACGATAGATTTATTTACCGAAAAAGAAAAAGCAGAACGTCAAAATCAAACATTTTCAAATAATGAAAAGACAATTAAAAAAAGGAATCGTAATGATGAGTTAAAGTTAAATATTGACAATATTGCAAGTGACTTTACAGTACAAATGATTAATGGAGAAAAAATTAGTCTTTCTGATTTAAAAGGTAAAGTAGTTCTTGTAAATTATTGGGCTACCTGGTGTGCACCTTGCTTAATGGAGTTTGCTGAATTTCCAGAAAAAATACTTGAACCTTATAAAAATGAAGATTTTACTTTAATAGCCATATCTATTGGTGAAAGTAAGGAAAAGGTGGAACAAAAAATGAATAGAATGAAAAAATACGGAGTTGACTTCAATGTAGGTGTTGACCCAACAAAAGAGATTTGGGATAAATATGCAACTGGAGCTATTCCGAAAAGTTTTTTAATTGACCAAAATGGGATTATAAAATATGTTTCAATTGGAAATGCAGATGGAAATGTTGATAAATTAGCAACCGAAATTAAAAAATTACTTGAAAAATAAAAACTACTGGCAAGGGCTAAGAAAACATGCGGGCTAACAGGTAAAATGAAATTTGGCACATAAGTAAAATTTGGCTCTTTGTCGACAGAGACATATTCCAAAATCCGCATGTTTCTTAGCCAGGGCCGTTGTCGGGCATATAAAATGACACGAAAAACTAAGTGGACGCATTTTTATTCATAGGACTAAAAATAGGCATGATGCATTTTGCAAGTCCGTACCTTCACCAAAATACTGTCCGGTGGTAATCAAAGCCTGGTATTCTCCTTTATTGATTAAATCCCACTTTGCTTTTCGGCTCTTTTCCGGATCATCTCCACTCAACGTAATGGTTTCAAAAGATTGTTTGAGGAATTGGTGGAGGATGTCAATGTGTTCTTTCCGTTCGGTAATAATCGCCACTTTTCTACCATTGTTTAATTCTGCAATAATATCATTTAGGATCAATTTGTTCCTGGTGGTGTCATGTACCAACATCTTTGACAAGATCTCAAATGGATCGGTTTTCGGATTGAATGGAACATCCAATGAGGTTTCTCTTACCACTATCCTTGCTTATTTATAATCTTTAATGGACGCAGGCTTAATTTCTGCGATAATCCCTCCCAAATGAATGAAAATCAATTTTCCATCGTTACCCTTTCTAAATGGAGTAGCGGTTAATCCGTATTGATAGTAGGTGTTGAAATTGGAGATAGTATTCCGAAATGTCTCCGCGGAGATATGGTGACATTCATCAATAATAATAGTACCGAAAGAATATGTAAATTCATTGGTTTGCTGTTTCTCAAGATATTTCCCCAAACTCTGGATCATGGCCACGGTAATTGATTTTCCTATTTTAGTCTTTCCTTGTCCAATCCTGCCAATTTCTTTTTTAGGGATTCCAAGGAAAGTTTGGATCCGTTCAATCCACTGGTCCAATAGTTGCTTGCGGTGGACTACGATCAAGGTTGGCTGTTTCTTTTCGGCAATGATCTTTAGAGCAATGATCGTTTTACCAGAGCCTGGCGGTGATGTGATAACACCAAAATCTTTTTGAGAAGCTGCTTCAATGGCTAAATTCTGATGTGGTCTTATTGTGAAATTTGTATTGAAATCAACAAGACTAAGCTTTTTTCTTTTGTCGAGAAATTTAAAATCAATTTTAAGCTTTTTACAAAAGCGGATAAGTTTCCCGATAAAACCCCTTGGTATGATTACTTCATTTTCCGACTCTTCTATGAGATTAAAATATCTTGTGGTTCCAAAAGTGTTTTTACCAGTTTTCTGTTTAATGAAATATTCAGAATTAGCAAAATTCAATTCGTCTTTGAGAAAGTTGATCAGTTTTGGCGATAATCCCGAACGGTTTAGGTGGACTTTATTATTCAGCCGAATATGCAGTTTATCCGAATGAATAGTATTTATATCTTTAGGAATATCCAATGACAATTGATCATAAATCGCATCCAGATGTGATGCAGATACCCTTTTAATAGATTGTAGGAAATCCCATTGATCAGGATAAATTTGAAAATCTTCGTTAATAAAGCAACTGTTCCCTTTTTCAAAAGCAGCTTTGTTTAGCGGTAAAGCAATCAGGTTTCCTAACCCTTTTCCGGAATGAAAATCCTGATTAGGAAATAAACGGTCAAAGCTTGAGGATTTATCAAATACGGAAGAGATTCTAACCTTTTTTAAAAGAGTGGTCAAAATCTTCCGGCTTTTTAAAGCAGGATAAGCTTGATCAAAGAAAATCCAGACATGACCTCCATTTCCGGAACGGGAGCGTTCCAGATAGGCAGGTATGTTTTCCTTTTCGCAACTTTGAAGAAAGCTGATACATTCCTTTTTCCAGTTTTTCTGGTCGAAATCTGCTGCAATAAAATAGGACGTATTATCTTTTAATAATGGATAAATCCCAATTAGCTGTTTACCGTTGAGGTGTTTTAGAAGTTGTTGGTCAGTTAGTGGTTTGAAAGTTTTGTCTTTGTAGTCTTTGAAAATTCCACCTTTCATCTTATGGAGTCGATACATGTATGGATCGTATTGATAAGCCGGCATGTATCCGCTTTTATTTTCTTTTTGCCAGTGTAAGGCAAATACGTCTTCACGGCCCCTAAACAAATGTTTGAAGATGGTGAGTTTTTCAATTTCTGAATATTCTTCCATATTCAGTACCTTTCTTAAAGATTTAATTGCCAATATCCTCCTTTGTCCGGGCCAATTCTGACAACTATATCATCCTCTTTCAGTTTTGCCAATTGCTTTTCTACAGCTCTTTCGGTTATTCCAATTGATTCGGCCATTTGCGATATGGTTATATTTTTATTTTCAAAAATTAGCTTTGCAATTTTCTCCGAACTTTCTCCGAACTTTTCTCCGAACTTTCTCCGAACCTCAAGCCATTTGGGAGTAGTAGTAATTTCTCTATGTTCATTGTGTTTCAAAGGAATGATTGTTCTGAAAATATCATCTTCAATAAACTCCGGATTGGTTCCTGGAGTATAGATGCCACAATACTTAAATGTATTACGGACACCAGAACCCAGTTCATCCACCCGTCCGATTTCCTTGAAAAATTTTGCGATAATAGGATTCTTTGGATAGGGTGAAAAATTGGCTGGATCGATCACGCCACTAGTGTGTGGTCTGTTCCAGTTTTCAGAAAGCACACGGTCCTTTTCAATAATTAGTTTAGCCGGGAAAGCATTGGCATATTCACGATGAATGATAAGGTTTCCAATCACTTCCCGGAATATTCGGTCCCGAAGACTTATGCGCTGTTCACCTTCGAGATAAAATTTATCTGGCAAATGTTTACGGACAAATGACATAAGGCGATCATAGCTTTCAACTAGATTAGTACGGATATCATCACGATCGTCATAACGATCAATATTTTCAACTCGGAGAATAGCATCTGTTTTATGGTGAGGAAGTACGCTTTGAATCACCTCATCCTTTCCTAACAATAATACGGCTGCCAATGTATAGCCATCTTTTCCGGTTTGATGATCATGCTTATATAATCCGGCAGAGCGAAGCATTTCTTTATCTGTCATATCCTGCCAGGGATGATCAGCTCGTTCATTTTTAGCCATGGTTCGTATCCGGCTAAAAAGTTCTTGTTTGAAATCCGATAATTTGAGATAGGGATAGGTTCTGTTTTCTGAATAGGTGGTTTGTTTTCGAAGGTAAAGTTGGGTTACTTGTTCACTTTGTCTAGTAATATCAAGATCTCCGTCTTCATTTCGATCAAATATTTTTCCGTTGATGCTGTGTACTTGAGAACTTTCTGGTATATAAACGTAAATTACTTTTTTACCCTTATAATCAATAACCTGAGTAGAAAGATAAAACGGAGGGTTGAGCTTCTGCGAATTATTAGCATTGGTCACAATATTTTTCATGATATCTTGCGCACAGTCTTCTAAAACACCTTCCACAGCACCATCATTCTTCACTCCCAACAGTAAATGACCGCCTCTCCGATTAAGAAAAGCACAAATGGAATCGAAGGCATCCTTATTCAGCTCAAACTGTGAGGTTTTAAATTCTATCTCTATGCCTTCGCCTTGTTGCAATATTTTTTCAAGCTCCTGAGGGATCATTTAAGTTAATTTTATAGTATTTTAATTTAATTGAACTACAAGTTGGTATTGATGGATTTAAATATTATCCTAACCCGGTAAACAATAAATTAATCATTGAATCAAATGAAGCAATAACAAAGATTGAAATTTATAATTCGGTAGGACAGCTAATATCTATAAAACAAGATACGTTTAAAGAACGAACTGAAATTGATTTTTTTTATCTGTCACCTGGTATTTATCATATTCAATGCTTTTCTTATGACAAGCAACAGCTATTCAACATTATAAAAAGGTAAGCAATTAATTTTAAGCTTTATAGTATCGCATTGAAACAAAAGGATTTCTAATCATGGGGATCCTTTTGTTTTTATTATGGAAATCGGGGTAAGTCCGGAATCCGTCCGGTAAACTGCACCACTGTGTTTTGTTTTCGAAAGATATATTGCAGGGCAACAAATCGCTGGTTTTATTAATTGGATAATCAGGTAGTTTGTTAAGGTAGGCATACAATTACTCGTCCTAGGGTATTATCTGCCTAACCTTAATTTACACCTTCCCAGAATTCCTGAAAACCGGATTAGTCATGCCGGTCAATCAAAAAAAGCAAGAGCACCAGCCATGACAACAGTTGAATCTGTTGCTCGCTACTCACACTCTTGCTGCTATGCAGGCAAAATTATCCATCCCAAGGCTTTAAAACTCCATTTTAATGACTCCAAAAGCCCTGTAAGTTTGTCCTATTAATTAATAAAACTCAAACATTATGGTAAAATTCGCATTATTAGTAAGGTTAGAAGCTAAATCGGGAAAAGAGTTAGAAGTAGAAAATTTTATTAAAGGAGCTCTTACTTTGGCACAAGAAGAACCAGACACCATTACTTGGTATGCTATCAAGATTGACAATTCAACTTTTGGAATATTCGATACCTTTCCTAGTGAAGAAGGACGAAAAGCACACTTGGCTGGTAAAATTGCCAAGGCTCTTATGGCCAATGCCTCTGAACTGTTGGCAAAAGATCCGGTAATTGAGCAAGTACAGCTATTGGCTGTAAAACTGCCTAATTCGTAAACCTGGCAATATCGCGTTGAATCAACAAAAGGCTAAACAATAAGTAAAAAAACTTATCTTTAGCCTTTAAATTACTATAAAAAGAAATGTGTACACTTTAATTGATCGTCAAAACGGAGAGTTGGCATTCAAAATTTTTTACTTTGAGGATGACAGCTATTTTGATCATATACAACGTCATAATTATTATTCGGTCATCTTAATTCTTAAAGGAGATTTTGAGTTATATGTAGATTTAACGGAGTATACAATAGCATATAAAACTATAGCTTGCCTATCACCATGTCAACCCTATTCGATAAAGTCTACCAATGAAATTTCAGGAATTGCCTTAAATTTTCATCCCGACTTCTTTTGTACCTATAAACATCAGAACGAAATAGAAACTGAAGGCATTTTATTCAATAACATCTTTGAACCTCCTTTTTTCAAAGTTGACGATGAAAAGCCTCTGGAAGCGCTTCTCAACAAAATGATGCAGGAGATAGAAAAACCCGGACTTGCCCAACACGAATTACTTGTGTCATACTTAAAAATATTTCTTATCCTAACTTTAAGAATTAGTAATTCTAGCGGAATAACTAAAAAGATTGAGGAAAATAGCAGGCCAGGTATTTTACAAAAATTAATAAATACAATTGAAAAGTATTACAAAGAAAAGCATTCAGCCAGCGATTATGCAGATTCATTAAATATTTCACCAAATGCACTAGGTAAGCTGGTTAAAAAACATTTTGGCAAAACACTGACGGATTTAATAGCACGACGTATAATGACGGAGGCAAAAAGAGAATTGTACCTAACCTCAAAATCAGTCAAAGAAATTGCCTTTCTACTTGGTTATCGAGATGAATATTATTTTAGTAGATTCTTTAAAAAACAAGCTGGTATTTCGCCTCTGACTTACCGAAATACTGTTGGTTTTGCCAGACAAGAAACATAAATTTTTGAAAAAATCACCATATATCAAAGTTGATTGGTTGGAACAAAAGCTCATCACAATGCATTAGCGAATGCCCACCGATAAATACCGTGATATAAATCCTGAAATATATTTTAAATCATCACAGCAGCCTGATTGATTGGTTAACCGTAACTACCTTATTAAAGCTCCAATCGAGTCTTTTATCGAGTACGTTATCAAGAATTTATACATCTCCTTACGTTGAAATATTAGTATCCTTCCGAGCAAATACTTTGATGAATTAAATACTTATCTATCAGATAATGGATTAATAGTTGTAAAAACCAGATGGAAAAATCCCGATAAACCTCAAGATTTTAGTTTTAAATGGACTGATCAGAAAAAGGGTATTAATTGTCGAATTAATAGCTCAAAAGAATGGGAAAAGCATTCAGCTCCATTTTTTGAACTTAAAGATTTGATTGTCAACCAAAGAATGAATAAACGGGCTATTAGGTCTAAACAATATGCAGAGAGATCTCATCAATTGAATAAATCAAAATACTTTTCCAACCTCTTCAAATCCTCCATGAAAAAGTTCGATCGAGATCCAGTCATCCCGACTTGTCCGCAACAACTTGATAATAAGCAAGTTATTGCGGATATCTAAAATCTTCATCAAAATAAACTTGCCGCTCTCAAAATTTAAATAATTGATAATCAATTTGTTGTGATAAATATTCAATTGCCGTAGAGTAAAAGTGTAGCGTGGAATTAATTTTATGCCCTTTTAGCCTGCCAGTTTTTGTAAATTTTAGTAGAAAAAGTATGATGTTGACTGATAGTTGGTTGAATCAGAAATATAGACTAACTGATTTTTCCGAACTTACGAAATTGCTTTCCTATATCTCGCCAACCTTCTCTATTTAAATGAGATCGATTAGTTCAAGGTGTTTTCCAATCTTTCCTTCCACTTCTTCCAATCTGGCATGATGGTTTCCTGCAGCTCATAAAAGGCTTTTGTATGATTATGGTGAATCAGGTGACACAACCCATGAATGATCACGTATTCAATGCTTCCTTTCGGAGCTTTGATCAATTCCGGGTTGAGGATTACTTTGCCTTGTGGTGTGCAACTTCCCCAACGGGTTGGCATGTGCCTGATCAGTAATTTCGGTTCACTAGTGCCATATCTGGAAAAGAGGGGCAATATCTTTTGTAAGGTAACCTTGCAATGAAGGTTCGCCTTATCTTTGTACCAATCGGTGACCAACGTTTCAGCTTTGGTATTGTTCTTTTTGAAAACCAACAACCTTCCACGCAACAACTTCACGTCATTTTGTGGGGCTTTCTCAATTCTCAGCTTGTACTGCCTGCCCAAATAGAGATGTGTTTCTCCATTAACATACTGCCTTGATGGTGTCAATGGATGATAGGAAAGGAAACCGGTAGGAGTTAGTCTATTGCGACAGCTATCGGGACGAAGCGGAAACTCAACCTCATATTTTAATCTCACGTTTGCCAAATTTTCCTACTGATCAAATATTGAAGACAGTGGCTTCAAATATTTGATAAATCCAAGTTTCTTGCAAAACGCATCTATTGACCTACGTGCTTCTTTGCTAAATCCGTCAGCAGGATAAGAGTAATTATCGGATACGCCGATCATTTTAATTCTGGTAGCAGGGATGTCCTCTGAGGCTGCCAAATAATTACAATCCAAACATATGTCGATTGAACCAATTATCTGATTTTTATTGTAATACACAACACCAAAATGAGGATCAAAGCATAATGCTTTTGTGCTTCCATAACTCGAATTTGATGTCAAAATACTTTCTAAATCTTGAATTTACTTAGTCGTAAGCTCGACAGATTTTGAAATCCTTTTTTTATCATTTTTTAGACAGTGTTCTATTACTCTTCCCCCATCACCACGAAATTCATAAGCCACTACTTTATCATATTTTAGTGATTTAAAAGGATTTGATTGCGCATTTATCAGCATGGGGACAAGGAGGAATAATGCTAGGAAGTGTTTCACGATTTGCATATAATTAAATTGCCTATATTATTAATGAGAACAATGATACAAATCCAACCGGATAAAAATAATTAACGCACCATATTCAACTTCATTGTGATGCCGTCAGCCTTGCAAATTTGATTATCTATTTACTTCACCTTCGGGACTTAATGGACATTCCAAAACCATTTTAGCCGGTTTCATATGCTTTCTAAACCTAAAATAGGTTGATTTATTTTTGCCAATAAATATCGCTAATCGGGAATTCAGGAATTATATGATTATAAAAATGCCATTCTGCGGTTGCTTAAGAAGATCGAAATTGATGATTGCAACCCGGAATTGATAAATAATCTAAAATCAGTTTACAAGTTACTCCTGCATCTGGAATTGTAAGACAGATTCACATCCAGGAACAAAAACTTTAACACACCACTATAGTAGTATGATTTAAAAGTCCCAAATAAATATCAAGAAGCTATGAAAATCAAAATCCCTAAAAGCTTGCGATTAATTAATCTCCCGCCAAAAATTGAGCTAACAGTATTCCTGATTAAGTTGGAATTAAAAAATGTGAAATTTACGAATGATTTGAATAATAAAGGAATTGATACCTATGCCGGCTTTCTGGATTTTAGTGCATTGATTTTAGATATTATGGGTTTTGACAAAAACTTTACCGATGAATTTAGAGAATGTTATTTCGACCGGCAAACGTAATTGGTTGAAAAAATTGACTCGGAAGATGATAAAAAATTTCTGGATCAGGCTTTTAATTTTTATGTTGAACTGGTAGTTAAAAAACGTGAGTTAGATGCAAATGCAACGTAGCCTCAGCCTCTATTCAATATTCTAGGTTGTCAAACCCTTAATCCATTTTATAACCATATCTTTATTTTTGATCGAATAGCGGCTTAAGTGGGGTAATCCAATCACCAAAATCTCTCTATCTTATATGTTGGTTTTAAAAAAACGGCACTTCCAGTTACCATGTTCGCTATCGATCTCCTCATTCTCATAAACGTTGTATTGGCGATGTAGAAAATCATAAGGAGATCGCTGGCCATTTCCGAATGCTAGAATGATACGAGGTTGCACAATCTCTAAAATCATCTCATGAATCCCCCAACAAGCTTTAGTAGAATCAGGATATTTAACTCCATAATGACCTGGACTTCGAAGAAAGATTAAATTTGATGCACAAGCACCTCTCAAATCCTGACCAACAGTTTTCATAACTTCCACTAAATGTCTTTGCAATGAGTGCTCACCTATCTCATATTTTCTTGAATTACTTTTCCATCTTTTAAAGGCCTTATAATTCATCAAAATTTCAAGGTCATCAATTCCGCTTAGGAACTAGAAACAACTATGGACAATTGTCCTGCTTGAAATAGTTAAAGTAACTTCATCATTAGATTAACATAAAGAATATTTTCAAAAATCTATTAAAATATTGTTTTTTTTCTCTTATTCTCATGAATTCTCCTATATTTGTATTGTGTTGCGCTACAAAAATCAATTATTAGCAATGGCTTATTATGAATAAGGGTACTAAAAACATGCATCCAGGTGTATTTATAAAGGACTCGGTCCTGCCAAAAGATATATCTGTTAAAAAGGCAGCGGAACTACTAGATGTAGGTCGGCCAGCATTATCAAACCTGCTTAATGGCAATGCTTCGCTCTCAACCGAAATGGCTTTACGCCTAGAGAAAGTCTTTGGTGCGGAGAGCTCAAAGTTACTGAAACTCCAAATGCAGTTTGATAAATTTCAAGCACTAAAGAAAGAAGATAATATCATTGTTGGTACTTATGCGCCAAGTTTCTTAGATATTCGTGCCACTCAGATTGAGGCATGGGCTGATAAAGATGAAGCAAGGTCAACGCTTGCTGCTCTCTTACGAAGACTTGTAAACACCACAGGAACAAGTTTATCAGAAGTTGATTTTCCGGCATA
Organism: Agaribacillus sp. DX54; assembly: GCF_056858335.1. NCBI lineage: Bacteria > Pseudomonadati > Bacteroidota > Cytophagia > Cytophagales > Splendidivirgaceae > Agaribacillus > Agaribacillus sp. DX54. Next base: position 15,122 of record NZ_JBXEQE010000040.1, read on the forward strand.
TGACAACTCTCAAAGACCTGGTTGGGATGGTCAAATCAAGGCAAGTCTTGCCACACAATGGATACCTCTAGGCAAATCAGGCTGGGAATTCGGTGTTAGTAAAGATTTTGAAAGAAAAGCCAATGACGATTATAAGAAACGTGTTGCAAATGTTTCCTTTGAGGAAAGGAAAGACACCACATTTGTTTTTATTACACCAAGAAATTGGTCCGAAAAAAAAGATTGGATCAAAGTTAAAAAAGAACAGAATGATTGGAAAGATGTTAGGGTGTATGACGCGAATGACCTTGAACAATGGCTTGAGCAATCCATACCCACACAAAACTGGTTTAAGGCCCAATTAGGAACGAGTGATACCAACATGTTGTCCCTTGAGGAGAGTTGGCACCGATGGGCATATGTGACCAAACCTAAGCTTAGTAAAGAATTTTTTAAAGATGCGATTCAAACTCATAGAAAAAAGTTAAATGATTGGATCACTCACGCACTAGAGCGTCCATTTACTGTAACAGCTGATTCTGATATGGAAGCCTTGGCCTTTCTTTCTTGTGTGTTTGAAGATATTGGCAATCTCCCATTTGAATATTTCGATCAAGTTGTTGTGATTCGTTCGGAAGATGCATTTAAAAAAATAAGCAAGAGAGGAGCAAAGTTTATAGCAATAATTGCCTCACCAGATGTGGAAAAAATCCTTGGTGGATTTCATAAATCTATCTATACAATTATTGTGAGCCATAAAAGTAACTTTCAAGGTGAACCCGATATAAACCTTGCTATACCAAAAAATGACACCTTTAGGGCTACCCTTGCCTTAATGGGTATAAGAAACCAGGAGGTTGAATATTATTCTCGAGCATCAGGCCAATCACTCACCGTTTTGAGAAGATTGCTCTCTCAAGTTCCATCAATAAAAAATCCAGTTTGGTCACAAAATGGAGATGCAATTAAACGCCTGATTCCTATAATTTTAGTTGGCACTTGGGACAGCAATAATCAGGCGGATAAAGATATCCTGTGCTATGTAACACAAGAGAATAATTACGATATTATTGAAAAATCTTTTTCAGATATCTTAAAATTGGAGGAATCCCCTGGTTGGTCAATAGATCGTCATCGTGGATTAGTTTCGAAAGTTGATACTTTATTTTGCTCTGAGAAATCCTTTACTACGAGAGATATTGAGTTATTTTTCGATATTGCAAAATATGTACTTTCAGAGGATGATCCAGCACTTGATTTACCCCAACATCAAAGGTGGGCCGCAAATCTCTATGAAAAGACACGAAATCATTCTGCAACATTAAGAAAAGGAGTTTGCGAAACATTAGTTTTACTATCGACTCATGGTAATAATTTGTTTCAAAAAAGGTTAGGTATTGATATCAAATCAAATGTGGACTTGTTAATACGATCTTTATTAGAGCCATTTGATTCGCGAACATGGTTATCTCAGCAAAATGACTTACCAAGTTATGCCGAGGCCGCACCGGAGGAATTTCTCAATATTTTGGAACGGGATATCAAAAGTGACGCCCCACAAATTTTTGCACTCTTTACACCTGCAGATACCGGAATCTTTGGATACTGCCAGCGGACAGGCTTGTTATGGGCCCTTGAATTGCTTGCATGGAAACCAAAGAGACTAACACGCGTAACAGCTATTTTGGCCAGACTTTCTCAAATTAAAATTGATGATAACTGGGCTAACAAGCCTATTAATAGCTTATTTTCAATCTTCAGATCATGGTTGCCTCAAACGGCAGCAGATATTGAAGAACGTAAAATTGCCATTGAATATCTTGTAAGAAAATATCCTGACATAGGATGGAAAGTATGCATTGATCAATTTGACCCGAGATCCACAATTGGACATTATAATTACAGGCCGCAATGGCGAAATGACTCAGCAGAATTTGGAAAGCCTGTTACGAACTATGAGAACTTTGAATTTAGGCGTAAGGCACTTGATTTGGCTTTGGAGAGAGAACATCATGATGAAAATTCTTTAGGAGACCTTGTTACAAGGCTTCAAATGCTACCAGAAGAAGATATAAGAAAAGTCTGGAAACTTATATCCGATTGGAATGAAACTAAGCCTGACGATTTAAAGAAAAGTAAGTTACGTGAAACCATAAGAGTTTATGCTTTTACAAAACGAAGACTTAAAAAATTAAATGAAGAACAAAGGGATGAGGCAAGAGTTGCATACCGCTTATTGAAACCAAAAAACCTTGTTATTCAGCATGAATGGCTTTTTTTAAAAAGTTGGGTGGCAGAATCTTTGGATGAAATGCAAGAGGATATTGATTTCGAAGAAAGAGAAAAGCGTGTAGCAGAACAGAGATCTGATGCACTCAAAGACATTTGGAATGTGCAAGGACTATCGGGTATACAACAGCTTCTTCAGATTGGTGATGCGGCTAGTGTTATTGGTTGGCTACTTGCTAAAAATGTAATTCCAACAAACGATCAAAATGATTTCATACTCGGCCTAATTTCAGTGGAGTCAGATAAGTTAATTGGTAAGATTGATGAGTGTATCGGCGGTTTTTTAGGTACATTGGGGGTAAAGGAACGAAAAACTTTAATCCATAACGTGATTAAAAACTTGAAACAGAACAAAGGGCTTAAAAAAAATGGAATTGTTCGATTGTTAAAATGTGCCCCCTTTTATGAAGAAACTTGGTGGCATGTCAACAGACTTTCAAAAAAAATGCAACAGCAGTACTGGGATGAAGTCAATCCTCGCAGATCAAGACAAAGTACTTCTGAGATCGGAGAGTTTGTAAACAAGTTATTAGTGGTAAATCGTCCAATAGCGGCCTTTGCGGCTGTTTATCCAAAATGGGAGCATGTTAAGTCTCAACAGTTATTGCAATTGCTTAAAAAAATTGTTTCGTCTGATCATTCAACAGAAAATTATCGTATTTCATCCTCTGAAATATCTAGTGCATTTGAAGCGCTCGACAAAAGATCGGAAGTCTCAAAGGATGAAATTGCAGAATTGGAATTTTTATATATTGATTTTCTTAAGAGAAGTCGTTACGGCTTACCAAATCTTGAAAGACAAATTTCAAATTCACCTAGACTATTTATGCAAGCTATAGCTCTTATTTACAAGCGCAGGGATGGAAAGGACGATTTAGTAGAACTTTTTGGAACAGAGCTAAAAAATCATTCAGAATTGGCTTCAAGGGCTTATTCACTTTTGCATAACATGAAGCGTGTACCAGGAACTAATGATAATGGAGAGGTCGATTTGACCTCCTTGAAGCAATGGATAGCTGGTGTACGTTTACTTTGTCTTGAACATGCAAGAGAAGAGACTGGTGACTTGTCAATAGGACAATTACTTTCTAATGCACCAGTAGGTGAAGATGGCAATTGGCCATGTGAGCCGGTAAGAGAGGCACTTGAGGATATTGGATCGGAGCATATAGGACGAGGCGTCTCTGTAGGTATATTTAATTCAGGCGGAGCTAGTATCCGCGGAGGCGATGGAGGTGATCAAGAACGCGAGCTTGCACACAAATATCGTAGTTGGTCGCAAAAATTATCATATGAATACCCTTACGTATCCAAAATATTGGAAGATATAGCCAAATCCTATGATCACAGTGCAAATTATTGGGATACGCATGAAGATATTCAAAAGCGTACCGAATTTTAAAGCAATCTATGAATACAGAGTATAAAAACCTATTACAGGTTAAATAAAAGTAAATAATGAGATGCTTATGTTGTGCTGTAATCTGAAATTCCAAAGATCTATTTATACTTTATAATTAGAAAAAGAAAAATCTATTTTCTAGTATAATTTCCGTCTGAAATTGTAGATAAAGCGAAAACAATAGGGTTAGACTTGAAAGTAAATATAGGCTATTTTCATTCGTCAGTAAAAGAAAGAATTAAAGAGTTACTTGATTTTCAGTATAAACAATTGAAAAAGAAGATCAATAAAATTGAAAAAAATGATTTTTAATACACCGATAATTCCTGATTTCAAACTTGAATCACCTGAAGTAGTTAAGGTCTTAGATAGTATTCGCTACGAGATTAAAAAGAAAGGAAACGAATATTTAGAATTTTATTGGTTCGCAAGAGAATATCCCAGATTTTATCGATATCACATTGATAATATTAAATTTAGACTTCGGTCGATATCAGATCTTTATGAATTACATAAGGCAGAATTTGTTGAAAATAATTCTTTAAAAGACTGTTTTGAATTATCAGCATCTACAATCCATAGCTTTCAAATTTATTGGGATTTTGAGGCATTATTAGGAGCTCTAAACGCCTCTCTTGATTTAATGGCCAGAATTTCCGGTGTGGCTTATGAGCAACAAACTCCTGTATCTCTAAATAAAATTTCAAGCAAAAAAGAGTTGACTGGATTGGTTGATATTTTTAGGGAATCTAAAGAAAAGTGGATAAATAGGCTTAAAGATTATCGTGATTGTTTTGTTCATTATACTCCTGTAGACAATCGAGTTTATGTTACGCTGATTAGACAGACGGATTATTGGAAAATGTGGTGTAAAATACCTGTAAACCCAAATATAAGAGAAGTCGATGGCTTTGAATTTTCAGTGGATTTAGACTTGTTGGAATATTCTATTGAACTTTATGAAAATCTGCTTGCATTAGACAGGGAGGTGGCTACGACAATTGAAGAACTATATAAATTAGGCGAGTTCCCTAAACGAATAAACAACCTTTTTTATATTGGACAAAGACAAAGAAAATGAAATTACTGTTGCCAAAAATGAATATCGGTCATTGCTAGTAAGGCTACATCTTTCATAAAAAAGAAGTAACTGAGCGTAGAATCTTCCACATTCTTTTATTTTTTAAGGCAGATGCGCAGCATCTGTGATCCTTTCGGGCATTAGCAGGAGAATCTTCTTTTATATATTCGTAAGCTTTTTGTAAATTAGTTGCAGCCCTTTTATTCCATATAATGGATGGTAAATCTTGTTTTACCATCCTTTCATTTGCTTCTTCAATGACTCATGTTCAAGGGATTCGCCGCGTTCTATTTCTGCCTCCGCCTGATCGAGTTCCTCGTTGTATTGCTGTATACTAATCGGGTTCTTTGAGCTTTTTACACCGTAGTCAACCATATGTTTCAAAGCTCTGATAAGAGATATATCATTAATTTGTTCAAGACGTTTTATTAAAGCCGTTTTCTCCGCTTGTATATCCATAATTATATAGATTATTCTTTCTAAAGATAATGAATTTTCAAGTATCGGAGGCCTGATTTTTTTTCTTTCTATATAATCTGACGAAATTCTTGCACAATTAAAAAGGCTAATAATAGCATTGTGCAAATACCTAATACCCAAAATAAAGAGGTGATATTCAATCCTTCAAAACCCGACAAATCCAAGGCTAAAATAGCCTGAATGCCAACAAACAAGAGACTGATAAAAGTGAGGTTAAAAAGTGTTTTTTTTAAGACGGATTAGCAGGATTGTGATCCGGGTTAATTAAGTGAACCTCAAATGGAAAACGAGAACCCATGCTAAATGGCTAAATATGGTACTATCATCCCGAATTGGCCTAAGCAGAAAAAGAAGTAAGGTTATATTATCAATCATCAATTGAATAACTCAAAATACTTCTCCAACCTTTTCAAATCCTCCATCAAAAAGTTCGATTTGGATCCAGTCATCCCGACTCGATTATCAGAGAGTTACATGAAATATTTTTGTAACTCTCTTTTTTATTTTCATACGATTTACACACAAAATGGTGAATTAGTTAAAAGTTTAGATTATTTGTAATTGATTCATCCGATTTTACTGCAGGATTTGATGGCCGAGCAAACACAGTAAATAACGAAGTCCGGTTAAGTGAGCCATGTGTAAACTGGGTTTATTTCATTCATTCACATTTCGAATTTTTAGTCAATTTTCATAAGCTGGCCCAAGACCTTCCGGTTTCTTTTGCATAGCTGAATAATTCAATATCCAATATTTGGTATTTAGGTCTAATAAGTAAAATTATAATTTGCTAAACAAAGCGAATAAATAACCTCCTTCCATTGGCCGACACAGGCAAAAGCAGGAAAATTCGGCTTGAAAAATCTTCAAAATCGGAGTTAATTGACCCCTTAATTTTTCAATTTTGCATGGAAGCTGTAGAGTGTGGCTTTACTATCCCATGTGTTTGACTTATATCTATTTAGTTACGGGAGGTTATGTCCAAAATTATTAAAGAAATGCGACCAAATGGTGATTTGAGGGATGAGATAAAAACTCTTATCCGGGAGGGAGGTGTATATATAATTGTCAGCTCTACAGACTTTACCACCGAAAGGACGATAAAAAGTCGCATAGAGTCCATGGAAAAAGGGGTTTCAGACCAAAGAAATCACCAAAACCTTCATTTGGATTTTTTTGATTGTGGACGTGTGGCCTCGTGGGTACGCTAGTTGGTTTTAGCTTACGATGTTTACCTTTAACTTATCCATCCACAGTTTTGATTTCAAAACCGTAATTCTGAGCTTCATAGCATTAATTTAAAGTAAGCTAACTTCCATATTTACCCAAAATGCTGAGTCTTTTTCAAGGTATAGACGGGGGATTTCAGGAGTAAAACCAACTATCTTTTTGTAAAACCGGCTATCATCGGTTTTAACTTTTCTCTTTTGTTCAGATATTACCGACCAGTGATTTGAAATTAATCTCACCATCTCGATAGACCGGCTAAAGTAATCACTACTTCTAGTGATTTTTATTTTATTTAGACTAATTCTAGACAAACTCAACTTTAAATAGGTTACATTTGGCAGCTCATACACTAAATTCTAAACATATGAAAGTAAAAAATTCCCTATTTCTTTTTGTAACGGCCTTTTTAGTAGCAAGTTGTGGAGATGATGATGAAGACACTACCCCCCAATTGGAAATACCTACGGAATATGTATCAGATTCTTATGATGCCAATGTTATAGCAGAGAATACCGTAATTGATGAATTAGCCACAATGACCGGTGCCGCAAACGATGCAGAATCTAACGCTCAGGGAGCAACACCAGTGGCAGCCATACCTTATCCTTCCACACTATCATCAGTGACCTTACCAGCTTACAGAGCTTTGGTTGAGGATTGGTTGGAAGAATTGGTTAAGTCAGCCAATGATGATGATGGATTTCAAAATCCTGGCACAGGAACGCCGGCAGATGGAGAAGAGGGAGGACTATTAGGTACGCGTTTATTAGACGAGAATGGTCTTGAATTAGAGCAAATGGTACAAAAAGGTTCTTTTGGAGCTGCACTTTACAACCATGCCCTTACTGTAATTAATGGAGATTTGACTAATAGCTCGGTTATTGACAAATTGGTGGAGATACATGGTACAGGACCGGATTTCGATCCTTCCAATACAACTGCGGCAGCGACCTATTCACGCAGAAGATCCAGACAGTCCACGGAAACCGGAACCTTCTATGACATCAGAACTGCTTTAATTACCGCCAAAGCAGCCATCGAAGGCGGTAGCGCTTTTAATGAAGAGCGGGATCAGGCATTGGATGATTATCTTCTGGCTTGGGAAAAGTCAAATTTTGCTACCGTTATTTACTACTGCAATGCTACAAAAGTACAACTTCAAGCAGCAGGTAATGATGAAACAGCTTTAGGCAATGCTTTACATGCTTACGCCGAAGGTGTCGCCTTTGCACATGGATTCAAGGGAGTAAGCAATAAGTTAATTACCGATGCGCAAATCGATGCTGTTCTGGAATTATTGTTGGCTCCCGAAGGCGAAACGCCTGAAAGCTACCGTTTCTTGAACGATGCCTCTTTGATCGCTAATCTGGATCAAATCGTTGATGATCTTCAGAGCATTTATGGTTTCACGGATGCCGAGGTAAATACTTTTTTTGTTAACGACCCTGAATAAAAATTATGCACCCTGTCCGTTACTTTGGCAAGGGGTATTTTATTAATACACTTTCAGTAAAGTAAATCACATGAAAAAGCGCATAAATATCTTATTGGTAATCCTTTTGTTTTTTGCTGTTTCATGTACCGACGACGATGATAGCAACGATCAACTGGGCTTTGATCGTGCTGAGATGTTGCAAAGCCTGGCTGAGAATCTCATTATACCGAATTTTGAAACATTGCAGACCAGTGTTGATGGTCTGCATTCCGCAGTTAACGACTTCGTTGCAAATACTCATGAAGTTAACCTGTCAAGCGTGCGGCAGGCCTGGGTAAACGCGGTGACCGATCATCAGCATTGTTCCGCCTTTGGGTTTGGGCCTGCGAATTTATCATTGGGACCATATGCCTCCGTGTTAGGAGTGTTTCCCGTCAGCGAATCAAAAGTGGAATCTGCCATAACTAACCCGGATTTCAACCTGGCAGGTAGTTTTGACCGGGACTTGCGAGGGTTTTACGCAGTGGAATATCTGATCTATGGAAATGGACAAACAGATGCTCAATTAATCGCTGGTTTTGATCGAGAGCGGAAAGACTACTTGACTTTAATAACCGAGGAATTAAAAACCAATTTCGATAATATTGCGAATGAATGGAATACCTCTTATCTTCAGGAGTTCGTTGCCAGTGAAGGTACCGCTGCCGGTAGTTCTGTCTCATTATTATACAATGAATTTGTAAAGGATTATGAGAATCTCAAAAATTTCAAATTGGAACTACCTGCCGGCCTTTCCGCCGGACAGACTGCTTCGGATGGCACGCTGGTAGAAGCGTTTTACAGTGGTATCAGCCGCGATCTGATCGTAGAGCATTTTGAAAATTCAAAAAACATTTATCTCGGATTTTCAAAAGGAGGGCAGGAAATTATCGGCTTTGAGGAATACCTCGCCTCTGTTGAGGGAGGCCCTCAGTTAATTACAACTACTTTGGAAGCTATAAAACAAATTGATAACGCTATTGCCAATCTACCTCAGGGAAGACTCTCTGATCAGGTCGATGCAACAGAAGTGGCTACTTTGAGGGATTTGCTTCAAGATAATACGGCTAACTTCAAAAGCTCCATGAGTTCATTGCTTGGAATAAGTATTACTTTTAATTCTGGTGATGGTGACTAATATTTCAGCTTTTGATTGACTAAAAAATTTTCATATCGTTTTATTAAGAATTATCTGGGGCAATCGATGTCGATTGCCCCTTTGGTTGTTTTTCGGATTGCCTTTGGGCTGGTAATGCTGCTCAGTACCGCTCGTTATGTCCGGATGGGTTGGGTAGATACACAATTAGTAAATCCGGTACTACATTTTAGTTACTACGGTTTCGATTGGGTACAGCCACTTCCCCGCCTGGGTATGTATGCCGTGTTTTGTTTGATGGCACTTTCCTGTATAGGGATCCTTTTAGGCTGGTATTATCGGATAGCTGCCATACTTTTCTTTTTGTGTTTTTCGTATGTGGAACTCATCGATATTACCTATTACCTGAATCATTATTATTTTGTCAGCATTATTTCTTTTTTAATGATAATAGTTCCTGCCCATCGATACTTCTCGCTCGATGTTAATCGAAACCCTGATCTGACGCTGCTTGAGGTACCGAGATGGACAATCTACATCTTTAAACTCCAAATAGCTATTGTTTACTGTTATGCAGGGCTGGCTAAGATCAACCATGACTGGTTGGTCAAAGCGTTACCACTATCAATATGGCTTCCTGCAAAAACAAGTGTGCCTCTGATCGGCCCCATTTTTCAGTACAAAACCACAGCTTACCTCTTTAGTTGGATGGGTATGTTATTCGATACTTTTATCATTTTTGGTCTGATGTTCAGAAGGACCAGGTGGCTAGCTTATGTAGCGGTTGTCATCTTCCACGTACTTACGGGCGTTCTGTTTCAAATCGGGGTATTTCCTATTATTATGATCTTTGCAGTAACTATATTTTTTCCCGGCGCTTTTCATCAAAAACTACTGAATGGCATAGCAAGACTGTTGAAAGGACCGAACAGGCTGCTACGGAATAATACTTCGCGCCAAGCGCTACCTATAAAAACAGGTAAATGGCTAACCGGTTTTTTGACGTTCTTTTTCGTTTTCCAGCTTGTATTTCCCTGGAGGTACCTGCTGTATCCGGGTAATATCTTCTGGACAGAAGAAGGTTATCGGTTTGCCTGGCGGGTAATGCTGATGGAGAAGGCAGGGACAGCCACATTTTATGTGAAAGACGGAGAGAACGGCAGAGAAGGCTCTGTGATCAACCATCAGTTTTTAAATCCACATCAGGAGAAACAGATGGCCATGCAACCGGATCTTATTTTGCAGTTTGCGCACTTCCTCGATGAATATTACCGGACCCGGGGTATGACAGACCCTGTCGTTAGGGCGGAAGTCTGGGTGACATTGAACGCCCGGCCTGCGCGTTTGTTGATTGACCCAACAGTTGATCTAAGTACCATAAGTGATACATGGGAGCCAAAAGATTGGATCACTTCCTTTGATGATCATTAAATGAAAAAGCTGATTATTTCATTACTCCTGTTCGCACCTTTTAGCGCACTTTATAGCCAAACCTATAGTGTATCCGGCAAAGTGGTATCTCAGGTTTCACCGGAGCCCTTCAAAGAGGCTACGGTTTTTATCCGGTCGTTGAACTTGAATTCAACTACGGATAGCCTGGGAAATTACCAGTTAACATTGCCTAAGGGGGATTATACGATTGAAGCTTTTAGCCTGGGGATGGCGGTATCCACCAGGGCCATTTCCGTTGACCAGGATCTCATCATAGACTTTTATTTAGTGGAACTCTCAGAAAATCTCGAGGAAGTAGAGATTAATGATAGTCTTGAAAACCAAACGGGAATATCCCGATTAAGGGCCGTTGAAAATTTTGGTATTTATGAAGCGAAGAAGAATGAATTGATCTTACTCGACGATTTTGCTGCCAATAAGGTCAATAATAACGCCAGACAAATATTTGCAAAAGTACCCGGATTAAACATTTGGGAGAGTGACTTTGCCGGGTTGCAGTTGGATATAGCAGCGAGAGGCTTAGGCCCTGGTAGAACTGCCAATTTCAATACCAGGCAAAATGGGTACGATATGAGTGCAGATGCATTGGGATATCCCGAAAGTTATTATCTACCTGCAATGCAGGCAGTAGATCGAATTGAAATTGTCAGGGGAGCGGCCTCGTTGCAGTATGGGACACAATTTGGTGGTATGTTAAATTTTAGACTCAAGGAAGCCCCGGATAAGCCTGTCGAATTTAATCTAGAACAAGCCGTTGGGTCCTTTGGATTGATCAATACTTTCGCAAGTATAGGCGGAAGAGGAGAAAACTTAGATTACTATGGATACTACCAATACCGCAGAGGAGATGGCTGGAGAAAAAACTCCGGTTTTGATGCACACACTGCCTTTACGCGAATAGGCTGGCAGGCGAATGATAGGCTTAAACTGGGCGTAGAATACTCGTTGCTTTACTATGAGGCACAGCAGCCTGGCGGCTTGACCGATGATCGGTTCGAAGGTGGGGATCCGGAACAGTCTGTTCGTAACAGAAATTGGTTCAGGGTTTCATGGAATTTAGTTGCCGCTACTGCTGATTACAGTTTTTCTAAAAATACACAATTTAATATCAAAAGCTTCGGGCTTTTTTCTCAACGTGATGCCTTAGGAAACCTACAGCAGATAGGCGTGCCGGATAACCCGAACGAAAATCGCACACTTATAAGAGATGTGTTCAGGAATTTCGGATCCGAAATTCGCCTGCTGCATCGTTATAACGTGCGGGGTAAAAACTCGGCCTTGGTATTGGGAGCGAGATACTACCATGGATTAACGGACAGAAAGCAAGGGGATGCCAACGCAAGTGATAGGGCTGATTTTGAATTTTTGAATCCAAATGATCCGGAGGAGTTTGATTATGAGTTCCCAAGTAGGAATTATGCTTTTTTTGCTGAAAACCTTCTTGATATTACTCCACGCCTCAGTATTACCACTGGTTTCCGGCTGGAGCACATTCGAACAGATGCAGCAGGTACATGGAAGCTCAACCGTTTTAATTTTGCAGGCAATTTGGTCTCATCGACAGAAAATACCGATGCCTCATCAGAAGTACGTACATTCCCTCTATTTGGTGTTGGGCTAAGTTATTACCTCAATGATAATTTGAGCCTCTACAGTAACATTTCACAGAACTTCCGATCCATAACTTTTAGTGATCTCAGGGTGGTTAATCCTAATTTTCAGTTAGATAGTCTTATCACAGATGAGCGTGGGTATAATGCTGACTTTGGTATTCGCGGTAAACTTTTACCTTGGCTTAATATAGATATCAGCGCCTTCCTGATGCAATATAATGAAAGGATAGGGTTATATGAATTACCTGGCTCCACGACCCTATTCCGTACTAACATAGGTGATTCAAGGCACATCGGCATTGAATCATTTACAGAGTTGGACCTTTGGAAATTGGTGGGAAAAACAGCCAAGCACTCAAATATGGCAGTGTTTTTGAACCTGGCAGTAACAGATGCCACCTATGTGAATTCCGAAATCACAGCCATCCGTGATCGTAGGGTCGAGTATGTCCCGGAAGTTATGATCCGTGCCGGAATAAATTACCGATGGAAAGATTTTAAGGCAACGTATCAGTTTTCCTACCTGGGAGAACAATTCTCGGATGCCACGAATTCTGATTTTAACCCCAATGCATTAACAGGCATTATTCCCGCTTACAATGTGATGGACTTATCATTGGCGTATCATTACCGCCGGTATAAGATCACGGCTGGCGCAAATAACCTTACCAATGAAAAATATTTTACGCGTAGGGCTGAAAGCTATCCCGGACCAGGAATAATTCCCGCTACTATCCGAAGTTTTTATTTCTCATTAGGTGTTCGGATTTAGCTTAATTTCCCAATAAAAACCGATGACTGATGAGCAAAGGCTGGCACTAAGGCAGCAACATGCTGTGGACATATTAACCGACATGGGTGAATGGTTGAAAAAAGAAATCAGTGAGGTACTGCCCAAAAGTCCCATCCGCAAAGCCATTGCTTATGCATTGTCCAGATGGGACAAACTTTGTCTATATGCCAAAGATGGCCTGCTGGAATTAGCTAATAACCTGGTAGAAAATGCGATCAGGGCATTGGCTCTGGAAAAGCGTAACTATTTGTTTGCCGGCTTACATGAGACGGCACAGCGCATTGCCATGTTCTCCACTTCTTCGCGCTTTTTGCGCAAAGTCTAGTGGCTTACACCAAAGTTATCTGGCCATTTCTGCTTTGTTGATAAATTCATCTCCTCCATATTCAGGACGGTTAAATTTCATTAGAGACTATTAAAGATCCTGTCATCAGTTCTACTGATTTACGAAATGTGCACGGCTGAATGTTTCCTGTCATTAGGTGAATTAGAAGCTAAGGCATTAGATAAGCAAGCTAGTTATAATCTTGCTTCAGAAGCTGATGAATAGCTTGCAGAAATATTATAATGCTACAGTATTATATTGAACAATACTAATTCAATGCCGTTTACTTAAGGTTTTTCATAGGGGTTTGTAATTTGTTCTACACACTTTTCTTTTAAAAATTCTTGGATTATGATTTCCTTCCTTAGAGGGTTCAAATATGAGCGCTATCCGTTTTTGACATTCCCTCACCAATGGGACCAGGTCTGCATTTTGGAGCATTTGTATGATGACCTGCTTCACTCTGCTCAAAGCGTATGTATAATTGATTTTCAGTGGTTTTGCTTTCTTTGAATTGGTTTTTTGCCCAGCTTTACGAGTTGGTTTTATGTCAAAAGCCATGATCCTGCACAGGGAAATGAGCAATATTTTAGCATAATAATCCTGACGGACGGCCCAAGAGGTAATCCCTGTAAACTGATCTAGTTGCAGGCGTTGTTTGAGGGTTTTATAACATTCCTCTATACGCCATCTTTTTTTATACAAGTTGCTGATACTTAACCTACTGTATTGTTTCTCATCCAGCAAAGAGGTGCAGAATACCCGGATTTTACCATTTTTATCTTTCATTTTAATTAACCGCAATCTAATACTTTGTGCATAATGATGGTGTGCTTTAGGCAGTTCAAAGACCACAATACGGTCATTATCATGACTATCCACCAACTCCCGAACCTGCTTCCACCACCCGTTTTTCATACGCACACAAAAATGAAGTTTGCGCTGTAGAAGTTCGACAAATAGTCCATAACTTGGATAGAAGCGGTCTAACAGCAATACCTCTCCGCTCGAACAATGCTTCAGGTGCGCTTTGGCCAGGGTCATCTCATCAGTGGCATAAGGGGCCATCTGTGCATCACACACCACCCCATTGAATACATCATACAGTTGGGAGAGATAAGCCATATGCCGTGCACAGGCTGCTTTGGGGCCGAACCCATGAGCAGGAAAGGCCTGCTTGATGCTCGGATGGCTTTCAGGCAAGATGGTCGTAGACCCATCGATGGCCTTTACGATATGCCCTTTCCACCTTTTTACTTTGCCCTGTTGATAAAAAGCCCGGATACTTTCCTGATTGAGGGCTTTGAAAACCTGCGGACAAAGCGCTGACCTTGCCCGGGAGATAGCCCCTTTGGTCAAAGCCAGCTTACTGCTACTATACCCCAACCCTTCATAAAACAAATCAATCTCACGCTGCAACGAACGGCCACTGTGCAGCAACAAGAACAGCGCCAACTTGTGAAAAGGAAGCTTTCTGTTACGGATAAATTTTTCCTCTAACAGTCTAAAACTGTTAATGAATTTTTCATCTTTTATCCGTATCTTGAGGTTGTGTAAAACATTTGCTTTAAAATAGCAAATTTTGGGGGTTCCTACAACTGGGAAACTCCTTTTTTTACAATAAAATTGTTGAATTACAGAAACTTATGGCTTAAGTAAACGGCATTGAATACTAATTCAATGTATATATATCTTGTAAGTCTAATGATTTGCGACTTTTAAAATATCAATGACTGATCCAAAAGTACACATTGAGAGTCGGCATGGTCATAAAGCTCCCGGCCACGCAACGGAGGCCTCGAATCAGGAAACTAAAAACGAAATTCGTTTGTGGAATGAGTTCAGAGAAGGATCTGACGCTGCTTTTGCCAGAATTTATGAGCGATTTTTTCCCGTACTGTATAGTTATGGCCATCAATTTACCACCGACACTGAACTTATAAAAGATGTCATACAGGATTTCTTTATCAAAATACGGAATAATCGGGGTAAATTAGGGAAAACCACCTCTATCAAAGCATATTTTTATAAATCTGTAAGACGCGAATTGCTGCGTATTCTGTCCGGGAAAAACCGGATGATCTACGGTTACAATTTGGAAAAAGCATTTGATTTTGAGATCGCTCTTTCGCAGGAATCCATTTTGATCAACAGACAAATTAACGGAGAACAAAAGTTAAAATTAGAAAAGGCATTCGGTACGCTGACCAAGCGACAAAAAGAGGCGATCATCTATCACTACTATGATGGATTGAGTTATGAAGAGATAGCATCGATTATGGGTTTATCCAGGGTCAAGTACGCCCGCACATTAATTTATCGCGGTATAGACAAGCTAAAGGGGAAAATTGCTTTAATGACAACAGTCATAATGGTTTTAATTTCCTTTACCATAATGGTGATAAAATATTTAAAGATCAGCTAAATTTCAAAAGCTACTTTTTCCTGGTCTATCAGACGCACCTGGTTTGAACCGGTTAAATACAAGTTTTAGCATGTGCGTTTGATCGCTGTTATTTGTTGTTCGTAAATAACAATGGATACCGAATATTTCGAAAGAAGAATATTTGGTTAAAACCTCTCGTCAAGCGTCCCCCAATTCGATTTTCCCAAACCACTAAAATTTTTCCAAAAAAAACACGAAACATTGAGGGTTTTTGAGATCGGCCATCCTTTATCAGGTCATAAGCGGATCTTTATGGATTACAACGAATTTGAAATTGAGGACTTTTTAAAGGATGAAAATTTTGTAAAATGGGCTACTAATCCCACAGAGGATCAATCATTTTTCTGGAACGCCTGGTTGTCCAGGCATCCTCACAAGTTAGACACCGTGCTGAAGGCTAAGGAATTGATCAGTTCGGTCCATCCTAAAAATCAACGCATGCCTTCGGAAGAGGAGTTTCTGCAGGTGTTGGAAAACGTGATGAAAAATGATAGAGCATCCGTTTCTTCTTTAAAAGCGCCAAAACCGGAAAAAGTCTTTGTCAAGAAAAAATTTGTGGTCAGGTACGCTGCGGCAGCCTCTTTATTAATTGGGTTGCTCGTTGGAATACATGTACTTAATGATAAAGGTATTTCTTCTGAACAGTCAATTGCTGATAGTGAGCTTGCAAGAGTATCCAAAAGCACCTTACCCGGTCAAAAATTGAAGGGGCACATTTTGCCTGATGGCACATTTGTAAGCCTGAATGCAGCCAGTAAGATCTCGTATCCATCGAAGTTTTCTGCGGGCAAAAGAGAGGTTTTTTTGGAAGGTGAGGCATTTTTTGACGTTAAACGGGATGTCAAAAGGCCATTTCTGCTATACGCCAACGGGTCTACCACCAGGGTCTTGGGAACCAGTTTTAACGTGAACGCATATCCATCCGACAATATCGTAGAGATTGCCGTAAAAACCGGGAAGGTGGCTGTTTATCCGGGGAAATATGATGAGAACACTAAAAACGCGGAAATGCTTTTACTGGATCCCGAGGGAAAAGCTACCATAAATTTGAAATCCAGGGAAATCCTGAAAGCGCCTGCCGATCTTGAAACAATCCTGTCATGGAAAGAGAACTTATTGATATTTCAAAATGAATCTTTCGATGAGTTAACAAGAAAATTGGAGAGATGGTACGGGGTTAAATTCCAGGTGGACCCAAGCGCAAACCCAAAAGGAAACTGGAACGGAAGGTTTAAAAACAAGAGCCTCGAACATGTATTGAAAGGATTGATGTTTTCTTCAGATCTACAATTTGAGATAAAGGGTAAGCTGGTCTCTGTAACAAATAAACAATGAGTATAAAAAGTAAAATTATGACTGTAGTACTATTTGACACAGGTTAAAAAACAAGCCAGTCAAATGGCTGACTAAAAGGAATGGTGTTCTCTGCTTCAGTTTGCCGCCGAGCGTAGTGAACACCATCCGCAATCAAATTTTTAATGTTTTTCAACACTAAAAACCATATAAAGATATGTATGAAAAAATTCTACTCCAAAAACTATTGATCACCTCTAAATACGCTACCTATTGCATGCTACTACAAAGCATGGCTTTAACGTTTGCTTTTGCTAATAACGGAGGGGCGCAGACCAAAAGGCTCAATGAAATTTATATCTCTGTGCATTTGGAAGGTTTGAGCCTTGAAGAGGCGCTGGTTGAGATTGGCAAAAAATCAAATTTCATGTTTGTATACAATGATCACAAGGTAAAGAAGCACGAGGAGGCAGGTATCCGATCAGGAAACAAAGCCTTATACGAAATACTGCTTGAGTTGTCAAAGAACCATGGGTTGAGATTTAAAAGAGTTGACAAAAATATTTTTGTCAATCGCATTAAACACCGCGACCGACCCGTAGAGGAGGTCATAAATATTGATCCGCCCGCGGACATCGACATCTACGGAAAAATTACCGATGAAAATGGCCAGGGGCTTCCGGGGGCCTCTATCCGGGAAAAGGGCACTACGAATGGCACCATTACCGATAACGACGGAAACTATAAATTGAGTGTTAAGGAAGGTGCCAGGTTGGTCATATCCTTTATAGGGTACCTGAGTGAGGAGGTAGGTGTAGACGGAAGAACCATTATCAATTTTCAAATGACCCCGGATTTAACGCATTTGGAGGAAGTTGTCGTGGTTGGATATGGTACCATGAAAGAAGTCAATGTGACGGGTTCTTATGCTCAGGTTGATGGAGAAATACTTGAAAACAGGCCTGTTCAGAATATCGGTCAGGCACTTCAGGGTCAGATCGCAAACCTTAATATTACTACGGTAGGCGATCCTGGCGGTGTAGGCACACCTGCCAATTTTAATATCCGCGGTTTTACAAGTCTTAATGGGGGAGAACCTTTATATGTTGTGGATGGGGTGCCGGTTGAAAGCCTGCAGAATATTAACCCTGTGGATGTTAAAAGCGTCACCGTTTTAAAGGACGCTGCCGCTTCTGCTATATACGGAGGCAGGGCGGCCTTTGGTGTAATACTGGTTACCACAAAAACGGGTAAAAAGGACCGGGTAAGGGTAAATTACAACAACATGTTTGCATGGAGCGCGCCAACCACGCTCCCGAAAATGGCCAACTCTTTGGAATTTGCCCTGGCCACGAACGAATCGGGGGCAAATTCAGGCGCTAACCCCTTGTTTAGCGATGAACATTTAGATCGTATCAGGACCTATATGGAGAACCCCGGCAGTATTCCCACAACACTACCGCGGACAGATAATCCAAACGCGTGGGGATGGGTGGAAGGAAATGACAATATAGATTGGTACGATCTGTATTTAAGGGATTGGGCACCAACGCAAAAACATGATTTAAGCATTAGTGGAGGTACGGATAAGATCACCTATTATCTTTCTGTGGGTCACTTCTATCAGGGAGGCAAGCTTAAATTTGGCAATGACCGGTATAAGCGGAATAATTTAGCCAGTAGCATACGGGCAGAACCTACCGATTGGATGAGAATAGAACTGAAAACACGATATGCAGATGGGGAAATCAATAACCCGCATGCTTATCCTTCACTGGCTGGAAACTGGTTTCACCTGGCTGGTACGAGGTGGCCCACCTGGCCGTTTATCAACCCCGATGGAAACCCTTCCTGGATAGGGATGAGACCAAAGTTTACCCAACCCGGAAGGGACATCTCCAGGGAGAAGGATCTTTGGGTTATAGGTGATATGGAATTAGAACCCATAAAAGGCTGGAAAACAAACATTCAATATTCAACCAACCAGATTACCCGGAATTCAAGCGAGCACATGACCCCTATCTATCAAATTCTTATTGATGGCACCAAATCAGCGGTGACACCCAATTCGAGGATTACAAGACGCTTGGCCACCAGCAATTATCGATCACTGAATTTTTATTCTTCCTATGAAAAAGAGTTTGGCGAGCATTATTTTAAACTTTTGGTCGGACAACAAATCGAGAACTGGAATGCTACCGGTATTTCCGGAACGAATTTGAACCTGATCACTGATGAGCTGGCTTCTTTCTCAGTGGCAACAGGTGATCCCGTTCTTTCCAATGCCCTGACCCAGGAAAGTGCGTCAGGAACATTCGGACGTTTAAATTATAACTACAAGGGAAAATACTTGTTTGAATTTAATGCCCGCTATGACGGGACTTCCAGGTTTCCCGAGGGCGACCGGTATGGTTTTTTCCCCTCATTGTCATTGGGCTATGATATTTCTAAAGAGAATTTCTGGCCAACAGACAAGGTCAATCAATTGAAAATACGCGCATCCTATGGCTCATTGGGAAACCAGGATGTGCCTAATTACCTGTATCTCGCCCAGGTGCCTATCAGAAACCAGCTAGGGTACGTGCTGGGAGATGCCAGGCCAAATTTCCTGCTCCAGCCTGGATTGGTTACTTCACAATTAACATGGGAAACTGTTCAGACCCTCAACTTTGGCCTGGATGTCGCTTTCCTGGATGACAAGTTGATGGTTTCATTTGACCGGTATATCAGAAAAACACTGGATATGCTCGGACCACAGGCAGCGTTACCGGCTGTTTTAGGCGCGGCAGTTCCTGTAGGAAATAATGCTGACCTGGAGACAAAAGGGATTGAACTGAGACTGGATTGGAGAGACAAAATAGGGGAAATAAATTACAATATTACCCTCGTAATGTCGGACAATATCACTGAGATAACAAGGTATCACAATCCAACAGGACTTTTATCAACATTTGAAGGTCAGATCGTAGGTGACATCTGGGGGTATACCAGCGATGGGCTGTTCCAGACAGAAGAACAGATCCAAAATGCCCCTGACCAATCGCTGTTTTTTCCTACCTGGAATCTGGGTGATGTGAGATATAAGGACCTGGATGGGGATGGTGAGATCACACGAGGTTCCTTAACGGTGGACGATCACGGTGATTTAAGTGTGATCGGCAACAACAATCCAAGGTATAGCTATGGCTTCACTGTCGGTGCAGATTGGAAGGGTTTTGATCTGAGTATGTTTGTTCAGGGTGTGGCTAAAAGGGACTTCTGGTTGAGCGGCACCAATTTTTGGGGTTTTCTGGGGTCTTACGGATCAGCGGTTTGGAAGACGACACTTGACTACTGGAGCCCTGAAAACACGGATGCTTACTGGTCAAGGCCCTATGCCGATAGGGAGATAAGGAAAAATCAGCAGGTGCAGACGCGCTTTTTGCAAAATGCCGCTTATATGCGTTTAAAAAATCTCCAGATTGGATACACTTTTCCCGCTGAGTTAGTAAGTCGCCTTGGCCTTCAAAGGGTCAGGATTTTCGCCAGCGGCGAAAATTTGCTAACATTTTCAGGCATCAACGAAAACTTTGACCCTGAAGTAATAGGCGGGCGTTGGGGATCCGGAAAGCTCTACCCCGTGGCTAAAATCATTTCATTTGGTGCCAATGTTCAATTTTAAAAAGAGTGACATGAAAAATATATCCATTTTAATGATAATAGGTATAGCGCTCCTTTCAGGGGCTTGCGAGGATCATTTGGACAAACCGCCCCTGGATAGCATTACAGACCAGGAACTGTCTTTTTCGATTACTGAAATGGAACTATACAGTAATCAGTACTATACTAACCTCCCGGCTTTTACCAGCATGATTTTCGGAGACTTAAACTCCGATAATATGATCCATGCTGATTTTACAAGAAATTCCAGATTATCAGGAGTTGTCGTTGTGCCTGAAAGCGGAGGGGGCTGGAGCTGGGGTACAATTCGGGGGCTCAATTATTTTCTGGCCAACTATACCAGAACAAATGACCCATGGGAGTCCGTTCGGATATATGTAGGTGAGATATATTTTTTCAAAGCCTACACCTATTTCGAATTACTCAGGTCTTTTGGAGGTTTGCCTTGGTTTAGCGAACCGTTGACCACAGATTCACCGGAGTTGTATGACCCTCGCTTGCCAAGAAATGTGGTTGCAGATTCTATCCTGGCCAATTTGGACAATGCCATCGAATTTCTGGATCCCATTGACGCAACCGCACCTGGCCGGATCAGTAGGGATGCGGCCTTGGCATTCCAAAGCAGAGTAGCTTTGTATGAGGGTTCATGGCAAAGGTATCACGAGGGAACCAATTTTGTTCCCCCGGGTTCGGATCCCGATAAATATTTCAGAATAGCTGCAGACGCGGCAAAACGGCTGATCGATGAAGGGAGTTTTTCCATCCATTCGACAGGGGAACCCTATTTGGACTATTGGCGCCTTTTCAACCAGGAAAGTCTGGATTCGAACCCTGAAGTAATTCTGTGGAGGGATTACGATTTTGAGCTAGGTATTACCCATCAGGCCCAGAATCTCATTATTGGAGAGGGGGCTAATTCCAGTGTTTCTAAACAACTGGTGGATTCATACCTGGATATCAACGGTATGCCCATATCATTGAGCGGCCTTTACCAGGGTGACAACACCGTTGAGGAGGCTGTAATAGACCGCGACCCCCGACTGGCACAAACGATCTATCAAATAGGTGATCCGCAAAAAATTGATGGTGCCGATACCATAAAATATCAAAAGCCCTTTTTAAACATGCCCGCTCTTCAAGCGAATACAACCGGCTATCAAATGTTTAAAGGGACTCAGCCCGAGGCACCCGATGCCGGTCCCGGTGGCCCTGGTCACACCACGGCCAATCCCATATTCCGTTATGCGGAAGTTTTATTGAACTATGCTGAAGCAAAAGCTGAGCTTGGGGAAGCTGACCAGGCGGTATTGGATATGTCAATAAACAGACTAAGGGATCGCGTAGGGATGCCCCATATGACCGTAGCCATAGGTTTTGTGGATCCCGACTGGGAATTTCCTACCCTATCTCCGTTGATCAATGAGATAAGGAGGGAAAGAAAAGTAGAGCTAGCCTGCGAAGGTTTCCGTTTTGATGATCTGATGAGATGGAGGGCCCACCACCTGATCAACAGGCCGCTCAGCGGTGCGTCATTTGCCCAGTTTGAGGCACTGACCTGGGAACCTCCTCTCGGAGAGATATCTGTGGATACTGATGGATATATCTTTCCGTGGATGGAGACGCCCGGATGGCAATTTGATCCGTCAAAGCATTACCTGAACCCGCTGCCAACGCAGGAATTAACCTTAAATCCAAACCTTGAGCAAAACCCCGGATACTGAAGAGCTTAAATAAGGGTTTAAAAATTAAGTGGCTGCCCACAATCCGGTCACTTATTTTTTATGTCTAATGAATTACAGTATTGCATTTGTGAAAATCAATAATTAAAAAAGAAATGCGAAAGATTAAATTTCACTACAGATCCATTATCATGGTCTTGACATCAATAATTTCCCCTATTTTATTCTGCCAATGCGCAGATGGGCAGCCTGTAGTGCATGTATACTGCCACGAAGCCAATGATCTTTACAATGTATTACAAGCGGGCAGTAGCGTTAAGCCAATCAGGTATAATTCAATCGATCAGCTATTGTCAAAAGCAGAGGACGGGGCATCGGTAATGATCCTGGCCGATCGTTACCCAAAAGAACGGATCCGGTTATCACAAAATAATTTTGATGTAATAAAACGAAAAGGCATACGGTTTTACATCGAATATGCTGATGGATTACCGGGGATTGAAACAGAAGAGGAAAATATGAAGAACAAATACAAACGGGCAATCGTCAATTCCTCATTTTTTTCAGGGAGGCCCGATAGCCTAGCCATCCTGGCCATCAATGGGTTGACCTATGTCCCGGCGAATGTGGCCAATGCACACATTGTGGCAGGGAGGGTAGCCGGGTTGGATTATGCGATCTACGGATTACCGGAAGAAACCTCACCGCTACTTTTCCGGATGCCTGGGTATTCGGGACTGGTGGCCACAACAAGCCTGAGCCGGTTTGTAACAGGACGCTATGCCCCTCGGCAGGAATGGAAGGGTATTTGGAAGGGAATACTCCAATATGTTCTTCCGGATAATCCCATTGACCAGCTTACATGGACACCTGTAGTAGAAACCACCTTTGAAAAAAAACAAATACTGCCGCAAAATTACCAAAGGAAAAGCATAGAAAGAGGGATCAACTGGTTCTTTAACGCCAAAATGCTCATTCCGGATAACTATAACGATGTGATTGAAAATGCTTTAAATCCAAAAACAAATAATGGATATATACCCTGGGATGAAGCTATACCTGCAGGAGATGGAAGCAAAGGGGTTTTTGAGGGCATTTTTTCAAAAATTGATGAAAGGGGAAATCAACCCATTGCTATTGTGCGCAGGGGTGACTGCACGGCAGAAACGGCCATGGCATTTGCCGCAGCAGGCAAAGTACTGGGGCTTGAACAAAACTATGAAATTGCCAACAACCTGCTTGACTTCTACTTGAAAAATTCGCCGGCTACCAAAAATGAGTATGGCGATCCCAATCACGGGGCCTATGGCTTGGTTGCCTGGGGTTTGGAAAACTATGCGTGGTACAAAGCCAACTACGGCGATGATAATGCACGACTTCTATTGGGGGCTTTGGTTACTTCTGCAGTTACCGGAAAAAAAGATTGGGAAGAAACATTGATGAGGCTTCTGTTGGCGCAGGTGAGAACTACGGGAAAAAATGGTTTCAGAGGGGGCAGGATCGATCTGCCTGATCTCAAAAAAAATGGTTGGCAACATTACTATAACAGGGACATCATCAACATATCTCCACACTTTGAAGCCTACCTCTGGGCCTGTTTCTTATGGGCCTATGACAAAACAGGTGATCCGATTTTTCTGGAACGAACAAAAAAGGCTATAAAAACCACTATGGAAAATTATCCTCATGGTTGGAAATGGATGAATGGCCTTGCACAAGAACGGGCCAGGATATTGCTGCCGCTTTCTTGGCTGATCCGAATCGAAGATACCGAGGAAAACCGAAAAATGCTCTACAAGGCCATTGATGGTTTACTGGAACTACAGGAAGAATGCGGCGCAATCAGAGAGGAACTTGGAAGGATAGAAAAAGGTGTATTTCCCCCAACCAGAAAAAATGAGGAGTACGGCTTGCATGAAGCTCCCTTGATCGCAAAAAATGGCGATCCGGTCAGTGATTTGCTGTACACCACCAACTTTGCTTTTCTCGGCCTGCATGAAGCTTACTACTCCACAAAGGATAAACGCATAAAAAAGGCGGTGGACAAGCTGGCAGAATTCCTTTGCAGAATACAGGTTAAATCCGAAAATCATCCTGAACTGCATGGAGGATGGATGCGCGCCTTTGATTTTGAGCGCTTTGAACATTGGGGGTCGAACGCAGATGCCGGTTGGGGAGCCTGGGCGATAGAAAGTGGCTGGACACAGGGTTGGATCACAACCGTGCTTTCACTTCGCGAAATGGACACCTCAGTCTGGGATCTGACCAAAGGATCTAAGGTTGGAGAACATCACAAAGCCTTGAAAAAAGAAATGCTTCCCGGCAAATAAGATCCGGGATATCGCAAACAAATAAAGAGCCAATGACACCGAAAAAGTTACAGAAAAAGCATCTCGAAGCATTAAAAGGGATCTATCGGGCAGCGCTTTTCGATGATCTGGTTCCCTGGTGGGAGAAACACTCGGTGGATAGAGAGAACGGAGGTTATCTGACGCGCCTGAACCGGGACGGCAGCGCTTATTCAGGCGACAAAGACATGTGGATGACCGCCCGGCAAATCTGGATGTTCAGCCACCTTTACAATCATCATGAACAAAAGGAGGCATGGAAAAATTTAGCAAAACACGGTCTGGACTTTATGCTAAAGCATGCATTCAGAGAAGATGGAAAAATGTACTTTCGACTGGACCGTCAGGGTAAACCACTCTCGTCGGTTTTGAGCCTTTACACCGAGGTGTTTGGCGCAATGGCAGTCGCGGAATATGCCGGTTTATCAGGAGATCAAAGGTTAAAAGAAAAAGCCTATTCCATGTACGTTTTTTTGTTGTCCAGGCTGGGACGGCCCTCAGATACCCCGCTTTTGGGATATCCTCTTAACAGAGAATTTCATTTGCATGCCCATGATATGTGCCGTATCACCGTGGCCAATGTGTATAATGATCTGTGGCCAGATGAAAAATTTGAAAGAGATATCACCATGTCCGTTAATTCTATTCTTGCACGCCATTGGAAACCCGATAAAGGATATTTCTTGGAAAATGTGGCCATGGACGGGTCTGCCATGTTTGATTTACCGGAAGGCAGGCTTTTCCATCCCGGTCATGCCATTGAAAGCGCCTGGATGATGATGGAAGCCGCCAGAAAAAGAAATGACCAGGCCTTAATGAATACATCGATAGCTATTACCCTTGCGTCATTAGAACACGGTTGGGATAATGAGTTCGGGGGTATCCGGTACATGACCAATGTGGATTGGACTCCTACACACGAGCTGGAGGCTGACTTAAAACTGTGGTGGCCCCATGGGGAGGCACTTTATGCGCTGTTATTGTCATGGTTGCATACTGGCAGGGAAGACCTGAAAGCCTGGTATCAGAAAGTACATGATTATACATTCACCCATTTTCCTGATAAGAAATATGGAGAATGGTACGGTTACCTCAATCGCGAAGGCAGTCCTGTTTGGCGTGCCAAGGCCAACGGCTGGAAAGGCTTTTTTCATGTGCCCAGAGTATTATTCAGGTGTTACCAATTGTTAAACACTAAAGCCGGCATATGACCGATACTATTGAAAAGAGGGCCAATGATACCGGTAGCGCCCGCTTCCTTGCATTAGTGTGCTTTGTTGCCTCCCTTGGGGGCATACTCTTTGGTTTTGACACAGCGGTTATCTCCGGCACAGTTTCCATGGTGGAAACACAATTCAGCCTGGATAAAATAGCCGTGGGATGGTTTGGAAGCTCAGCCCTGGTAGGGGCGATACCAGGCGCTATGGTGGCAGGGGCATTGAGCGATCGTTACGGCCGCAAACCGGTGTTGATTGCTTCAGCCATATTGTTTTTTCTCTCGGCGCTGGGTTCTACTATACCCCCAACGTTTGAGATGCTTATTCCTGCCCGCCTGATTGGTGGGTTCGGTATAGGAATGGCCTCTGTTGTAGCGCCATTATACATATCAGAGTTTTCACCTCCCAAAGCCAGGGGCCGGTTAGTTGCCCTTTACCAAATATCGATAGTTGTGGGCATACTGTTGGCCTACCTCTCCAACTGGTGGCTGCTGGGGTTTTCGCAAAACCATAAAGGCGTCTTCGGTGATTCCGGAATATTGCATCAGGTGATGGTATCTGAAGTATGGAGGGCCATGTTCGGAGCCGAAATGATCCCTGCAACGTTGTTTTTCCTTTTGCTGCTGACCATTCCTGATAGCCCCCGTTGGTTGATCAAAGAAAATAAAGAGGACGAAGGTTTTGATATATTAAAAAAGGTAAGTGGAGAAACAGCAGCCAAAGCGGAGTTAAAAGCCATACATGACTCCATAGCAAAAGCTCAGGGAAAATTAGTTGAATTGCTCAAACCGGATTTACGGCTGCCATTGATAGCTGGTCTGGGTTTATCCATATTCGGTCAGTTCACAGGGGTAAATATTATTGTTTATTACGGCCCGGACATACTCCGAGATGCAGGATTCAATTTTGATAATGCCCTGAAATTCCAGGTAGCCATTGGCCTGATCAATTTGGTTTTTACTGCCCTGGCCCTGTGGAAAATCGACACTTGGGGACGCCGAAAGCTTTTGATCGGAGGGATGGCCTCGGTATGTGTATCCCTGCTAATAATTGGCACTTTGTTTTCCATGTCCGGAGCGTATGGAATATGGATAGTAGTTATGTTATGTGTTTATATGGCCAGCCTTGCTTTTTCTATCAACGCAGTCATATGGGTATTGCTAGGCGAGATTTATCCCAACCGGTTAAGAGGGCGTGCCATGTCCATTGCTACCTTTGCCAATTGGGCCACCAACTTTGCCACAGCCTTTATATTTCCCTGGTTTGTGGCACAAATAGGTATGAATGCCGGATTCTTTGCTTTTGCAGGTTTTTGCCTGGTGGCAACCGTTTTCTTTCACCGGTTGATCCCCGAAACAAAAGGGAAAAGTCTGGAAGAAATTGAACGATATTGGTACCATATCAAAATAAAATCAGGGACTAACAGGGGTACGTAACAATACAGAAACAGTCCTTTTGAACTATAATGACAAAATTGATGAGTCACTGTTTTCCGATGGTTCATAGTCGAATAAAAACGGCCATAATAAATTGGCTCTACTAATTTACTTTCAACTTAAATTATAGGATCGGAATAGTGAAATAAATATAGTGTACTCCGTTTACCCTCGCTTTTGCTTCATAAAATAATCCGAAGGTGTACTCCCTGTAAACTTTTTAAATACCGAAGCAAAATAGTTGGATGATGAAAAGCCAAGGGAAAAAGCCAGGGATTGAATAGATTTATATTGACTACTGTAGCTTTTTGCAAAATCTATTTTCTTCCTTAAGATAAATTCTCCGGGGGGGATCCCCACTTCCTTTTTAAAGCGGTGTTTAAATCTCGAAGTTGATAGGTTACTCAGGTCTGCAAGCCTTTCTATTGATAAGTCGTCCGGCAAATGATTGCGGTTTAGTTACCATAGAAAGTACAGAAGCCTTAAAACCTGATCCTCTCAATAAGCTATGGACTCCCATAGAATTAATTAAAGCATTTGAAAGCACTTATAAACGGTATAAGGATAAGAAAAAGCTTTACGTCGGGATAATACGGATTGTCGTCAGAGCGCATGGCAGATTCTGCATTATTCTATTCAAAGACAATGCATGTTAAATAAGGTTTAAAATTGATGAATTTTTTTAATTAGATTGACCTCCTTTTCGCAGTGATTCTTTATTTTGGTGCTAACGAGTCTTGTCTCAAAGTTCATAAAATTTTTTAATAAAAACAGCCAGCATTTTTGTGAAAAACCGTTGGCAATCTTAAAAAAATATTAAATATGCCCCGACCAAAAAACAAAACCGAGTTGATAGACCTCGGTCACAAAAACTACGAAAAGTTGCTTAAGTATGTCGACTCTTTTACAGAAGAAGAAGTGCATGCCGAATTTCCACAGGGAACCTTGAACAGAAATATCAGAGATGTTTTGGCACATCTCCACCATTGGCATTTGATGGTGTTGGATTGGTACAAAGTCGGTATGGCCGGTGATAAGCCCGACATCCCCGGCAAAGGATATACCTGGAGAACACTTCCGGGTCTTAACAAGGAGATACAGGAGAAATATAACAATACGGATTTGAAGCAGGTAAGAAAGTTGTATGACGATTCATTTAACGAACTGCAAAAAATCATTGAAAAGCATAGCGACGAAGAGCTTTTTGAAAAGAAAAGATATAAGTGGACGGGGACAACCTCTCTTGGTGCATATTTCATAGGGGCAACTTCAAGTCATTATAACTGGGCATATAAGCTGATAAAACGGTGCAAAAAATAGTGAAAACTGCGATTTGCTAAAACTGCTAAGTCAAAATTATTGCCAGGATTTGTAGCGGAATCTCATATGATGATTCAGGTCATTGAATGTTTTAGGGTTTATTAACAATTTGCAAAGTATAAACCTAAATAAGTTCCTAAAATCATTCATCATATTAAGTATTACCGGCTTTACAGGCCGACTGAAAATGCATAACAACCAATGAACACCTGGTCTAACATAGAAATTTCGCCTGAAGATCCGGAGGTTATCGAAATAGATGAGCTTGAAAAAACGTTGGGGGATCTGACTCCTGAGGTCAGGCAAATTCGTGAGCTTATTACAAGATTTGAGGTGTGTCATTTTAAATACCAACATCATATTGAAAATGTTAAAACTTCAATCTTACAACTAAGGCTAGGCATCGACCCACAAAAAATAGGCGCAAATCATATTAAAAACGGGCAAGATGCCTGGAAAAAGGATGAAACGGGGCGGAGTTTGTCAGGACAAAAGTATTTGTGGGCGTTAAGTCATTGGCTTGATGATAGCGCACAGGTCCGGGATCCGGGTGGGTATGATGAGGAACCAGGTTTACAAATCACAAAATGGCTGGGCGAATAAACGCCCGATAAAGAAAGATTGGTGCGTTTGTTATTGGCAAGGTTGCTATGGGACTGGAAATCACTGGAAGAATTGCAGTCTGGCGGAGAATATAAGGAGTTTGAGTCGCAAATTTGCCGTATGGACATTTGTCATTACAGTTTTCCCGCTCACCTTGACTTGCTGTTGCAGGGAATTGGCGGTTTGAAACCGGTTGAGCCATTTGAGGGATGTGGTTCATTTAATTCAAATATCAAAACATTTATTGAAAAAGAGTTTTCAGTAGTGAATGATTCGCTTAAATCTTTAGCAAAAGCCAGTAAATCGGATAAAAATGAATTAATCAAGGTTTGGCTATTTGCTTGTTTGGCCAAAACTTTGAAGGAACAGGTTGGATTGGCACAACCGATACATATTTATAGTAGATTAAAAAGTGATGAAAAGATCTTGTAAAGATCCGATCTTTGATTTAAAGATTTTAATCTAAGTGCCTATGGCCTGTTAAATTGTTTTGGGCAGTGATAGAAATCATGGAAGTTTTGTCAACGAATCTGCTTATTTGGAAATATGCAACCACACCATAAAACACTCGCCTGGCTTTTGGAAAAGGATAATCCTCCGGTTCGTTACCTTACCTTAACGAATATCCTGAAAAAGTCTTCTGACACCTCGGAAGTTAAAGATGCCAAGTCGCAAATCAAAGAATATGAGGTTACTCAGAGAATACTGGATCATTTTCATAACTTTATAAAAGATGACGACCGGGCATCCTGGAAGTACAATGGAAAATATTGGCAACTCATATTTCTTGGTTATTTTTTGGCTGATGGTAAATATCCCAAGGTTGCGGAACTAGCAGACAATATACTCAATAGCCGTAAATGGATCTCCAAAACGGGTATGCAGTGCCTTACAGCAAATATCTTGCGGGCACTGGTGCAGTTGGGTTATGATGATCACCCAGTGGTGGTTGCAGAAACAGCAACTTTGGCCGAACGCATTTTGGATGATCATGGGATAAAATGTACGATGATGGATTATAGCCTGCTTCCACGTTGTCAAATGGCACTTCCAAAATTGCTATTATGCTTTGGACAGGTTCCTCAGGAAAAGAGGACTCCTGTTATCAGCCGGGCCATTGAATTGGTCACCAAATCATTATTGCAGAATAAAATACACGAATACGTTCCCGGCAATCGCAAGAAATGGCAGGCAGTATTGGCTACAGCACCAAAACGTTCGGATCTATCCGGGGGTCAAAAGGCAGTCAAAGACTGGGTTTTTGATCAAAAAGAGGCATTCATTGCATCAAATGGAATAGGACATAGAGATCCGAAGCCCGGCTGGCTAAAGTTTGGATTTCCATCACATTATAATTCGGATATACTGGAAGTTATGTATGCATTGGCACAAGTTGGTGCACCTATGAATTCGCGACTCGAAAACCCACTTAACATCATTGAAAACAAAATGAACCAGGACTTTACCTGGAATATGGAAAACTCATTAAATGGCAAAATGCTGGTAGATGTAGAACAAAAAGGAAAACCCAGCAAATGGATCACCTATGCTGCGATTTATGTGTTGAATCATTTTGGCAAGCTTGGCAATATTTAACCAATAGATATAGTAGCCTACTGATATTGAATTTTTTACAAAAATACCTCTACCAAAGTAAGGAAATTTCCTAATTTATTTTTTTGGAATTACCTCTATTGAAAGCCCTGGAATAAGCCCCTAATTTTACGGAATAAATTGAAATTCCATGAGCGTTATATATAATTTAAGCAAGGGCAAGGTAGTGACTTATCTTTTGATTTTGGTAGCTGCCTTTCTTTTTTCCTGCGTTTCCGACAAAGATATTTCCCCTCCGGATAAAGCAAAGGAGGGAATAGAAGGATTGACGATCAACGACAACTTCAAATACGAAACAATTCAGGCCACAAACATTAATGTAACGGTCTCCATAGGGGAAAACCCCCTCGCAGGTGTGCCGTTGGTGATTTATACTTCCGCTCCGGCGAGTTTGTATAATGAGGATCCCAACATAGGCGGGGGTGTACTTGTTAAAGGCATAACCGATGAAAATGGGTTTTACCAATCAGACATACATCTGCCCGCCTATTTGGAAGAAGTATATATACAGACCGATTTTATCGGGATTCCGGATGTCACCGTGGCCCCGGTGAACAATAGAACTGTTACTATAGAAATTAATGATCAGAAAAGCGCTGCCCAGGGGAGGATAAATCAAAGCTATCCGGACAACTATTCGACGGCGCGAATAAACAGAGAGTACTCATTTTTAGGGAATTTTAACAGCCAGGGTGTACCTGATTACCTGGAATTAGAATCTGATGAAATAGATGCAATATTCCTGTACGACGTTAACCAGTCGTTACCGGAGAGAAATCCTGTTCCGCAGGCCCACCCTGAGTACCTGGCTGAAGGTGCCGAAACAGACGTTAAATTAACCTGAGTTCGAGGTACTATGATGCTTTATATTGGCAAGATGAGTTGTTTTGTGTCATTTAACTGTTTTTTAAGCGAAGGCTTTTTCTCAGAAAAGTTATAAGCTATCAATGCTGCAAATATATTGTTAAAGAAGTTGGCGTGGCTTCTATGTCTGGAGTGTTCTACTTGAAAGATGTTTTTCAATTGGTCTATGATGGTCTCGCAAATTGCCCTTTTTCTTAATAAAATAGCGTCCATTACCGTGGTGATAGACTTAGATTTCATGTTCCTTTTCAATTTAGTTACCAAGTGTATACCTCTAAAGAATAGTTGGCTAAATAATTCTTTACTAATATAGCCTTTATCACCAAAAAGTTTACCGAATAGTTTTTTGATAAACCCTTCCATTTTCAGTGGTTTGCGATCATCTGTATTGGCAGGGGTAAGCATAAAATCAATGATTTCCCCGGTCTCAGAGGTAATAATATGTAATTTAAAGCCATAGAACCAGCCGATCGAACAGTGGCCCCTTTGTGCCAATCCATCAAAAACTTTATGAGAATGGATACGTCTGTTGTGGCAAACCCTAAGCGGAGTACTATCAATGAAGCTGATCCCGGTACACTGACCAGTAGCCATTCTCTTCAGGTAAATAGCTAAGGAGACCAGGCTATCTCTTTTTAGCTCTACCATTCTATTATAACTAACCGTATTGGGGAAGTAGGATCGTAAATGCTGGCAAACATACCCATTGTAAAATGTCTTAAAATTTCTATAACCGGAGAAATGGAATAACACCTGGATAGTCATTATCTCGGATAAGTTCAATTTAGAAGCTCTCATACGCCTCTTGTTGCTGATCAGCCTCTTTTGGAAAGTGGGCAAGAAATCTAAACAAAAATCATCGATAGAACAGAAAATTTCAGTAATTTTAAAACTAGATAGCATAAGCAGGTATTTAGATAATATATTGAATTGCAACACTTTAATATACTAAATCCCCGCTTATTTTTGTTAATAATCAACTCAGAATTATATCGAACTCAGGTTAAATTAAAGGAGAAAGCCGATATCTGGGTAACGTTTGTGCACGAGGGTGCAGGGTATCGCAATGTACTGGGATTTTACACTTATGATATTGACAATCCACCTGCTACACCAGATGATATCACTTCACTTAATGTTATTTTTCCGAATACATCTTTTTAACGGAAGCGGCGGCGGATTGAGCTCAGGCGATAAAGTGAAACTTGGAAGATTTGAGCCCGGAACCGGCATTGGCTGGTTTATCGTAGCCAATGGATGGAATGGAAGCTCGGTGGGTGATGGGAAAAATATCTTTTACTCAAATCCGGACTTCAATCCGGAAACCGACCCATCTCTGAAACAGCACAACGTTTTGCTCAAAGATGATGGGAGAAACCTTGTTTTATTGGGCCTTGAGGACTTGAAAAGAGATGTAAACAGCGATGAAGATTTTAATGACGCGGTGTTTTATATCACCGCCAGTCCTTATTCTGCTATTGACGGGGGTAACCTGCGAACAGTTACTTCCGATCAGGAGGATTCCGATGGGGATGGTGTAGTAGATGTTTTTGATGACTATCCGCAGGATATTGATAAAGCATTTGACAATTATTATCCGAATGAAAATGCCTTCGGTACGCTCGCCTTTGAAGATCTATGGCCTAAGAAGGGAGATTACGACTTTAATGATCTGGTGGTAGATTATCAGTTTAACCAGATTAGCAATGGCAACAACGGAGTGGCGGAGGTTAATGCAAAGTTTGTTGTTAAAGCAATTGGAGCAGGATTCAAAAATGGTTTCGGATTTCAAATGGATCTGGCATCCAACGAAGTTGCCGGGGTAACCGGGATTTCCCTTAAAGAAGGTTTTATTGATTTAAATGCAAACAATACCGAATTAGGTCAGCAAAAGGCCACTATTATTGTTTTCGATAATGCCTACGATATCTTAAGACATCCGGGTGGAAATCAGAAATTTGTTAATACCGAGCTTTCCGGCACACATGTCACTCCGGATACGCTGAATATAAACATCAGGCTTTCCAGCCCACAATCCGTCGCCAACACCGGATTGGCGCCATACAATCCATTCTTGATCGTGAACAAAGAGCGTAGGAAAGAAGTGCATCTTCCGGGTTATGCGCCTACTTCTTTGGTAGATAATCAATATTTTAAAACCGGTATTGACAATACCGATTTAATTGGTGGAAATTATTATAAATCCAATGGCAACCTTCCCTGGGCCATCAATTTCCCAGAAACCTTTGATTATCCTATTGAGCAGGCAGACATTCTCTCTGTGCATTTAAGGTTTGGAGAATGGGTGCAAAGTGACGGATTCAGCCGCCAGGACTGGTACCTTGATGTGTTTGGGTACAGAGATAGCAACAAGATATACAGGCCTTAATAATGGAATTAAAGTATGGAGAATTAGTAAATTTCAGCCGATCCTTTGACTGAAATTTTACCATATTTTTCAAAATCATAGGCGATTTCCCAGTGCGCGGGAAGATCCTCCAATTCGTCCCATAGTTTTGCCCATGCAGGCTCCTCATCACTGCTGGCGGCCTCGGTGGATGCAACAGCGAGTGCTTTGACTTTAAGCTGAACGCCTGTTTTTTCGACCGAATTGGGTGGAACAGTTACTGTAATTTTGTCGGGGCTAAAACTAATGTGCTCTCCCTGGTCAAATATCACCGTCACTTCCATCGGCACCTCATGAGCGTTGAAGAGCCGGATATCGAATGACTCATTGCCGAGTGGTTTCTCATCGTCAAAATCCTTTTCAATAAGTACCGACTTACGTTTTAAGTCCATTGTTAAGTAGTTTTCAACATCTTCGCGACTGAAATCGTCATCCCAGATTCCTTCCAGCATCAGATTGGCCATAACGGGGCCTTCATCTGTCATCGTCACCCATAACACATGGTCAAACTCACCAAAGATTGGCCCGCCTAACCTGCTGCCTCCCCCGGTTGTGGCCAGTGTAATATATTTGCTGTTGTTTCTGGCCCGGTGCGTATATCGATGAATATGGCCTGCAAAAACGGTGTGTTTGCGTCCCTGGAGCATTGACTCTATTGCACTCCAGCCGCTTTTTTCAATCTCTTGTTTAACATCTTGATCCTCACTTTCCTGAGCCAGCCACACAGGTTTATGCAAAAAAACCATCGTCCAGCGAACATCCGGGTTGTCGGCAAGTGCTTGCTGAACATATGCCCGCTGCTGCTCAGAAAAGAATGAACTGCGGTGTGCATCCAATCCCTCCTCGCTATTAAGGCAAAGGAACAACACGTCGTGATAGACAAAATGATAATAAGTCGATCCAAAGCGCTCTTTCCAGATGTCCTCCATTACCTTATTGGTGATGTCATGGTTGCCGACGACATAAAAAAACGGCATGTTCAGGCGGTTTACAAATTCATCGAATTCATCCCATTGCCTTTTAATTTCATCAACGTCTTCGGTGTACCCCTGGATCAGGTCACCGACACTTAACACAAATTCCGGCTGCAGGAGATTGACCTTTTCCACCCCTTGCTCAAAGATACCGGGGCGCATACCGCCGGTGCGATCGGTAACCACCACAAATTGGAAATTTGTGGGATCGTTGTTCCATTCCAGGTTTGTCCAGGGATTGGTTGGTGCAGATTGATCGATCTTAGCTATTTCAGGTGGACTTTGGGATTTGCAGCCTGATAAATTGCATAGAACCACGGCAAGAAGTACAGGCAAAAAATTAAAAATATTGCTTTGAGTTGGCATAGGTGTATTTCGCATTATATATCTGGTTAATTTCTGGGCGCTTAGTTAAAACTTTTCAGGATTAAAAACAATGTGTTTTTATTGACAAATCTTTAAGAATTCAATTTCTGGATTCATAGCATGCCTCAAGAGCCATCTCATAACTGCCGGGTTATAACATTTGTCTGCTTAATTGCCATCTAAAATTCTTTACAACAAGCCATATAAGTCTTATCTTTGAATCCGGGCACCACCCAATTTTGCGGGATGTAGCGCAGCCCGGTAGCGCGCTTCGTTCGGGACGAAGAGGCCGCTGGTTCGAATCCAGTCATCCCGACGAACCACTAAATAGGTGGTATCAAAGCACTGTCAACTGACTGATTGACAGTGCTTTTTGTTTTTATTGTATTCAATTGAATTCATTTAAAACCATATAAAAGGTGTAGAGTTCGGTGAATGGTTCGGTACGTTCATTGTGCATAATTTAGATAGCGTTTGACGCTGTTCAAGGGTGTTTTGCAAACCTGTTTTGTCAAACCCAAAAGTTATGTATTATGCGCAATTCCAACACTTTAAAAGTACTTCTCTTCACGCGGGACATTTCAAATAATCCCCAAAAGTTGACCATTTATGCCCGTATCACCGTCAATGGGAAGAGGGCAGAAATCAGTCTGAAACGATATGTTTCGGTGAATGAATGGTACGAAAACAAGGGAAGGCTCCATGGTCTGACCAACAGGGCTCGTTTGTTGAACAGCTACCTTGATGAGGTCTATGCTGCAATCATGGACACCCAATAAGGTGTTGTTGCGGGAAGAAAAGGTGATCACGGCACAGGCCATTAAGGCCCGTTATCTAGGGCAGGACGAGCAACACAATACCCTTCGAGAACTTATTCAATACCATAATGATACCCAAAAGGGAATACTCCGAGCGGGAACGATGAAGAACTATTATGGGACCAAAAAGTATCTCCTTCGTTTTTTGGAATCCAAATACAAACTCCCCGACATCCGATTGAAACAATTGAACTATAAGTTTATTACCGATTTTGAACACTATCTACTGAACGGCCCGGAACTGCAAAAGGGAAAGAAGTGTACCAATAATGGGGCCATGAAACACTTAGAGCGTTTGATGAAAATGGTCAAGCTGGGCGTTAAGTTGGAATGGTTGGAGAAAGACCCCTTCATTAACTATAAGCTCAGATTTCATAAAACTGAACGAAGTTATCTTACGGAAAGGGAACTTAGGCACATTGAAGAAACGGATTTCACTGGAGCAGGTTATGAAAAGGTCAAGGATGCTTTCCTTTTTGCGTGTTATACAGGCCTATCCTATATTGATGTCCGGGAACTTGAAAAGAATCAATTGGTACTTGGTATTGATGGAAACCAATGGATCTATACCAAGAGGGAAAAAACATCGGAAAGTGTAAAACTGCCCTTATTGCCCAAAGCAAAAGAAATCATTGAAAAGTATTGGGACAGTCCAGAGACCGATACAAAAATACTACCTGTGCTCTCCAACCAGAAGACAAACAAATATCTAAAAGAGATTGCCAAGGCCTGTGGTATTTACAAAACCATATCCTTTCATTCAGCCAGACACACTTTTGCAACAACGGTAACCCTTTCCAATGGAGTCCCGATAGAAACAGTTTCAAAAATGCTCGGCCATACCAAACTGTCCACTACCCAAATCTATGCAAGGGTATTGGAGCATAAGATAGGGGAGGACATGCAAAATCTGATAAATCATATGCAGACCAAAAAAGCAGCCGAAGGATGATCAGGTAGTATTTATTCGGTCCCGCTTGCGGGACGTAGGAATAGCAAGAGGGTGATGCGCAGATTGCGCCATTACGGTTGTTTTCGGGTATTCAACACGTTGAAAACCAGTTAACTGGGATGATTTAGGGATACTGTACAAAAAAGGAGGTTACAGTAAATTTTTGCTAAATCTACAGTAAACCCTTTGGGAAGCCCTATAAACACGGGAAATTTTTGACGAAAAAAATGACGCAATTTGACGAAAAAACAAAATCGCACCTATGGAAAAGCAATCTACAAACGGCAGAACAAAGAAAGGAGTCGGTGGTTATTCCAACATCACGGTAAAGAAAGAAACGGCCTTGCGCTTTCACACTTATTCCAAAAAGTTCAGCAAATCACATAGTGAGGTATTGGATGGAATGATACGCCACTTCAAGGAGAACCAACTTGATCCTTTTGGAGAGGGAACAAAGATCATCCTTGACAGTATCAAAAAGATGGAAGTGAGGATGATGAAAAAATTTGATAGGATCATAGCCATTATCAAGAACATGGAAAAGACCAGTATCCGGCCCACCTATGAAATGGTGCTCATTCTTTACGAGGCCTATGTAAAGGATGGGAGGAAACCGAGACCTGAACCAGTCAAAATACAGCAAGAGCGAATGGATTTTTTGGAGCCAAGGAATACCGTTCCAAAAGTGGATCATGATAGAATACTGCGAGAATTCAATGAATATAAAAAACACTGCAATGAAATCCTCAACAGCGTTGAAAAGGTGGAGCCGATGATGGGAAAGCCCTATCTAAAAATCAATATGGACATCGGAGACTTTGAAAGCTTGAAATACCAATTAAAATAGCAACCATGTACCTTACCATATCAGCACAGAAAATGGGCGGCACCTACAACTCCAGTGTAGGGAACTATGTGGACTATCTGGAAAAGGAGAACGAGGATAGGTTACCCGAACAGAGGGAGGAATTCTTTGACCAAGAAAACGATAGCCTAAGTCCTGAAAAGGTCATCGAGGAAATAGATGCCTATACCGCCAAACTGAGACAGAAGGACCCGAAATTCTATTCCATAGTGGTAAGTCCCAACAAAAGGGAGCTTAAGGCCATAGGCAATGACCCCAACATGCTAAGGGAATATACAAGAAAGTTCAATCGGTTGTCTATATTAATTGAAAAGGGCGCCACATTTCAATTGAAAAAGGTACCAGTTACCAATGCTTAGTTTTGTGATTTTTTAAAGATCCCAAAACCTAACAAATGATAACCATGAGTACTAAACAAAAAATAATATTACGCTATTTCAGAGATGGTCAATCACAAAGACAGATATCCCGTGAATTACACATCGGTCGCAAGAGGGTAAGGAAATATATAGAGTCCTACCGCCGGATACATGATCAAGCAATGCTAAAAGGCTCAGTAGAACATGAAGAGCTGATAGACTCCATAGTGGCGCCACGCAGGTATGATTCGAGCAACAGGGGCAAGCGCAGGCTTACCGTAGAGATCACTCACCGTATTGACGGGTTTGTTCGGGAGAATGTTCGTAAGCGTCAGAGCGGCCTTCATAAACAGGTGATGAAAAAGATTGACATTTATGAGGCCTTGCAATCGGAAGGCTTTCAGATTGGCTACACCACTGTATGCAACTACATCAGCTATAAAAGCCATCAGCTTAAAGAAGCTTATATACGGCAGCAGTACCTTCCTGGCGCTGTTTGTGAATTTGACTGGGGGGAGGTAAAGTTGCAGATAAACGGACGACAGCGCAGCTATTACCTGGCCGTATTCACCTCAGCTTACAGCAACTACCGTTACGCAGAGTTGTTTGAACGTCAGGACAGCATTAGTTTTCAGCAGGCCCATGTGAACTTTTTTCGACACCTGGGGGGCGTATACCATCAACTGGTCTATGACAACATGCGTGTGGCTGTGCGCAGGTTTGTGGGGCCCACAGAAAAAGAGCCTACCGAAGCCTTGTTACAACTGGCTACCTATTATACATTCGACTACCGTTTTTGCAATGCAGGCAGGGGCAATGAAAAGGGTCACGTAGAGCGCAGCGTAGAATACCTTCGCCTTAAAGCCTTCAGCAGGCAGGAAAGCTTTTTAACCCTTCAGGAGGCTAACCAGTGGCTTATAAGCCGTTGTGTACAGCTCAATGGCTCTCGCAGCCAAACAGCCATGGTGGACCAGGAAAGCAGCCACCTGTATGCGGTGCCGGCCCCGTTTGAGTGTTGTAGTCTGGAACAATGCCGTGTGGATAAATATGCAACGGTGACTGTAAGCAGTAATCGTTATTCGGTGCCCGACCATCTTGTCGGTAAAATGATTGGTGTTAAAGTCTATGCCCGGCGGGTGCGGTGTTATGCTGATAAGGAAGTAGTGGCCGAACATGCGCGCTGCTTTGGTAAGCATGAGTGGATCATTGAGCTGGGGCACTATCTTGAGACCCTTCACAAAAAGCCCGGGGCTCTGCCTGGCAGTGTGGCCTTACATCGTGCCGATAAGGCCGTTAAGGAAATCTATACGGATCACTTTAAGGATACCCCGCGTGATTTTAT
>NZ_JBXEQE010000041.1:0-49509 GCF_056858335.1 Agaribacillus sp. DX54
GCACAAAGAGACACAAAGCATTTTGTCGAAAACGTTTCGCAACAACCACGAGACGCTTGCGCCATCCGTTTTTTCGCTTATAAGATAAAAAGGTATAAAGGCGGCCTGCATAGATGGTCGCATCCGTGATACGCAGCAGATTTTCCCGTATTCTACAAATACCGGTCCTCCAATGATAGCCTGGGGCGATGCCTGATCACACATTATCAGATCCCGCTGCAGATTGATCAGGTGTTTATTAAACCCGGCGATGTGGTACTTGGTGATGTTGATGGCGTTTTAGGCGTACCGAGGGATATTGCCTGTCGGGTTTTGTTGCGTGCCGAATAAATCAAAGCCAATGAGCGGAAGATTTTCGGATGGGTCGGGCAAGGCAAATCCGTGCGCGGGATTGCGGACAGGGGAGGATATTTTTAGCAGGAGGCAGTTTTAAACCCAGTCCGCAAGGCAACCGCCAATTATTTTGGTTTTTGCCGCACTGTTAATCAAAGGCAACGGTAAATGATACATGTGGCCGGCATTGTCAAATAAATTGTTGCCGGAATTGACACTTTCAGGTAGATGTTTTAGCACATATTAATTATATTGCCGGCAGGGAAAAAAATTACAACATTCAACGAACTGCCTCCATGTTTTACATTGCCGACCTCCATGTACACTCTCACTTTTCCAGAGCTACCAGCAAAGATCTTAACTTAGAGTCCCTTTACCAATGGGCGCGTATTAAAGGAATTAATGTGGTAGGAACCGGTGATTTTACACATCCTCAGTGGTTCAGGGAGCTAAAGGAAAAGCTTGTTCCGGACGGAAATGGCTTTTTTAAGCTCAAAAATCCACCCCGGGAGCCGGCCATACCGGGGATAAAAGTAAAGGATATAGACGTGCGTTTTTGTCTGACTACCGAAATCAGTTCTATCTATAAACATGGCGATAAAGTCCGTAAAAACCATAACTTACTATATGCCCCGGACCTCGATACTGTGGCACGACTGAACGCAAAGCTGTCAGCTATAGGTAACCTGGAGGCTGACGGACGCCCGATTTTAGGACTTCCTTCGCGGGATTTATTAAACATTGCCCTGGAAACCTCCGAACAAATGCACCTGATTCCAGCCCATGTCTGGACGCCCTGGTTTTCTACCCTGGGTTCCAGGGGTGGTTATGACAGTGTCGGTGAATGCTTCAGGGACTTGACAGCATATATTTTCGCCCTGGAAACAGGCCTTTCCTCAGATCCGGCTATGAACTGGAAGTGGAGTGATCTGGACCGTTACACGCTTGTTTCCAATTCCGATGCCCACTCTCCTCAAAAGCTGGGCAGGGAGGCTAATTTATTCGATACCGAACTCAGCTACCAGGCGATGTTTGACGCCATAAGAACCCGGCAGGGTTTTGTTGGAACCTATGAGTTCTTCCCCGAGGAAGGCAAATACCATTTAGACGGCCACCGTAACTGTGGAATTGTACTCGAACCTGAAGCCACCGAGCAGTATAAAGGCCTTTGTCCCAAATGCAACAGGCCACTGACCGTTGGCGTATTGCACCGGGTCGAAAAACTGGCCGACCGTGCTTTACCCCAAAAACCTCAGGGCGCGGCGGACTTTCATTATATCATCCCCTTACCGGAAATGCTGAGCGAGATAGAGCACGCAGGTCCGGGTAGTAAGAAAGTATTAAAAGCCTTTCACAAGACCATATCTGCTTTTGGAAATGAGTTTACCCTGCTAAACCAAGTGCCTGTGGAAGATATAGAACGATATGGAGGGGCAGTGATCGCTGAGGCTGTCCGCAGGATGCGTGAACAGCAGATCAGACCGGTTTCGGGCTACGATGGTGTTTACGGGGTCATCCGGATTTTTAATGAAGGGGAAATCGAAAAGCTGCAGGGGCAGCTTAATTTTTTCGGCGCCGCTGCGACAGAACCTGTGAAGCAGCGACAAACAAAAGCCACAACTTTGGTCGGTCGCAAAGAGAAAAAAGCCGATGAACCCCCCGCTCCCCAATTGCTTAATGACGAACAATTATCGGCAAAGCACCATACTTCCGGGGCGGTTTTGGTGAAAGCAGGTCCGGGAACCGGAAAAACCAGCACATTAATTCACTGGATAGCCAATCAGATTAACGGGGCTGGGGTTAAACCTTCCGAAATAATCGCGCTGACATTCACCAACAAAGCCGCCGATGAAATGAAGGAACGTCTGGCCACGCTTGTAGGAGATCAGGCAAGAGGGATCACTGTGGGCACTTTTCATGCAGTTGGCTACCGGTTTTTGCAGGAGAGATACCCTGATTTAAATACAGTGTATGATCAGGAAAGCAGACAACTGGCTTTGAGCATTCTGTTTCCAGAGTTGAAGGAAGCTGCTTTGATAAAGCTAGGTAAAGCATTGGCCGGATATTTTGAACTGGGTGAAAGTGAGGAGGAGCAACACATACAGGAACAGGCTTTAAAATACCGTAATTTTATCCATGAACGGGGTGCTGTCGACCTCTCCGATATTATCTCCCGCCTGTTACAGCTATGGCAAAATGAGCCACAATGGCTGCACCATGTCCACGGTCTTTACAAGGCTATCGCTATCGATGAGTTTCAGGACATCAATGCTGTTCAATACAAACTGATTCAACAATTAGGACAGGGAAAAAACCTGCTGGCTATAGGTGACCCGGATCAGGCTATTTACGGTTTCAGAGGTTCTGATGTAAAGCTTTTTTTCAGGTTTAAGGAAGCATTCAAGGTACAGGAAATCAAACTTGTGCACAATTACCGCTCTACGGCAACCATCGTGCAGGCTGCGGCAAGTCTTATTGAAAATAACAGCCTGAACAGCGGTTTAAAACTGATACCCCATCGACCCGGAAGTAAGAAGATCAAAATCCACCATGCTTCCGATACCATCAAAGAAGCCAAATACCTGATAAAGCAAATTGAAAGTTATGTCGGCGGTACAGAAAACCTGACCATCGGAACCCCTTTGGAGCACAGTGACTATGCTTTTTCCGATATAGCCGTACTTTTCAGAACCAGAAAGGTGGGCGATGAAATTCTGAAGCAACTCCGCAAAGCCGGTATTCCTGCTCATTTTGGCGATAATACTTCCTTCCTGTCCGATCCACCTTTTACGATCGTAGCTGATATACTCAGACTTTACATCAACCACCATGATCTAATGGCGCTGAATGGGATCCTGACCAATGGTCTGGCATGGCCTAAGAAGGAGATCAGAACATTTTTAGGCACACTGCATCATGTAGCGGAAGATTGGATGGAGCGATCATCTTCGGTCCTTAAAACAAACCTGCAACAGGGCTGGGTACGATGGCTGGAATTTTTCCATTCACTTCCCAAGGCTTTTCAAAATAAAGGTGTCGAAGGTGCCTTAAAACTTATTTTTGAAGCATACCTTCCGGAAAACAAATTAAATGATGCTGAAAAACTCAAGCAAGAGGCTATTTTAGATTTGGGCAGGGAGTGTCAGGCTGATGTTCAGGATTTTTTGGAGAAGATGATTCTGAACCCATATACCGATGTAGGCCGTCTCCGCACAGAAGGTGTGCACCTGCTGACCTTTCATGCCGCCAAGGGGCTTGAGTTTCCGGTGGTGTTTCTTATCGGCGCTGAAGAGAGCATCACACCGTTACAACGGGAAGGTGTGGATGTTGAAGAGGAACGGCGGCTGTTTTACGTTGCACTTACCCGGGCCAAAGAAGAATTGCAGATCTGCCATGTGGCCAACCGCAGCCAATATGGCCAGACCAAATCCATGGAGCCTTCCGGATTTATAAGCGAACTTCCCCGGCAGCTCATTGAAAAAATCCACGCCGATGAAAAAAAGGTACCCAAAGAAACCCAGCTCCGGCTTTTGTATTAAACGAATAGATAATATCCTGTGTAAGCCTGTCATGGATTGGGCCTGGCCGTCCTAGCATGGCTCCAAGCCATACTATGACTATCATCCAAATAGCACAAACATCGCATTCGGGCCTTCCCGGCTTTACATCATTTCCAATTACCAAAACCCTGGTCAGCAATTACATTGAAATCCGTAGAGCCGTTGATGGTTAATATATAGTTATCGAATATATAAGACACGCCTCGCACAGATCGTGCATTCAAAACCTCCTTAATATCAACAAAAAAGTCTTGATCAAACGTACCATCCCGGTTTACGCTAAGTATTCCCCCTGTTGTAGGATGATCTGTACTGTTGCCATATCCGAATGTCAACTACCTATTTTGAGTGGTGATGAGTCAACCCCTCATCCAGGATTTAAAAACCGGCACCCTGGCTTTACTGATAAGAACGGTTTCCGGGGTAGGTGGAGCGATCTTCAGAGACAGCCGTCCATTAAAGAAAAACTCCATTTCCAGGATGGCTTTACGATTTACTATGTATTGGCGGTTGGCCCTGAAAAATTGGTTAGTTTCCAATGACTCTTCCAGTTCATCCAGTGTATGATCGATAGGAT
Organism: Agaribacillus sp. DX54; assembly: GCF_056858335.1. Taxonomy (NCBI): domain Bacteria; kingdom Pseudomonadati; phylum Bacteroidota; class Cytophagia; order Cytophagales; family Splendidivirgaceae; genus Agaribacillus; species Agaribacillus sp. DX54. The sequence continues at coordinate 4,471 of NZ_JBXEQE010000041.1, forward strand.
ATAATTGATTCTGATGACTACAACCGCGAACCAGCCCCTCCCGAATATAGAAATAGGCCATGTCTTTGGCAGAAACCGGAATTAATTTATCCCTCAAATGAACCAGGAAAGTGGTGGCTTTTTGCTCTGACCGGATACTACCGAGGATCTTATCCACTACCTCAAGCTCCACGTTTCTTTTATTCAGCTTTTCATATTTTTCCAGGCTGAAAATAAGGTCATCTTCTTTGATAGGCTTAAGTATGTAATCAATACTATTCACCTTGAATGCTTCAATAGCATACTCATCAAAAGCGGTGGTAAAAATGACGGGAAAATCAACTTCCGCTTCTTTGAAGATCTCAAAGGACAACCCGTCTTCCAATTGAATGTCAAAGAAGGCAAGATCAGGATGTTTATTGGAGGAAAGCCACTCCAGGCTCTTCTTAATACCAGGTAAGATGGCCATGACGTTAATGTCAGTATCTATCTCCTTTAACATGAGCCGGAGGTTTTCCGCCGCCGTTAACTCGTCCTCAACGATGATCAGGTTCAGCTTCATAATAAAGGAAGTTTAACTCGGAAATAATGCTCATTTCTTTCAATTTCAATAGTGCTCCCCGCCATGAGATCATATCTTTTCGACAGGTTGGCTAATCCGATTCCGTACCGTACGGTGACTTGGGTCTTTAATTGGAGATCATTCTGAACTATGAGCTTTTGATCATTGGAAACTATACTTACATGAAGGGGTTTGGACTGACTGATCAGGTTATGCTTAACGGCATTTTCTACTAACAATTGCAGGGCAAATTGGGGCAATCTTTTGTCCAGGTGAATATCTTTCACCTCCGTTTTAACCTTCAGGGCATCACCAAACCGGGCCTTCATCATAAACAGGTACGAATCCAAAAAGCGAAGCTCCTCTCTCAGTGTTACTGCTTTTTGCTTTTGATTGTCAACTGTATATCGGAAGGTTTCCGAAAGACTGTTAACGAATTTAATGGCCTCGCGGGAATTGGTCCGGATCAGGCCGGTTAATGAGTTGAGTGCATTAAACAGAAAATGGGGGTCGATTTGTGATTTTAACATCGCCAACTCCGTTTCCACTTTTTCTTTATTAAGGGTGAGGATGCGGATTTTGTCAGATCTCGATTTAATCACGAGGTTGTAGACATAAACCACGATCATCACCACAAAGTCTGTCCCCAAATGCCTGAAAAAGTAGATAGTGAGGTACACTCTTCTGTGTTCCACTTCGAAGAGCCTTGAGGATATTCCGAAGAGTAATACGGTTAAAATTAAGACCAGCAAAATGTTGCTGACGAAATCCAGGCTAACCTTAAGCCAATTTTTCTTAATCCTGAAAAGCTTGTCCTTCCAGTGAAAATTGTATTGAAAGAGCAACAATGAAACCAGAAAGATAGAGATGGCCATATATCGCAAGCGGGTATGGGCCATGCCATCAGGCACAAATTTTTCAAGGCTAAATTGTACTTCCTGGAAGAGTGATATCCAGGGCAACACAAAAAACAATGTGATTAATAAGGAAACACTTATCGATATTTTGGTTTTGGTACTCACTATTTACTCTATAATAACCCGATCAGTAAAGCTTTTTTCACCTCCGGTGAACTTTACGATGTGCTTACCGGGCACTTCTCCTGTTTGTTTAAGATCGATTTTTAAACAGGCTTCGTTGAAAGCCTTCCCTTTAAGATAAATTCTTTTTCCGTACATATCAAATACTTCCGGATTTCCTGTATCAGCGGGCATAGTCGCCGTTACCCTGCCGGCGCTGGAAGGATTAGGAGCCTCATATCTTTTCACCTTTGAAAAGCCTTACTATAGGTGTTATCAATACCTTGAGAGGATTGTGACCTACAAAACCAGTAGTGACACCGTACTCAACTTTTTCCTGCTCTGGCACATAAGTCCCGAATATTCTGTCAAAGAGGATAAGTGTACCTCCGTAATTCTTGTCGATGTATCGCTCATTAGAGGCGTGATGTACCCGGTGTGCCGATGGTGTATTAAAGAACCATCCCTCTAAAAAGGGCAGCTTTCCTACAATTTGGGTGTGGAGAAATATTTGGTAAAACAAGCTGAAAGCTAATGACCCAATCACCACTGTCGAGGGAAACCCAATGAACACCAGCGGAACATAGAATACAATACTGGTAAATTTACCCAGCCAATGCAGTCTTCCGGCTGTCGATATATTCAGCCAGGGACTTGAATGGTGTGTGTGATGCAAGGCCCAGAGAAATGAAATCTCGTGGCTCAAACGATGATACCAATAGTAAACCAGTTCCGATAATAGAAAAGTCACGATTACCGTAAATACATTGATCGGTATTTCAAACAGCCTGATGGGCTCCACCAAACCAAAAAGCCAGGCTCCCCAAGCCAACGAGAGAGGTTTAATCAGTCTTCCTCCGAAAATGATAGTAAAATTGGCCAGTGAGTCTTTCCAATTATAAATGTCCTTCTTTTTATATATTGACCACAGAATCTCGATGACCATGGCAGCAACATATATGCCCAAAAAAATTCCTAAAGTTTCCATTTTTTTCCTTTTGTTTTTTAATGTTCACCATCTATTGGCCGAAAAACCATGTAATTATTCGGTGCGATCTTTTACCCGTTTCCATTTTTTCGCTTTTCCTTAAAATCTTCTTTCATCTCGGCCTGGAATTCCTTATAGGCCTCATATTGTTGATCGTCCAATACCGTTTTCATTTCCTTGTCCCTGGTTTTACTCAGGTTTTTCCATTCCCTGTACTTGACGAGACGGGTTTTATTTGACTTCCTTAATTCACTCAATCCCTCGAAATAAATCATGTTGATTTCCTCCACTTTTTCGGATTGCTTTTCGGTAAGGTTCAATCGCTCCTGATAAGTCTCATATCTCGCCCTGGCTTCGGCTTTCTCTTCTTCGGTCAATCTCGATCCCGTTTGTGCCTTGACGGTACTTGTCATTACTATTACTGCGAGTAGCAATAAAATCTTTAATGTATTTTTCATTTCTTTTCGATTTAAAGTGATTTTCTATGTTTTGTAAATTTAACGTTGCTTATTCCTGTTCTTCCCTGAAATCATGGTGAAGCTGAAACTTCGACCATTCATGCTGACATTTCAGGATGTGAATTTCTGAGCGTATTCGTTACCCGTCATCGGGAAATCGTAGGACAACCTCAGAGATCTTGCCGGCCCTCAGAATTTTAAGATGGAAGACCTTCCTTTCATTATCCTTCATGAAGAAGATCGATCTGATCAGCTCGATGATGCTATCTTCCGAAATAATCGATATGTTGTTTACCTCCAGAATGATATCACCACCGATAGTTATGGTTTGCCCTTTAAGATTTAATGGCACATTACCTCCTTTGAGATCCGCCATAAAAGCCGGAGATAATGCTACCACGCTTTGGATTAAAATACCACCAGGCTGAGGGACATTGAGTAATCGGGCCAGTTCTTCATCTACCAGAACACCATTAATACCGGTCCATCTGCGATCACTATCTATCACCAGTTGACGGGTAATATTGCTGGTGGCGGCAAATCCGATTCCATCGAAACCACCTGACTCCGTCAAGATGTGACTCACCAAGCCAATGACTTCTCCGTCCATATTAAACATTGGACCGCCGGAGTTGCCCTGATTGATAGCAGCGTCGGTTTGGAAAAACTCGGCAAATGTAAATCCGGCCATCCGTGATTGTTCCAAACTGATCCCGCTGATGATCCCTTTGGAAAGAGAAAATTCCAGTCCATACGGCGCTCCTATCACAAAAATATCATGCCCTACATCAACCAAATCCGAATCTCCGAGTTTGGCCACCGGATAGGTCCCGCGGTAATAAACCAATTTAATAAGGGCCACATCAGCTACCGTGGCAAGACGTGAAATCTTGGCGGGAAACGTCTCGCCATCATGAAATGTTACCCGGATATTTTCGGCGTTGGTTACTACATGAGCGGCGGTAAGGATATCTCCCTGCTCCGAAATTAGTACCCCGGATCCCTGGGAGCCCAGGTAACTGACGTGACCGTCACTGTCTTCTACCTTTTCATCTGTTTCTATCACTACTACGCTGGGACTCACTTTTTGGTAGAGCTCGCTTAATGATTGACCGAATAGGAAATCTGGCGCTGATATGGCTACTATAATGATCAAATGCTTCATAGTGTCCGAATATTTTTTAAAATGAAAAGACCAGACGACCGGTAATGCCCCTGGTCTTCATGATGGCTGTTCTAAGAATCAAGATGTTTTGTTAATTTCTCCGGTTTTCATATTGAGCGTGTAAGTTCCCCCATTGGTGAATGCTACCTCGGTGGCTTCCGGATCGCTGAAATTAATGGTGCCTTGAAACGTCTGACCATCAGTATCGATCTGGCTTCCTGATAATTCAAATTGCGACGTGCCTCCCACCAAATCGCCTGATGATTTATCAACCTTCAGGTCGGTAAAGCTCAGGTCGACGGTAATGAATGCCGAAGGTAATTCGTCGGTCTTGGAATCCCAGTCGGAACTCCTCTCATACACGCCGCTTAGATTGTAAGAGGGTTCGGAATTATCAATATCTGTTACGGTCCAGATACCGGAAATGTTAGAATCAATATCAGACCGCAACGTGGTGAGCTGCTGTTCCGCTATGAATGAATAACTCACAGAACCACCTTCACTATCACAGATATAGGAGTACGTCTCAGTAAAATCGTAGCTATATGAAATAGTCCCATCAGAAGAAGTTTCATTGATGATACCCGAATCCTGGGTTTGACTCCCACACAACAAGTTATCGGCCACTTCTTCACTAAACCGGATCGCATTGGATGAAAACCCATAAGTGTTTACTGATAATATCACTGCGACAAATTCTGCAGCATCTTCCTCGTTGACCACAAATACTACCGGTTCGTCGTCATCATCGCTGCAGGAGGAGAACAGAACGGCACTCAAGGTTAGTGCCAAGAGCATTAGCTTAAATTTCAACTTCATGTTTGTTGTTATTTTTTTCATCTTTCAAAACTTTTATCCAAAATTACGTGGCGTTTAAGGTGACCTTTTTGAATAATCTTGTGAAGCTGAAGAATCGAAGGGTGAAGTTCCCATAGAAGGGGTTGAAATTAATTGTCAGAACCTTGAAATGGCAAAATCCGAAAATTTTGCTAGCTTGAAAATACCCAAGTTTGGGTATTTCCGGATTGGTAACTACCTATCCCAAACAATCTACTTAATTGGAGCCCGGTTTGCTTAGTACGATACTGATTTCGTATCAACGGTCAGATAGTAATCCGTTAACTATACCACTGCTATGGTTTATAAATGGGGTCGAACGCTAATTTATACTTACTAAAGGACGGCCTGTCTTTTAGTAATTCCAATTTATTCTTTTCACATATTTTAAGGATTACCTGTTCTTTTTCATCCTCAATGCTCGAACCTAAAAAAACCTTGCTTTGGCAATTCATCTCATAAATTTTGCACAATCGATCTATCAATTTCTCGTGGGCGACCCACGGCATTTTTGATTTTAAAATTTTGATAGATTTTGGTTTTGGGTGAATCTTTAAGAGTTTCCTGAATTAGCCTTATTGTTTTTTCGAAACTTTTACCTTTTTTCATGGGTGGTGTTGGCTAATTTCGTAATAATAGCGAATCGATCATTTTTTTCGACTTTTTCGTGCCTTTTTTGCTGTTCAAACTCTTTTGATCCGGTCAAATTCCCATTCGCTTTCGAATATTACTTCTATCGGAACGTAAACCTTGCCTCCAAGCCTTTGAAAATTAGGAAGTGTATCTTTTTCACAATGGATAACATAAAACATGGCGTTGCGGTAGGTATCAGTCCCAACTATGATACCTTCTACATAACGATCAGGGATATTCAGAAAATCGTATGCTCTCATTTTATGTGGCCCCTTAAATTGATCATCATATTTTAACTTTTGCATCACAGCAGTAGATCTTAATTAGTTAATAGCATGTTTCTCGCGATGAGCAACTATATGCCCATTTAAACCCTTCACTGAATTAAATCCTATTCCACATTCCTGGCGCTTAAAGACCCGTTTTCCTGTTTACCGGGTCCGTTGATCGTAAACTGCTCAGTAAACAAGTAAATGGAGATTACCAGCATTTCAATAATGCCAGCAAATCCAAATCAATAACCTAAGGAGAGCAGAAAGTCAGTTGTATTCAACGACATCGAGTTGTAATTTTACAACCTACTAATTTGTAATCTTACAACCCCAAAAAGCACTTTGGAACAACCCTGGAAATTAATATATTTGGCTTATGGAACATAGAACCAAAACCCCATCGAAACACCTGGGAAGAAAGATTATGCAAATGCGTGAACTACTGGGTATCCGGCAGGAAGCAGAGGCCGAAAAGTTAGGTGTAAGCCAGCAGGCAGTGTCTAAAATCGAGCAGAACGAAAATGTGGACGATGCTATGCTGGAAAGGGTGGCTAAAGCAATGGGAGTTAGTGCTGAAGCGATTAAAGATTTAAATGAGAAAGCAACCGTTTATAATATTGTTCATAACAGTTCAATCAGTGGGTCTGTAAGCGGGCAGAACTATAACTGTAATTTTAATCCATTTGATAAGTGGGCGGAGGCCATAGAAGAAAACAAAAAATTGTATGAGGCACTCCTGGAAAGCGAGCGGAAGAGAATAGCTTTATTAGAAAAACTTTTGGAGGAGAAGAAGTAACTTTTAAACTTTAAAAGTGAGGCAAATTAAATGTGAGACTGTAAAATTCCGCCAAGCAAATCATCCATTGATTGAATTACAATGATTCTTCTTCACAGTTATGTCCAATTATTTTAGGAATAAAATTTGAACTCCCCAGCAAGGAGACAGCCCGAATTTCTCGTTTACGTTCTTGCCAGACTATCGTTTGTCGGAAATACTTTATTTAAATACTACCTTACCATGCTGATCATGAATAGCAGTGTAGACCTCCTTCTGGCCACCTTTTTTAAGGAGATTAATGTTGGTAAGCTCATTTATCATCAATAACGATTTAGTTATGTAGCTGCTACATACCTCCTTCCAGTGTATTATTTCAATACCCAAGAAAAATATGAACCAGGCAGCTTAGATTTTTTGGCTTTTTTCTTGAGTTTTTGTGATTTAATATAAAACTGAATCATCCTGACCGACATTTTTATCCTCCTCTTCTCAAAATGGAAGCAAATACAACTAGGTGACCTTATGTAAAGATGGCAAAAAACTTGTTTATTTTCAGTATCCAAATTACAAAAAACAGGCCGTAATTAGTTAAACATTTTGCGGTTCTCCCCACTATTTAACGCTCTTAAAACGACCCTCCGAATTTTAAAATCGCTTATTTTAGCTTGTTTATGCCGATTTGGGAATGATAGAGGCTGGTCTTTCTTTGGCTCATCAACGGAAAGTCGCAGGTTAAAGTCCTGCCCCGCTATTGCCTGCCATGCCAAACCGGGGTGGCAATTTGTCCCGAAAACCATAGGCCCATGATAATCACTGTGCTCGATAAAAAACATAATGTGCACGAACACAATTGTTAAAAATCACTAGGATTTGTAAAAAAAAATTGGTTTATTGCTTGCTAATATTAACCCCAATGGATGATGAAGATTAAATTTAGCCAGGATGCCTCCGCCACTATGCTTGAAAGGATGCCCGTAATCATAAAAGCCAGTGAGGAGGCCGCATGCCTTGACGTAGCCGACGCTATTGCCAGGTTGATCATTAACAAACAAAAGAACAATCAAACCGTAGTATTAGGCCTCGCCACGGGAGTCACGCCCATCAAAATTTATCAGGAACTGGTGAGAAAGCACCGGGAAGAAGGGCTGAGTTTCAGGAACGTAGTGACTTTTAACCTCGACGAGTATTATCCCCAGAGTAAAACTTCCAAGCTCAGTTATCATTATTTTATGCATTACCATCTTTTTGATCAGATTGATATTCCTGCTGAAAATATCAACATCCCGGATGGCGAGCTTGACAGCGATAAAATTGCAGACTATTGTAAGTTTTATGAGGAAAAAATCGATGCTTACGGTGGCATTGATATTCAAATCCTGGGTATTGGGCGAACCGGGCACATCGGATTTAACGAACCCGGATCAAGGGAGGAGTCACTAACCCGGCTGGTCAAGCTGCACCCCATCACAATCATGGATGCTACCAGGGAATTTATCCGGGAAGATCTGGTTCCCAGAAGAGCCATTACCATGGGCATTAAAACGATCAGTAAGGCCCGCAAGGTGTACTTACTGGCCTGGGGTGAAAAAAAGGCCCCCATCATTAAGCAAGCCATAGAAGGCCCCGTTTCTGAGGAAATCCCGGCCACATTCCTGCAGCTCCATCCAAATGTATCGGTTTTGATAGACCCCGATGCTGCGGTTGAGTTAACAAGAATCAAGACACCCTGGGTGGTTTCAGTAGTAGACTGGGACATCGATATAGCCAAAAGTGCTGTGATCTGGCTGGGGCAAAAATTAAAAAAGCCTATCCTGAAGCTGACCGAGGATGACTACCGCAAAAATGGCCTGGGTGACCTGCTGGGCTTTGCCGGGGATTCCCAGAAGCTGAATGTCAGGATTTTCAACAGCCTGCAGCATACTATTACAGGATGGCCGGGCGGAAAACCGAATTCCGACGACACACACCGGCCTGAAAGAGCCAATCCAGCCAGGAAAAGAGTGGTCATTTTTAGCCCACACCCCGACGATGATGTGATTTCGATGGGTGGCACTTTCAGAAAACTGGTAAAGCAGGGCCATGATGTGCATGTCGCGTACCAGGTTTCGGGAAATATCGCTGTGTTTGACGATGATGCCCGGAAATATGCCGAATTCATAAAGGATATTTCCGGCGCTCTGGACATCGCTGCGGGGGAATTTTCGAGGATTCATGATGAATTGGTGGAAGCCATCAATTCGAAAGAAGAGTCGTCGAAAGATACAAAACTGATGCGTTCCGTCAAAGGTTTTATCAGAAAAGGTGAAGCATCGGCGGGCGCCAGGTTTATTGGGTTGAAGGACGAAAATATTCACTTTTTAAATCTTCCTTTTTACGAAACAGGTGAAGCGAGAAAAAATGGTTTGGGACAGGAGGATATCGATATCATTAAAGAACTGTTGACCGCAGTTAAACCGCATCAGATTTTTGCCGCAGGAGATCTGCGGGATCCGCATGGTACACATAAAGTTTGCTTTGATGCTATCCTCATGGCCCTTGAAGCATTGAAGCAGGAGGCATGGATTAAAGACTGCTGGTTGTGGATGTACCGCGGGGCATGGCATGAGTGGGAAACCGATGAAATTGAAATGGCCATCCCTTTAAGCCCTGTAGACTTGATGTATAAGAGAAAAGCGATCTTCAAACACCAATCCCAAAAAGATACCCCTGTATTTCCCGGAAACGACCCAAGAGAATTCTGGCAAAGGGCTGAAGACAGAAACCGCCAGACCGCACAATATTTCGATCAGTTGGGTTTAACAGAGTATGAGGCTATCGAGGCTTTTGTAAGATATCATTATTAATCATTATTTTTGGGCTGAAATATTCTAAAATTCTATGGATGAAGTTGTAGTAGGAATAGATATCGGGGGTACTGTAACTAAATTCGGACTGGTGACGAAAACAGGAAATGTGGTTTTACTGGATCGTATGCCCACCACCGGTTTCGATGGTTTTAATGATTACTTTAAGACACTGGTGCACAAAATAAGTGTAATGACCGGAAAGATGTCCGATCGTGTGACAGGGATTGGTATAGGAGCCCCAATGGGAAATTTTTTGGAGGGAAGTATCGATATGGCCACCAACCTGGGTTGGGGTAAAAAAATTATGGTGGCAAGAACGTTTTCCGAATTCTTTAATAAACCTGCCTTTTTGACCAACGATGCCACCGCTGCCGCCATCGGCGAGAAGACCGGCGGAGTGGCTAAAAACATGGATGATTTCCTGGTAATCACCCTTGGAACGGGCCTTGGCTGTGGTATCTATGTGAATGGCACGGTTTTGCATGGAAAACATGGTTACGCGGGAGAGCTGGGGCATGTTATTGTCGACCCAAAAGGAAGAAAGTGCAATTGTGGCAGGCGGGGATGTCTTGAAACTTATGTGTCAGCATCCGGGATTATGAAATCAGTCAGGGCGTTTAAAAACAAAAAGCTTTTTGAAGGCAGTGTTTTGCATGATCGGACTGCCTATCCGGACAGTAAAGCAGTGGCCCGGGCAGCGGCTGCAGGGGATCCTTTGGCAGAATATGTTTTTGAATTTACCGGGAAGGTATTGGCCGATGCATTAGCAAACATTATCGCGATGTTTAACCCGGAAGCTATTATTCTTTCAGGAGGCCTGGCCAATGCCGGTAACCTGCTTATCGACCCTTTGGAACAATTCCTCAATCAAAAAGTGTTGACCAACCTGTGTGGCAAAACTAAAATACATATCTCAAAACTCGACAGTGAGAAAATAGCTGTAATGGGTGCTGCCTCTTATGCCTGGCAAATGATCAATGATCACAGCCATAGTAATTCCCTGATGGTGTGTTGACAGGGGACATTCCCCTGAATTGGAATGATCATCGGAAAATAATTATTCACCGATTCGGTGAAATATTGTTGTTATTCTGCAAAAAATAATCACATAAGATATTGTTTTTTTATAAAGGAGTGATAAGTTAGCCTTTTTAACTGTAAACGGATCATAGGAACATGCTGCAAAAGATACTTTTTGGCTGTTTATACCTGCTGACATTATTGATTTTCATCGGATGTAAGGGGCCTGAAAAAAAAACCGATACTCAGTCATCGCCGAATATCATACTATTTTTGGTGGATGATATGGGCTGGCAGGATACTTCAGTCCCTTTTTGGTATAAAAAAACGGATTTCAACCATCGTTACCGGACTCCTAATATGGAAAGGCTGGCCAGTCAGGGAATGAAATTCACCCAGGCATATGCTACACCGGTTTGTTCTCCTACACGGATCAGTCTTATGACCGGCATAAATGCTGCACGCCATCGCGTAACCAACTGGACACTGCACAAGGATAAATTGAAGCCGGCAGAAACCAGCCATGCCACGCTTGATTTTCCGCGCTGGAATGTAAACGGCATGACACCGGATTCAACCATTGACCATGCTGTTTACGCTACTTCTTTTCCTGCTCTTTTACAACAGGCAGGCTATTACACGATCCATGTCGGTAAAGCCCACTTTGGCGCGATTGGCACCCCGGCAGAAAACCCTTTAAATATTGGTTTCCATATCAATATTGCCGGTCATGCAGCCGGAGCACCGAAGAGCTATCTGGGAAGCCAAAATTTTGGCAATACAGACGAATTTAAAACGAGTCCCTGGCCCGTACCGGGACTGGATAAATATCATGGCAAAGACATATTTCTGACAGAGGCCCTGACCCTGGAGGCGCTTCAGGCGCTGGAAACCCCCGTCAAGCAGAAACAGCCTTTTTTTCTTTATATGTCCTATTATGCGGTACATACCCCTATTATGTCCGACAAGCGTTTTTTGCAAACCTACCTTGAAATGGGACTGGACTCCGTTGAGGCCAGCTATGCCACCCTGGTAGCGTCGATGGATAAAAGTCTGGGTGATCTGATGGACTACCTGCAGGAAAAAAAAATCGAGGATAACACGATTATTCTCTTCATGTCTGACAACGGAGGGCTCAGCGCCGTAGCCAGGGGCGGGGAGCCTCATAGCCATAACCGGCCTCTTTCAAGCGGTAAAGGATCAATCCATGAAGGTGGTATAAGGGAGCCTATGCTGGTAAAATGGCCCGGAGTTGTCAAACCTGAAACAGTCAATGATAATTACCTGATTATTGAAGATTTTTATCCGACTATTTTAGAGATGGCTGGTGTACAAAACTATCAGGCTGTGCAAAAAATTGATGGTCAGAGCTTCGTCCCTTTACTCAAGGATACCACACCAGGTCAAACAGACCACAGGCCTTTATTCTGGCACTATCCGAACGACTGGGGAACTGCAGGGCCCGGCATAGGCGCATTCAGTGCGGTTAGGTTAGGAGATTGGAAATATATATATTATCATCTCGATCAACGTATTGAGCTTTTCAACCTGAAAGATGATATAGGGGAATCTGTTAACATGGCCGGGTCGGAACCGGAGAAGGTGGCTGAATTGGCTGCTTTGTTAACCTTACACTTAAAGCAAACGAAAGCACAGATGCCTTCATTCAAATCAACAGGTGCCCCGGTGCCTTATCCTGAACAAATTTTAAAATAACTACGCAAATAATGTATTATTTTCCCAGATTACTGCTTATTGTTATAACTACCACACTCCTGATGAATTGTTCAACCCGTCCGGCCACCAATCCGGATGAAGAAGAATGGCTCCAATTATTCAACGGACAAAACCTTGATCACTGGTCCATAAAGATCAGAGGCCAGCAACTGGGGAAAAATTACAAAAATACCTTTCTTGTCGAAGATTCCCTGCTGAAAGTGCGCTACAATGAATACGATAGTTTTCAGAATGAATTCGGCCACTTGTTTCATGACCGGGAGTTTTCACACTATAGACTGAGAGTGACTTACCGGTTTGTAGGCGATCAGGTGGAAGGTGGTCCCGGCTGGGCTTTTCGAAATAACGGTCTTATGTTGCATGCCCAATCGGCCGAAAGTATGGGACTGGATCAGGACTTTCCGTTATCACTGGAAATGCAACTGCTGGGTGGGAATGGAACGACACCACGTGCCACCGCCAATTTATGCACCCCCGGCACCCACGTGAACATGGCTGATACCTTGTTTACCCCCCACTGTATCAGTTCATCTTCCGAAACTTTCCATGGCGACCAATGGGTGGAAGTGGAAGCTTTGGTATTAGGCGATTCCATCCTGCAACATATCGTGGGAGGGCAGCCTGTTTTAACTTACACCCGGCCGGTAATAGGAGGGGGTAATGTCAGCGGTTTAACCCCTGAAAAAACCACCCTCAGCGGCCCGGTATCCAAAGGCCATATTGCCATTCAGGCCGAAAGCCATCCCACTGATTTCAAAAAAATTGAAGTGCTGAACCTTTGTGGCTGCATGGACAAAAAAGCCACCAATTACAAAAGCTACTATCTAAAAGCCGACAACGAACAATGCCGGTATGAATAAAATTGGCATGAAAATGAAAATAAAAATGAAAATGGGGGCGGGGATGTAATCCAAAACTTTTCATTTTTATTTTTACCTTTACTTTCCCTCCCCGTTCGTGAACAGGGGTTTTGAATTGCCAAATAATTATCTTATATTCCTAAGCTTTCACGCAATACTTTTCTGATCAGTAATACAAAGATGATAGGCATCAGTCAGGGAAAAAACCGTCTTATGGTGGCAGTTACCCTCCGGTTTATCGGGCTGGGATGGTGTGTTTTTATTTGGGGGTGTCAAAGTGAACCGGCAATGTATTTAACCGGGGGGCTTTTTATTCCGGATAATTTTGAAGCGGTAGTGGTAGTCGACAGTTTGCAGGGAAAAGCAAGGGAAATAGTGGTCAATGACAATGGTGATGTTTATGTTAAGTTACGGTATTCCTTTGAAGATGGGGGTATAGCTGCCTTGAGGGATACAGATGGGGATGGAAGGGCAGATATTATAAAGCGGTTTGGCGATTATGAACATAAAGGTAACTGGGGTTTTCAAACGGCTGTAGAAATCTATAACGGCTATCTCTATTTCAGTACCGAACTGGCGGTTTACCGTTACCGTTTAACGCCTGGCCAACTGGTACCTGACAGTGAGTTAGAATTAATAGTTTTGGACGATCATGAGCATGGGGATCATGAACACAACGGAAAGCCCATAGCCTTTGATGACGAGGGTCACCTGTACGTACCTTTTGGTGCCCCCTCCAATGCCTGCCAGGAACCGAAAAGAACACCTGAACAGCCCGGTCTGGATCCCTGTCCGGAGCTTGAAGATCATGCGGGAATATGGCGTTTTAATGCCAACAAAACCGGCCAGACTCAAAAAGACGGCTACCATTTTTCGACTGGCATTAGAAGTGTAGTGGCTATGGATTGGAACAGCGAGGACAGAAACCTGTACCTGGTAATGCATGGCCGTGATGACCTGTTGCGCTTATTCCCAAAGCTGTACACGCCCTGGGAAAGTGCCATGCTGCCTTCCGAAGAGTTTTTGAGAGTGACGGAAGGTGCTGATTTTGGTTGGCCCTATTGCTATTATGACCAGTTGCAGGAGAAAAAGGTGCTTGCGCCGGAGTATGGTGGGGATGGTGACTCAATCGGGAGGTGCCGGGATTACGACCTTCCGGTCATGGGATTCCCCGGGCATTGGGCGCCTAACGGACTGTTGTTTTACACCGGGGATCAATTTCCTGAACGATACAAAAATGGGGCATTTGTGGCTTTTCACGGATCGACCATCAGGGCGCCATACCCGCAGGCTGGATACTTTGTGGCCTTTGTCCCCTTTCAAAACGGCTTGCCTTCGGGAGAGTGGGAGGTATTTGCTGACGGTTTTGCCGGGGTGGATACGATCGTAAATGTGAGTGATGCCGTATACCGGCCCATGGGACTGGCCATGGGGCCAGATGGCTCATTATATATAAGTGAAACAGAGAAAGGTAAAATATGGAAGATCACCTACCGGGGCAATAAAGATGATTTTGGGGAAAAACAACTCGCGGCTATGGAAAAGAGAAAACAAAGGCCCCACCTTAAAACCCCCCATGAACAGGAAGATAACCTGATGAAAATTCTGGCAAATGCCGGCGAAGGCTTGTACTTTCAATATTGTGGTATTTGTCATCAGCGGAATGGCAGAGGCGCCCCGGGCCGGTATCCGCCGCTGCGGGGTACGGATTGGGTTACTGGTAACAAGGAGCGATTAATCAGCGTGGTTTTAAATGGTTTGGAAGGTGGTATTGAGGTAAATGGGAAGCAATATAACAATGTTATGCCTCAACACAGCTTTCTTCCTGATGATGAAATTGCAGATATTTTAACTTACATAAGACAAAATTTTGGGAATGAAGCCAGTGCGGTTTCCGAAAATGAGGTAAGACAGGTAAGGGCTTCTATGGAATAAAGCATAAAAATGATTATATTATTTTTTTAACTTAAATATTGCTGTTTTGAATAGTAGGATAGGTAAAAAATACTTCATTAAATGCCTGTTACCGGTATTGTGGTTGGGTTGTCAGGCTCCCCGGGGTGGCGAAGACAGTAGGGAAGCAAACCTGTACCGGAGCCAGGATTTTACCGCGCCAGGCGAGTTCACATCAGGTATTGAAGGGCCTGCAACAGATGGGGAAGGGAACATTTATGTGGTAAACTACGGCAGGGAAGGCACCATTGGGAAGGTAAACCGTGATGGAAAAAGCAGCCTTTTTATAAACCTGCCCGACAGAAGCACCGGCAATGGGATTCGCCTCGATAACCAGGGAAATATGTTTGTGGCTGACTACACCGGCCACAATGTGCTGAAAATAAATGTTTTTTTAAAGGAAATCGATGTGCACGTACACAGTGACGGAATGAACCAGCCTAACGATCTGGCTATTAGTAAAACCGGTATAATCTACGCCAGTGATCCGGATTGGCAGGCATCTACAGGTAACCTGTGGCGGATTGATACTGACGGGTCGCTGACGCTTTTAGAGGATAATATGGGGACTACCAATGGCCTGGAACTGAGCCCTGATGAAAAAATCCTCTATGTCAATGAAAGCGTGCAGCTCAAGGTATGGGCATACGATTTGTCGCCGGCTGGCGAGCTATCGGGAAAGCGGTTATTCATCGACTTCACGGATTTTGGGATGGACGGCATGCGTTGTGATGTGAAAGGAAATATTTACATTACACGCCATGGTAAAGGTACAGTGGCTATGGTTTCACCTGAGGGAAAAATATTGCGTGAAATTCGGTTGAGGGGCAAAAAACCTTCAAACATCACCTTTGGCGGTGAAGACGGTAAAACCGCTTATGTGACTTTGCAGGACCGGGGTAACCTCGAATCTTTCCGGGTTGAATACCCGGGAAGGGAATGGAAGTTGCGCCAAAAACAATGATTAAAAACCGATATATAATACTTGCAAGACAGCTCCAAATCCTGGGTTCAGGTTGTGACCGGCGTCAAATCCCGTTCCGATACCAGCCTGGGTTCAGTCTCTGACTGAAGCTGGAAATGGATGAAGTTTTTAACTTCAGTGAGTCGGGTGTAGACTAAAAACCGGCTCGATTTTTACGCATAGATTAGTCATAGTAGTCATAGTATGGCTAAGAGCCATGCTATGACTGGTAAGGGATTAATTAAATTTAAAGGATGACAAAACTTACCCTCTTTTTTACGGTACTCAGCTTTCATTTTATGGGTACAAAATCGCAGCCGTTTGATATGCTTTTAAAAGGTGGCCATGTTATTGATCTCAAAAACAATATCGATGGCGTAATGGATGTGGCCATTTCGGGAGAAAATATAGTCAGGGAGGGATATTCCTTCTGCCGATGCCGCCAGAACAGTGGATGTCAAAGGCTTGTTGGTGGTGCCCGGATTAATTGACATCCACGCTCACAACTTTTTCGGCACCGAAGAAGATGCGTACTTAAGCAATAGCTATACCGCCGTGCCACCCGATGGTTTTAGTTTCCGGTCCGGGGTAACTACCATTGTAGATGCCGGTGGAGCTGGTTGGCGCAATTTTAAAGTTTTTAAAAAACAGACCATTGACCACTCCAAAACCAGGGTTTTATGTTTTCTGAACATTGTCGGCGCAGGCATGAAGGGTGGGGCGGTGGAGCAAAACCTGGCAGACATGGACGCCAAGCTGACGGCTATAGAGGCCAGGAGGTACCCCCAGTATATCGTAGGGGTGAAAGTAGCGCATTACCAGGGGGATGAGTGGGCGCCGGTTGAAAGAGCCGTGGAAGCCGGAAAACTGGCAGATATACCAGTGATGATTGATTTTGGAGGAAGCCAGCCTGCGTTGTCGCTGGAAACACTGTTGCTGGAAAAGCTCCGGCCCGGAGACATTTTCACCCACACTTACGCACATGTGAACGGCCGTATGCCAATCGTTGACCGAAAAGGTAAGCTATACCCCTTTGTGCCGGAAGCGCAAAAACAAGGAATCGTTTTCGATGTAGGACATGGTGGGGGAAGTTTTATATTTGAGCAGGCCATTCCTGCCATTGAACAGGGGCTGAAGCCCAACAGTATCAGCACGGATTTACATACAGGCAGCATGAACGGAGGCATGAAAGATATGACCAATGTGATGTCAAAATTTTTGAATATGGGATTAACAGTGCAGGAAGTGGTCGAGTGTGCCACCATCAATCCGGCCGTTATTTTAAAACGGCATGAACTGGGACATTTAACCCCGGGTGCTGTCTCTGATGTGGTCGTGTTAAAGATAGAAAACGGAAAATTTGGTTTTGTGGACACGAAAGGATTTCGAATGGATGGGAACAAAAAACTGGTCTGTGAACTGACCATCCGGAAAGGAGTGGTCGTCTGGGATTTAAATGGAATTTCAAGGCCTCATTGGGAATAAGATCATACTTTGCAGAATATTTACCAAAAAATGTTGAATATGGAAAAATCAAACAACAGAAGATCGGTTTTTAAAAAAATAGGGGCTACATTACTCGCCGGGTTCGGCATAGGTGCAGCCGGGGCGGCGGATCGGTCCCAACCCCAAAAACCTGAAAAAAGGGTAGTAGGGGATATCGTCACCGATGAGCAGAATATACCTTTGTTTTCCGGGGCCGTAGCCCATGGCAATACCTTGTATATCGCAGGAAAGGGGGCTCATTTTGAGGGAGACATCAAAGCCCATACGGATCATGTACTGAAAGCGCTGGAAAAAGAGCTGGTAAAACAAGGATCATCGATGGAAAAAGTGCTCAAAGTCAATGTCTATCTCCACGACCTGGCTGACTATCACAAAATGAACGAGGTTTTCAGGGGTCGTTTTGGCGCAAATCCACCGGTTCGTACCACGGTGGCTACCTATGGTGGTGTACCCGGTGATTCATTGGTGGAAATGGATTGCATTGCCGCTTTATAAAAACTTTAAAATAGCTAAAACCATGAAAAGAAGGCAACTTATTAAACAACTTTCTGCCTTGCCACTGATAGGTGGGTTATTTACGCCTGGTGAGGTGGCTTCCGCTGTTCTTCCCGACACCGTCGAAAGGAGGGATTATTACAAGGAACTAGGTTTGCGTACCTTCATTAATGCCGCCGGCACTTACACCGCATTAACCGGCAGTTTGATGAAAGAAGCCGTGCTCGATGCCTACCATTATGCATCAAAACAGTATGTTGCCCTGGATGAGTTGCAGTACAAAGTAGGTGAACGCCTGGCGCAACTTATTGGTTGTGAGGCGGCAACAGTAACCGCCGGTGTCGCATCGGCTATCACGCTCGGTACCGCCGGGGTATTGACAGGTCTTGATCAGGAAAAAGCATCCCGCATCCCTACGGACCTGTCAGGTATGAAAACAGAGGTGATCATGCAAAAATCCCATGTAATAGGTTATGCGCATGCGCTCAAAAACTGCGGCGTGAAAATAGTCGAAGTGGAAACCCGGAAAGAACTGGAAAATGCTATCAATGAACAGACGGCCATGCTTTGGTTTCTCAACGCCAATAACTTTAAGGGAAAAATTCAATACCAGGAATTTATCGAGGAAGGTAAAAAATATAACCTACCCATGATGAATGATGCCGCAGCAGATGTGCCACCTGTTGAAAACCTCTGGAAATATACTGATATGGGTTTTGATCTTGTTTGCTTTTCCGGTGGTAAGGGGCTAAGGGGCCCGCAGAGCTGTGGTTTGTTACTGGGCAGGAAAGACCTGATTGCAGCCGCCAGACTCAGTGCTCCGCCCCGTGGTGATAGAGTGGGTAGGGGCATGAAAGTCAATAAGGAAGAAATTCTTGCCATGTTGGTGGCTGTGGAAGACTATCTGAAAAGGGACCATGACGCCGACTGGAAATTTTGGGAAGGGCAGATTAGGCACATTCGCGAAAAGGTATCGACAGCTCCCGGGGTTGAGGCGAAAACCCATGTTCCTGATATTGCCAATCACGTACCTTCGCTGAAAATCAGGTGGGATCAAAACAAGATAAAAATGACCCCCGATGAAGTGAGACAGGCCCTGAGGGATGGCCACCCCTCCATAGAAACAGTAGGGGGCGACGAATCGGTTGACATCACCACCTGGATGATGAATCCCGGCGAAGAAAGAATAGTTGCCAGCACCATGTATAAAATATTAAGTAAAAAATCCTGACATCCTTATTAATGATCTGACTATGATAAAAAAAACTATTTTGGGAATAATCCTTTTGACGGGTTATGCCTGCGCACAACAAAACGCTGAAAATAAAGATAACAAAGTTATAAAAGCCCAGGTGACCGATTATGATCCCGAAGCCCGGATCAAAGCCCTGGGCATTGAACTGAGAACACCATCCGCCCCGGTCGCCAACTATGTAAATGCCGTTAGCACCGGTAACCTGTTTTTCTTGTCCGGCAAGGGACCTTTGCAAGCCAATGGAGCGTATATCACAGGAAAGGTCGGGGCAGACCTGACAATTGAGCAGGGCTATGAAGCGGCCAGGGTCACCGCAATCAATCAACTGTCTGTATTAAAGGCCGAATTGGGCGATCTGGGCAAAGTGAAACGTGTGGTAAAAGTGTTGGGCATGGTGAACTGTCCGCCTGACTTCAATGATCAGCCCAAGGTGATCAACGGCTTTTCTGATTTAATGGTGGAAGTTTTTGGCGATCGTGGAAAACATGCCCGCGCTGCAGTCGGCATGGCCGCTTTGCCCGGCAATATTGCCGTGGAAATTGAGATGATTGTGGAAATTGAAAACTGATGTCCACAGTTCGTCGCGTTTTTAACAGCCTGTTTACAAAGGCTTAACCATGTTGCTGCTGAAAACAGAAGTAGCCGGTCTTGACTATCCACCGGATGGCCTTGTAACACAGCCGGGTAGACGTGGGCACCGGATAGTAAGATTTTTATCAAGATGTTAAAACGATGGCTCGACTTATTTTTGCTTTTATCATTGTAATAAACGCCTGTAATTTGAAAAAGGAAAAAACCTATATTGCCAGCAAACAACCCACCGGTGTGGTAGGTCCGGATTGGACCAAGGCCAACAAACTTTATGACTTTATTTATCCTTGGCGGAATGACGTGCCTTCCCGCACAAATTTTCAGGCAGTGCATGATGGTCACAAATTCTATTTCAGGTTTGAGGTTGAAGACAACAATATTTTGACTTACCGCGATACAGATCACAAAGAAGAGGTAGTATATTCCGACAGGGTAGAAATTTTCTTCAAAAAAGATGATCGAATGTCTCCTTATTTTTGCCTGGAAATGGATGCTGCAGGCAGGGTACTGGATTATGAGGCCCATTATTACCGTAAGATGAATTTCAACTGGCAATGGCCTGAAAACGGACTATCAGTGGCTTCAACCCAATCCGCCAACGGCTACACGGTGGAGGGTAGTATCAGCCTGGCCTCATTAAAAGCATTGGGAATTTTGGATAAAGGCCGTATGCTGACCGGTTTGTTTCGCGGTGAATGTGTCGGACTTAACGGTAAAAATGCCGATTTAAAATGGATAAGCTGGATAAATCCCGGAACACCAAAGCCGGACTTTCACGTTCCCTCGGCTTTTGGGGTAATTGAATTAGCCGAATAAAAATCTATGGAATTCTTGGTTAAATAAAAAAAACAGTAATGTGTTCGTGCACAATAAAATAAAATTTTATATTGTCTCTGATTTTATTAATATCTTTTGCTGGCTGTATGCTTGGTACCTGTGCCCGGGCCGCAGATGATATGGAGGTATTAAAGCATTTTTACAGACAAACCAGGCCTTGGGGCTTCTGGAAGCCTGTAATTGAAAAAATACAAGAGGAGGATCGGGATTTTATGCCAAACCGGGATTTCACCGGTGATTTGATCAACGTAGTCGTTGGCATCGCCTGGCAAATGGCGCTTGTGGTGATGCCAATATATCTTTTGATAAGGGCAATGGATGATTTGGCAGTAAGTGTGGTGGTCTTTGTGATTACAAGCTGGTTATTGAAAAAATATTGGTATGATAAGCCGGATGATGATAAGACAACTGAAAAAACAACTTAATAATTATGATACGAAAACAGATTTTATGGCTATCTTTTATTTTGGTATTGATGCCGGGATGTTCCCGTAATGACACAAATACTGAAAAAAAACCAAACTTTATCTACATTTTGGCCGATGACCTTGGCTATGGTGAATTAGGTGTTTATGGTCAGCAGATCATTGAGACACCCCATATTGACGCACTGGCCGCCGAAGGCATGAGATTTACACAACACTACTCCGGTGCCCCCGTATGCGCACCCGCCCGGTGTGTATTGCTTACCGGGCAACATACAGGTCATGCCCACATCAGGGGTAATGATGAGTGGTCATCCAGGGGGGATGTCTGGAATTACCAGGCCATGTTTGACAATCCTTTGCTGGAAGGCCAGCGCCCGCTTCCCGACAGCATCGTTACCCTGGCAGAAATTTTACAATCAGCAGGCTATCGAACCGGTGCAGTCGGTAAATGGGGCCTGGGGGCGCCATCTACAGAAGGCGTTCCCAATAAACAAGGGTTTGATTTTTTTTACGGTTACAATTGTCAAAGACAAGCGCATACTTACTATCCCCTGCATCTGTGGAAAAATGAAGAGCGGGTATTATTAAACAATAAATCTGTTGCTCCTCATAGCGCATTGGCTGAGGGAGCCAGCCCCGATGACCCGGAAAGCTATGCGGATTTTGCACTTACCGATTATGCGCCGGACCTCATGCATAATGAGGCATTAAAATTTATAGCCCAAAATAAAGACCGGCCATTTTTCCTGTATTATGCCTCACCTATTCCCCATGTACCATTACAGGCACCGAAGTACTGGGTGGATCATTACAAAAAGAAATTCGGAGAGGAAAAGCCGTACACGGGTGAATCCGGGTATTTTCCAAATCAAACCCCCAGGGCTACCTATGCAGCCATGATCAGCTACCTGGATGAGCAAGTGGGTGACCTGGTAAAAAAATTAAAGGAAGCAGGTGTTTATGAAAACACCCTGATCATTTTCTCAAGCGACAACGGCCCCACGCATACCGGTGGCGCAGACACACCTTTTTTTCAAAGTGCCAAACCTTTTAAAACACAGTTTGGATGGGTAAAAGGTTTTACACACGAAGGAGGAATAAGAGTACCTATGAT
This sequence comes from Agaribacillus sp. DX54, assembly GCF_056858335.1. NCBI lineage: Bacteria > Pseudomonadati > Bacteroidota > Cytophagia > Cytophagales > Splendidivirgaceae > Agaribacillus > Agaribacillus sp. DX54. The sequence continues at coordinate 26,768 of NZ_JBXEQE010000041.1, forward strand.
CGCCACCTGGAAACATAAGATCGAACCTGGCAGCCAGAGTGATCACATATCGGCCTTTTACGATGTGTTACCTACTTTTTGCGAAATTCTCAACCTGCCCCCACCTGAAAATACCGATGGAATCAGCTTTTTACCTACCTTACTGGGAAAACCTCAGACTGCCCATGACTATTTGTACTGGGAGTTTTCCGCCCATGGTGGCCAACAAGCGGTAAGAATGGGAAAATGGAAGGCGATCCGTAAAAGTATACGGAAAGGAAACACGGACATTGCATTGTATGATTTGGAAGCAGATGAACAGGAACAAAACAATGTGGCACCCGGCCACCCTGAAGTGATTTCGAAAATGGAGGTGATTATGAAAGAAGCACGCACTACTCCACCTATTAAAAGGTTCAAAATGGCGCCTCTGGGCGATGAAAAAAACTAATTGGAAAAAAGGTGCAAAAGGCTGTTAGCCGGGATATAAGAGGCAATGAGGCTTTTAACGAATTTAAAGCGTAAAGTTTAAAAAATGAATCTGAAAGATTTACGTGTGTTAGTTACAGGAGGCGGAGGTACCGGCATCGGAGGAGGCGTTTGTGAGGCCCTCGTTGGTTTCGGCGCTACCCTGATTATCAATGACCTGGACCCCGAAAAAGCAAAATCAGCGGCTGAAAAGTACCCAGGAGCCATACCTGTTGGTGCCGATATCAGCAAAAGGGAAGAGGTAGCTGCCATGTTTGAGGAAATAAAAGAAAAAGCGGGTGTAATCAATGGCCTCGTCAACAATGCCGGGGTAGGATTGAGCCGTCTTTCCTATGAGGTCAGTGACGAGGAATTTGACAAGCTGTATAACATCGATATACGGGCAGTTTGGCAGGTTTCCAAATTTTTTGTCAGACAATTGATTGACAATCGATCTACAGGCAACATTGTGAACATTTCATCTGTCCATGCCTTTGCCACCCATGCCAGATATGCATTGTATTGCAGTGTGAAATCAGCAGTGGAGGGACTAACCAAAGGAATGGCCTGCGAACTAGGCCAGTACAATATCAGGTGCAATGCCATTGGACCGGGATTAGTGAAGGCCGAACAGAATTATGACCTGATCAAAACCTGGGCAGATGATCCGGTACAATGGGAAACTGATTATGTAAATTACCAGCAGGTCATTCCAAAAAACATCTACCCTGTTGATTGTGGGAATACAGTGGCTTTTTTACTGTCAGACTATAGCGCTGCCATCACCGGCCAAACAATCTATGTTGACGCCGGTACGACTGTCATGCTATTTAACAGTGATTTTATTGAAAGAAGCTCATCATAAACTATAAATCTTTTTTAAATGCAAATCAAACATTTTACATGTTACGAGGTCATCGTCCCCACACATACCGGGGTCATTGAAAGCGAAGGCATCCATAAACCGCTGCATAAATTACCTGTGGGGATCAAGTCAGGCTGGTCTATGCAGTTTGACGAGCTGCCGAAGCTTTTAATCAAGATGGAGCTGGATACCGGAATTATTGGGTGGGGGGAGTTGTACAGGGACCATAACTGGCCGGTAGTAGAAGGACTTATTGACAGTTTACTGGGAAAAGATATCCGGGACATTTGCCTGCAAAAGCTCCCTTTTAATTTTTGCCGGGAATATGATGGCTTTGAATGTGCCATTTGGGATGCCTATGCCAAAGCGCACCAGATGCGCGTGGTGGATTTGCTGGGAGGTGCTGTCAGGGAAAAAGTCAAAGTCGGCGCCTGGTCCAGCCACAGGAAGGTGGAAGACATTGGTGAACTGGTGCAGGGGTTTGCCCGCCAGGGGTATGATTGTGTAAAATTTAAAACAGATTTGGAAGATGATGTGGCGGGCTGGTGTGAGGAGATTAAAAAAGCCGCGCCACATATGCAGGTAATTCTGGACCCCAACGAAAGATGGTTGTATCCTGGTGAAGTGCGAAAACGGGCAGATTCTCTTGCTGCGACAGGCAATGTGCTTTGTCTTGAAGACCCGCTTCCCCGGTGGATGCTTCCCGAGTATGCTTTACTCAGGCAGTATAGTTCCATACCCATCGTTTTGCACGTTTCCCTGCCTTATATTTTGCACGGACAACGCATAAAAGATGCCATTCAGGCCTTGAATGCCGGGGCTGTGGATGGGTTTAATTTTAATGGCGGACTGGCGAACTTTCAGCGGCTGGACCATATCGCTTTTGCCGCAGGACTTCCATGCTGGCATGGTTCGGAAGTTGATCTGGGCATTTTAGAAGCCATGTATGTACATTCAGCCGCAGCGGCGGAGTCCTGTATCTGGCCCAGCGATATATTCGGAAGGCTGATACGCACTCATGATCTTTTGGAAGAACCCCTGAAAATGGAACCGCCCTTTGTCCATCTCCCGGAAGGGCCAGGTTTGGGTGTGTCGCCAGATGAGGAGGCAATTAATCATTTTTTAAAACAGAAAAAAGCATTCAGTCTATGAGTTTTTACAAAAATCCCTTTCCCGTTACAGACGCCGACCGCCATGAAATATGGCAAATGCTGGTAGAACGGGACATTAGCGCCTTTTGCCGGGAAAACTGGGAAATGGTTGCCGACGATTTCATCGGGGAAAACTTTATGGGAATAGACGCTGCCAAACGCCACAATCCGGATTCTTGGCAGCTGGCCTTTCCGGACCTGCAGGCATATAAAACAGCATGGCTAAAGCAGGCCCACGATTTTGCCCAAACCCAGTGGGCCGAAGACCCCGAGAAGGCCATTTACCGTGCCACTTCTTTGAGAGATATCGATATCCGGGGAGACAGTGCCCTGGTGCATAAAAAATTCGATGGTGAAATCTTAAAACAGCAGGGAGAAAAAACAGTATTGAACTGGCAGACACTTTACCGCTGTCGCAAAGTAGCAGGGCAATGGAAAATTGCCGGTTTTACCGGTTACCTGCCCCATCCTATGGGCTTTAGCGGGAACCTGAAAACCCCCGGTAAACAAATTCCTTCTGGCGCAGCACAGCATGATACCGCAGGACCTTACTCTCCGGTATTGCAGGTAACGCCTGGTCAGTTGGTCGTGATATCCGGACAGGCCGCCATTGACAAAAAAGGCCAGGTAGTCGGTGATACCATTGAAGAACAAGCCCATTACACCCTGAAAAATTGCCGGCGGCAATTACTCACTGCCGGATGTGACTTCAACGATGTATTCAAAGTCAATGTTTATTTAACCGACCTGGCTAACTGGCCCCGTTTTAATGAGGTTTACCAAACCTATTTCAATGAGCCCCGTCCGGTGCGAACCGCAGTGCAAACGCCTCTTTTGTTCACTTTTTTAGTGGAAATTGAAATGTGGGCAGTTAAAAAGTAACGCCTAATTCAGGTAGTAAAAAAGTAACCCTCCGGTTATGACAGTTAGTATAAAAAGATTTTTAAACCACTTATAATTATGTATTGGGAACAACTTACCTCACCTCAGGTGAAAACAATGGATAAGAACCTGCCTGTAATTTTGCCGGTAGCCGCTGTAGAACAACACGGGCCCCATCTGCCCCTGGCCACTGACAAAATGATTGGGGAACATTTTTGCAAGGTGCTCAATGAAGAGATCCCGGATGATGTGGTCATCCTTCCTACCATTAGTGTGGGCTGCTCCGAGCATCATATGGACTTTGAGGGCTCCCTGAGTGTGCGGCATGAGACTTTATTGCGTCAATTACAAGACATCTCCGGCTGCGTGGTAAAGTATGGTTTTAAAAACCTGCTGATCTTAAACAGCCATGGGGGAAATCAGGCAATTGGACAAACTTTTGTCGAAACATTCGGTTTCAGAAACCCGCAATGCCGGATAGCCTTGGCTACGTGGTGGCGCATATCTTTGGAAGCGTTAAACCAAATTACCCAAACCCCACCGGGGGGCACCGGCCATGCCGGGGAATTTGAAACCTCATTGATGCTACATATCGCCCCTGATCTGGTCCAACTTGATAAAATAGCGTTAAAATCAAACGTCCCCACCTTTCGCTGGGCAGAAGGGGATTTGCTGAGAGCAGGCAACGTGAGCCTTTACCGCACAATGAAAGCCATGACACCCAATGGGGTCTTTGGAGACCCTTCAGCCAGTACCATGGAAAAGGGAGTTGCCATTACAAGGGTTGTTGTCAAGGCTTTGAGAGAGATAATCATGGATTTAAAAGAAAGCGTATTGAATTGACAATTTACAATAACCCTTGGGGTGGATAGCCTTTTTCATCAAGAAAATAAAAAATGCCACCATACTTTCTTAATTTGCCCGAGGATTTTATCCCACTCCGCCTCGTGTTGTTCCGGCGAGAGGTGGTCGTTTTTGGTGCGTTCAGAGGTATGCGCCATCAACGCTTTTTTCCCATCGATGTAAGGGTAGGTGATACATTTTTTATAGCCACATCGTATCAGGATCACTGTGTCTATCCCAATTGATTTCATGGCTTGAAAATCCTTTTTCCATTCCGTTTCTCCCCAGTTTTGGTGGTTGATGTCATGGCTGATTTCATCCGGAAATGTACCTGTAATACGCAATTTTTTTTCTTCCATATATGTTTTAACCATTCAGATAATTCATTTTTCGCTCATTTTATACTACCTTTGGATTCACGAAAGTTACTTAACCGGCAATATTAAAGAAATATTGCTTCCTTTCACACTTGGAATTGCCCCGCGAATAGGAATCATTTTCAAACGAAGGTTTAAAAATGAGCGAGGAATATATGTTTTTAGACATTTTCATACACAAGCATTGACTGGTTTGAAGAACCGGTTTTATAGTCAGACCGGTTCCTTCATCAAAAAAACACCTGAGCCAGGGTTTTTGTAAGCTCCGGCTAACAAGCTGTGATGCCTTAGGCTAACCGTGAAAAGCAGGCCGCTGCCCGCTTTGAAAAATAAAAGTACGAAAAAACAATTTGTTCGTACATAAAATAATTTTTGCTCGTGCACAGAAAAATCAAAAATAATTATTAAATTGTCAATAAGTTGCCGAAACCTTAAGCCATTTAAGAGATCTAACAAAAGAAAAAAAGCGATTTGATATCGAAAATCCGGTTGTGATACACCGGTGATTCATGTTTTGTTCATGTTGAAGTTCAATTTTTTTCACATAATCTAAATTTTAAATATGAAAAAAAACTTACAGACGACAGACCTAACCGGTCGGCGCCCGTTATTGGTGCTTACATTAGGTATACTGCTGTTAACCGGTTTGACTTCGTACGCGCAGCAACGGGTTACGGGAGTAGTAAAAGATGAAACAGGATCAGGATTGCCAGGTGCGACAGTCCTGATAAAAGGAACCACTAACGGTACCGTTACTGATGCTGAAGGAAAATATAGCCTGACCGCTAGTGGCGATGCTACGCTGGTTGTTAGCTACACAGGCTATCTGGCCCGGGAAATACCGGTTAACAACAGATCGGTGATCGATGTGAATTTAGAGGCAGATCTCACCACACTTTCTGAAGTGGTGGTGACCGCTTTTGGACTTGAGAAGGAAAAAAAGGAATTGACTTACTCTACACAAAATGTCAAATTGGAGGGGCTGGCAGAAGCGCGTCCTAACCAGAACCTGGTGAATGGTTTGCAGGGGAAAGTAGCAGGGCTATCCATTCAAACATCAGGTAACGGTGTAAGTGGAGGTTCTAAAGTTGTTTTAAGGGGCAACAGGTCTATCAATGGCAACAGTCAGGCGCTGTATGTGGTCGATGGTGTTCCGCTGGGAGGAGATATCAGTAATATCAGTCCTGATGATGTTGAGTCTATTTCGGTCTTAAAAGGGGCCAATGCCGCTGCACTTTATGGGAGCCGGGCCAATAATGGGGCTATCATTGTTACCACAAAAAAAGGAAGAAGCGGATTCAATGTAGACCTCAACTCTACTTTTACCGTGGACAGGGCCTTGCTTTTATGGGACTATCAAAATGAGTTCGGCCAGGGCAGTGAAGGTACCTATCTACCTAATTCAACCTTTAGCTGGGGACCGCGCCTGGATGGCAGGCAGGTGGCTCATTGGTCACCTTCTCCGGAACTGGCCGGAACTACTTATCCTTTCAACGCACATCCTGACAATGTAAAGGATTTCTACGATACCGGCACAAGCCTGGCCACCAACCTGGCCATCTCTGCGGGCAATGAAAAGAACAGCACCTACTTTTCCTACACCTATGAAGACAGGGCAGGCATTGTACCCAATAATGAACTGGAGCGTCACAATCTCAATTTAAGGCTTCAAAATAAAATTTCCGATAGGTTAACCCTTAACGCAAAAGCCAATTTTGTGCGTACGCTGATAGATAATGAGTTGGTTACCGGTGAAGCCTTTGACAATCCAAATCGTCATGCTTACAGGTTGCCCCGGAATATTAGTACCGCTCAGGCAAGCAATTTTGAATATATTGATGAATTGGGTCGACTAAGGCAAAACTTTTGGGTACCCGGAGACAATGGTGGTGCCAACCCTTATTGGACTGTCAACAGAAACATCAACGAGGTCGAAGATGACAGAATTATCGCTTTTGCCTCATTGAGCTACGAATTACTGGATGGTTTAACCGTGCTGGTTCGCAGTGGCCTTGACAGAACCAACAGGTTTAAGCAGGAAAGCTGGTATAACGATACCTACGTCATAGCCCAGAATGGTAATTACAGATCCACTTCATCGGTAACTTCTGATTGGAACACCGACGCGCTGATAACTTACAATAAAAGCTTTGGTGATTTCTCTGTTAATCTGAATGCCGGGGCCAATGCAAGGCAGCAGAGGTTCAAAGATGTAGAAACTGAGAATCAGGCGCTTAATGTACCCAACTTATTTACGATCGGTAATGCACAAAATCTTAGAGGCAGGGAAGAACTTACCAGGTCAAATATCAATTCCTGGTATACTTTTGGGAATTTTGGTTGGAAAGAGGCGATTTTTCTCGATCTGACCTTCAGAGCTGATTACAGTTCGACCTTACCGAGCCCCTATCGGTTTACCTATCCTTCGGTAGGGCTTTCAGTGGTAGCCAATGAGTTGTTACAGCTTCCCTCAGCTATCTCTTTCCTTAAACTGAGAGGATCTTATGCAGAAGTGGGTAACGATACGGACCCTTTCTTGTTGAACAGGGAGGCAGTAACCGAGAATGGCCGCATATTCCTGTCGCCCACTAATCCTGTGGAAAATCTGCTTCCCGAGCGGACCAGGTCAGTTGAAGTGGGCTTTGATGCCAGATTCTTAAATGATCGTTTAGGGATTGATTTTACCTATTATCAAACAAATTCCGAGGATCAGTTATTCCGTCAGGACGTAACTTCTGCCGGAGGACAAAGCAGGAACTTTATCAATGGAGGAGACATTCAAAACAAAGGTGTGGAGGTAATTCTTACAGCGACCCCTATTCAGGGCAGTGAATTCACCTGGGATCTGACTTTCAATTTCGCCAGAAATATCAGTGAAGTAGCCAGGTTAGCGGAGGGTATTCCGGAAATCAATTATGGTGCGAATTTCATGAGATCTTTCAGACTAATTGAAGGTGAAGAGTGGGGGGATATTTATTCGAGAGGTTTCCAAAGAGATGATCAGGGCCGTGTATTGGTAGATGCCGATGGCTTACCCCTTATCACTTCCGGACTGGATGTGGTGATTGGAAACTTTAACCCCGATTGGCTTGGCGGTATTGTCAGCGCCTTTACTTATAAAAATTTCAATGCCAACTTTGTAGTAGATATCAGACAGGGTGGCGATGTGGTTTCTTTTACCGAGGCGATATTGGCCGCTGACGGATTATTGGATTATACATTAACGGGCCGTGACGGTACGCTGGTTTTCGGTCAAAATGTTTTTGGCGGTGAAACGGCCGTACAAGAAAACGGCATACCTAATAACGTTGGGATAGATGCAGAGACCTTCTGGACAAATCTCGGTGGGAGAAATGCACCGATCGGAGAGGCTTTTGTGAGGGATGCTTCAAACGTCAGAATGAGGGAGATAAGCCTTGGCTATCGACTACCTGAATCCATCCTGGCCAATTTACCTTTCAAACGTGCGAAAATTTCCTTGGTGGGCCGGAATCTGTTCTTCTTCAGCAACCAGGCAGAGGTACTGGATCCGGAGGTAGTAACGAATGCAACCACAGCTACTGCTTCCAGGGACAGGAACGGTAACCGGGACGCCATTGCCGGTATCACTTCAGATGGGTTTGAGTCATTTGCCCCGCCGACCACAAGAAGTTTTGGCGTGAACATTCAACTTGGTTTTTAATTATATGAAGATGTTAAAAGTAAAATCAATGAACATGTTTAAAATATATATGATCAAAGTATTGGCGGTCGTGATGGTAATTACCATGTTTAATGGCTGTACAGGAGACTTTGACGAAATAAACACGGACCCACAAAGCTTGACCCGGCCATTTCTCGAGGAAAATCCGAGTGCGTTGGGACAGGTTTTTACACATGCCCAATATTTTTCCATCAACGGATTAAATTGGAGATTCCAGATTTCTCAGAACTTGTTTTCTGACCTTTGGTGCCAATACTATGCCACCACTGCGGTAAACTTTGATTCCGACCGGCTCACGCAGGTAGGGCGCTGGGCTGAATTGGCGTGGGAGTCTTTCTATGAACAAACCGCTCCCCAGGTCAAGTTGGTAGAAGATTTGTCGGAGGAATTCGGACTGGTTGGACTGAATGCCGTAGCCAAAATCTGGCGGGTACATGCCTACCATCGTATTACCGATTATTGGGGCCCTGTTCCTTACAGCCAATTTGGCAATAACGAACTCGAGGTTCCTTATGATAATCAGGAAGATATGTATGCTGATTTTTTTACCACACTTGATGAGGCGGTAGCAGTGTTAAGTGCCAATCCGGATTTGGAGATACTTCCCGTTCCCGGTGAAGATCGCATTTATGGGGCCGATGGCGCCAAATGGATCAAGTTTGCCAATAGTTTAAGGTTGCGGTTGGCCATGCGGGTCAGGTTTGCCAATTCTTCACTGGCACAGGATGAAGCAGAGAAGGCCATTGCCGCTGGTGTGATTGAAGATAACGCTGATAATGCTTTTGTAGAAACCTCCTTACAAGACATGAACCCCATGAATACGATCACCAACTGGGGAGAATTCAGAATGAGTGCGGCTATGGAAAGTGTGCTGAAGGGTTATGAAGATCCTCGCATCGGGATTTACTTCAGCCCTGCTGCAGAAGGTGATTCGGACAATGACGGTGATCCCTATGAAGGTTTATTGAACGGTCAAACCAGGGTAGGTCTCGGTACCGGCCAAAACGACATTAACTCGGATGTCGGACAGCAGTTTTTACCCCTGCCTACCGGTTCAAACCCTCCAATCGTGGTTTTAAGGGCTTCTGAAGTATATCTTTTGAGGGCCGAAGGTGCTTTATTGGAATGGAATATGGGGGGTAATGAACAGGATCTCTACGAAGAAGGTATCCGGCAATCTATGCTGGAGTATGGTATCACCGACGAAGGTGCCATTGCGGCTTATGTAGCAAGTGCGGCAACACCTGTTCCTTATGCTCCGGGTACCCAGCCTTTGACGGACATCCCTGTGGCCTATGAGTCCGGTGGATCAATTGAGAGAAGGTTAGAGCAGATTATCACCCAAAAATGGCTGGCCCTTTATCCTAACGGGTGGGAAGCCTGGGCAGAATTGAGAAGAACAGGTTACCCCAGGCAATATACCAGGGTCGCTTCCGATAATCCCGATGTAGGACCGGATGAGGTGCCCAGTAGAATGGTTTACGTTGCCAGGGAATTTACCACCAATGAAGGCGCTGTAAATGATGCCATCGGCAGGATTACCGGAGGAGACAGGAATAACTCCAAAGTGTGGTGGGATCAGCGGTAACATGGGTTCAGTTTTTATGAAATAACTGCGAACCATGTTGTGACATTCACAACCGGGAGCATGCCGGTAATGCTCCTGGTTTGGTTTCAAACCGGCAATTTGTCACGGTCTACCAGCAAAATTTTTTGTTTATAGATAATTTTCTTTCACTTATGAGGCATCCCGGATTCTATGTGGTATGTTTTTTCGCTTTCCTTTTTTCCTGTGGTGAAAACAACAACCAAACCCTGTTTAAGCGAAAGCCCAAAAATGCGACAGGCATAAAATTCAGAAATACACTTAAGGAAACAGAGACGCTCAACGTGCTCAACTATGGCTATTTCTACAATGGGGGAGGGGTAGCTATCGGTGATATCAATAATGACGGGCTTCCGGATATTTATTTTACCGGTAATATGGTTAACAGCCATCTTTACCTCAATAAAGGCCACCTGAAATTTCAGGAAATCGCCGGGCCTGCCAACGTCCGGGCCGGAGGACTGTGGAATACCGGCGTAACCATGGCAGACGTAAACGGTGATGGCTGGCTGGACATATATGTCTGCAGGTCAGCCGCAACGGCCGAAGTCAACCGGCAAAACCAGCTATTTATTAATAACGGTGATTTGACTTTCACTGAAAAAGGGGAAACATATGGACTTAATGATACAGGTTACTCCACGCAAGCCGCGTTTTTCGACTATGACGGCGACGGTGATTTGGACATGTTTTTGATCAATCATTCTATTCAGAAGTACGCCGGACTCAACCGCTTTACCGCAGGATACAAACAAAGATCAGATCCCAACTATGGTGACAAACTCTACCGCAACGATGGAGACCGCTTTGTGGATGTCAGCCTTAAGGCAGGTATCAGGCAAACGCTGCTGGGCTTTGGCCTGGGACTTGCTGTGGGTGATATCAACGATGACGGCTGGCTCGACGTTTATGTGGGCAATGATTACAACGAAGAAGACTATTTATACATCAACAAGGGTGATGGCACCTTTTCGGAGTCTCTCAGAGATTATGCCGCCCAGGTCTCCATGTTTTCGATGGGCTGTGATGTAGCGGATATCAATAACGATGGCAACCACGACATATTTACACTGGATATGCTTCCGGAGAGCAATGAAAGGCTGAAAATGTCACTGGGCCCTGAAAACTACGACAAGTACAACCTGCTGATCGATGGTGGGTTCTTCCCGCAGGTGGGCAGAAATATGTTACACCTCAATAATGGCCAAAACAAATTTAACGAAATCGGCCAGCTCAGTGGGGTGTCGAATACCGATTGGAGCTGGGCGGCCTTGCTGGCTGACTACGATGGCGACGGTTGGAAGGACATGCTGGTGACCAATGGTTATGCGAGGAATTACCTTGACCTGGATTTCCTCAACTATATGGTCGCTGAAAAGGTCAAAGCCAGTGACGGGCAGACCGGGTTGGATGTTTTCAACATGATTTCCCGGATTCCCCCCATCGAAGTTCCGAATTATATTTTCAGGAATAATGGGCATCTGGGATTTGATGATGTAAGTGCGGCCTGGGGGCTGGACGAAAAACTGTATTTGACCAATGGTGCCGCTTACGGTGACCTGGATAATGACGGGGATCTGGATTTGGTGTTGAACAATGTCAATGACTTTGCGGCTGTCTATGAGAATACCAGCCGTGAAAAACAAGGAAGTAATTTTGTGAAAGTCAGGTTTTCAATGAAACATAAAAATACTTTTGGTATCGGCACCAAAGCAGAGTTGTTTAGCGGAGGATATCGTTATATGCAGGAGTTGATGCCCACCAGGGGATTTCAATCGTCCGTAAATCCGGAACTCGTTTTTGGCATCGGGAATAACCCTGTGGTTGACTCGCTGGTGATACGCTGGCCGGATCGAACAGTAGACGTGATCAGGGATATTAAGATCAATAATACGCTGGTGATTGAAAAGTCCGACTCAGCCGTTCCATGGCTACCTGCTCAGGACACTGCCGCGATGCTTTTTTCCGATGTTACCGGTAAGCTCGGGTTTGATACCGTCAGCCAACCCCGGTCTTTTACATATACCGACTTCAAGCACAAGCGATTACTCCCTACAGGGGCACTCAATAACGGGCCATCGCTGGCAAAAGGCGACGTTAACGGTGATGGATTGGAAGATATCTATACAGGCGCGACCCCAGGGATACCGGGGAGACTATATGTTCAAACCAAAGCAGGAAGGTTTGCCATCGCCCAGCAATTTGAAACAAGCCCGCTGACTGCCGATGTCGATGCTTTGATATTTGATGCGAATAACGATGGATTCAACGATTTGTACCTTGTGAAAGGGGCCGCCGCCTTTACTGCAGCACCTGAACACTTGCAGGACAGACTTTATCTCAACAACGGAAAAGGCCAAATGAAGTATCGGACGGAGCTATTGCCTGAGATGTTTATCAGCGGCTCCGTTGTTACTTCGGCCGATTGGGATGATGACGGAGATGCCGACCTGTTTGTAGCAGGACAGATCAATTTACAGCAATATCCCCATGCTCCGCAAAGTTTTCTGCTGGAAAATAATAATGGCTCATTTAAAATTGTCACCGCACAAATGGCCGGGGGACTTGAGCAGGCCGGTATGATCAATGCCGCTGAATTCGGCGATTTTAACAACGACGCCAGACCCGACCTGATCGTAGCTGGGGAGTGGATGAAGCCCATGGTTTGGCTCAATCAGGAAGACACATTTGTTTTACATGAGCAGGAATCACTGGAGCAGCATTATGGCTGGTGGAAGTCACTGCATGTCAATGACCTGGATGGTGATGGCGACCTGGATGTGGTGATGGGGAATTTTGGGATAAACAACTATTTTCAGGTGGATCAAGACTACCCGGGCATGATGATATACAAAGATTTTGACGGAAACGGGGCGATCGATCCCTTGTTTTTCCACTATATTTCAGGAGAGTTATCCTTTGCATTCAGCCGTGATGAGTTGATTAATCAAATAGCCGGTTTCAAGAAAAAATCACCTGACTATAAATCATTTTCACAATTGAAACCGGGCGATTTTTTCATCCCTGCTCAATTGTCCAATGCCGACACCCTGATTGTCAATAATCATACATCGGTTGTCTTGCTTAATAATGGCGACGGGAGCTTTCAAGTTTCGCCACTACCTTTGCGTTCCCAGTTTTCACCCATATATGCGATCAAATCAACGGATTTTAATGGGGATGGTATCCCCGACCTGGTTTTAGGCGGAAACCAATCATTATCGAGGGTAAGTACCGGGAAGTTTTCTGCTAACTACGGCATCATACTTCTGGGTCTGGGAAACGGTCGATTTGAATACCATGCCGAAATGAATGTCGATGGGGATATAAGGGATATAGCTATGGTCCGGACCGGTGACGGGCACTTGTATTGTCTTATGAGCCGGAACGATGCCCGTTTAGCAGTATACGAGCTTTTAATACCATACAATACCCCGGGTTAATTTTTATCCTTTCAACTGCCATCTGCAAAACTTCAAACCCGGCACCTGCAACCCCGAAACCCGGCCACCTCGCAACCCACCTACAAATAAAACGCCAGATTCTCTACCGTAATAATATCCAGCGGGAGCAAATTCGTTCGGTCGATTTTTTTGCCGAAAACAAGAAAATCCGACAGGTAGGAAATGCCCAGATAAGTCTGGCGTTTCGGGTTTTGATTGATTAAAAAATTAATTTCTCCTGATTTGAGAAAACGGATGTTTTGATCGATCAAATCATAGCCAATCAGTGGAATGTGGTGCAGTGAGTTCCTTTTCAGGTAGTCAGCAATCACGTGGGCCTTTGACGTGCTTACATAAATTCCGCCCAGGTCATCATGGGCAAAGATTTCTGCTATCTTTTCCTCCACATGATTACCCTGCTTTGAGGAAAGCCGCATAGTCTGTAATTCTGCCTTTTCACCCTTTTCTTTAAAGTATTGCCGGAAACCTATTTCCTTCTCTTTCAGGTGATTGGCAATAGCAGGATCTTCATCAAAATGAATGATCAGCATCTTTTTCCCAGGAATTTTAATACGATTTAACAGGTCGGCAGATACCCTGCCGCTGGCAAACAAATCCTGGCCAATGAAACACAGCGACTGTGAATCTTCAATATGGGTGTTGAATAAAACGTAGGGAATTTTAGCGGCGATGCACTTGGCCAGGAAATCCAATGATTCGTGATAGAACAAAGGTGCCAGCAAAATACCGTTTGGTGGATTTTCAAGTAACTTATCGATGAGGTGGTTAAAAAGATCGACATTGCCAATGTCGTACTTTTTTATTTCAATGGTAACGTTGAACTCATTGGCTTTTTTAGCGGCCTCGAGTATGCCGTTGATCGATTGATTCCAGTAATTATCCTTTTCGTTGGAGGGTAGGATAGCGACAATTCTGCTTCTTTTGTTGGCCTTGAGCGACCGTGCGATGATATTGGGACTGTAGTCGATTCTTTTTAAAATGCCTTCTACTTTTTGCCTGGCTTTCTCAGAAACATTGCCACGCTGGTGCAGGATTCGATCCACAGTCCCCCTGGAAACCTCGGCAAGCTTGGCAATTTCCTTGATGGTGTAATTCTTCTTTTCCAAATGTCTTTTGCTTAAATAAAAATGACACAATAATATAAAAAAAATATACCATTTAAAGTCTAACAATGCAAACTTTATTGGCATTATGTTGTGCACGAGCACATTATTGTGTATATTACCAAAAAAAATACTGCCGGCCACAATTTGGTGATCATGTGTTATTTTTTACATTTATTTTGATGGGGAGGGGTGAGGTTTGCTGAGAATACACTAATATCAGATTTTTTAACTGAAAAAGAACCGGATGGATTGCCTGATGATTTTTGTTTTGAATGATCGGGTTGGTTCACTGTTGAGAGAAACTATTGCCAGGGAATGAAACAACTGTTATTGACCAAAGCTTTTGCCATTGACGGTATCATTAAGGAAATAGTGCCTTTTGGAAACGGGCATATCAATGATACCTATCGATTGGTTAACGAAAATGCCGGTAAGCCGGATTATTTGCTGCAAAGGATTAATCATCATGTATTCAGGAACATTCCTGCTATGATGGGCAATATTCAACTGGTTACTTCCCATATCAGAAGAAAGCTACTTTTTGCCGGCGAAGATGTCTGCACTAAAGTTTCCACCCTGATCCACACACACGACGGATCACATTTTTTAAAGGAGGAAGGGGAGTATTGGCGGGTTTTTAAGTTCATGAAGCATCTCCGGTCTTATGATAAGCCGTATAACCCGGAGCAAATGTATGAAGGGGCCAGGGCATTTGGCGAATTCCTGAATTATTTGTCCGATTTTCCAATACAGGAGTTACATTACACATTGCCTGATTTTCATAATATGAAATTCAGATTGAAGCAGTTCATGGCCGCCAGAGACGAGGCCGGAGAACACCAGCGAAATCAGGCCCGCGATGAAATCAGGTATGTACTGGAAACAGCGGATTATGTTACTGCTATTCAGGATATACCGGTCAGACACTATATGCCGCTCAGGGTAACACACAATGACACCAAGTTTAACAATGTACTTCTGGATGCCCATGACAAAGGGCAATGTGTCATCGATCTGGATACAGTGATGCCGGGTTATGTGTACTTTGACGTTGGGGATGGCATACGTACAGGGGCATCGACGGCCGACGAGCATGAGCTGGATTTACAAAAGGTAGATGTCGATTTGGCTATGATCGATGCTTTTGCAGAGGGTTATCTGAATTCAACCGGAAATTTGCTTGGTGAAGCAGAGATGTCTATCTTGCCAAAATCAGGAATTTACATGAGTTTTATTATGGGGCTTAGGTTTTTAACCGATTATTTACAAGGGAATAAGTACTACAAAACCGATTTTCCCGACCATAACCTGCACCGCGCAAGGTGTCAGCTTCATTTAAGTAAACTGATGAGAAAAAGACTTCCTGAAATCACAAAGGCTTTTGGAAAAACGACATTAATTTAGCTTTAACCTGTAAAACATGAAACAACTCATCCTGTTGTCTTTTTTTGTGATTTTATTTTCCTGTAAAACGAGTAAAAAAGAACAACCTGCTCCGGAAACCCACAGATGGTCCGAAGAAAAAGCATGGGCCTGGTATGAAAAGTATGAATGGCTTGCCGGGGCGAATTTTAACCCCAGCACATCGATTAACCAATTGGAATTCTGGCAGCCAGATACTTTTGACCCGGAAACCATCGACCGGGAATTAGGCTGGTCGGCTGAACTGGGATTTAATTTACACCGGGTTTATCTGCACAATTTGCTTTGGGACCAGGATTCCACAGGATTTCTTGAAAGATTGGATAGTTATCTGGATATGGCTGACAAACACGGTATAAAAACCATGTTTGTTTTACTGGATGATGTGTGGCACCCGGTGCCCAAACTCGGCATACAGCCTGAACCGATACCCCACGTACACAATTCGGGCTGGGTGCAGGCACCCGGCGCGGCTATACTGGGAGATAGTACCCGGCACGACGAACTGGAGGCATATATTAAAGGAGTAGTGGGTAAATTTGCCAATGATGACCGGGTGATTTGCTGGGATGTTTACAACGAACCCGACAACGTAGCAAAACGACCGGGCCGCGAGTCATTCGAGGTAAAAAACAAGCACATCTTCTCCCTTGCATTACTGAAAAAAGTATTTGCCTGGGCCAGGGGAGCCAACCCCTCACAACCCCTGACATGTGGTATGTGGAAAGAAAAAGTTGAAAACTGGGGAAATCCCGAAAAATTGCCACCCCTGGAGAGATACATGCTGGAGCAATCGGATGTTATCAGCTTTCATGCCTACGACAATTCGACCGAAGCCGTACAACAGAAAATCGATCAACTTAAAAAGTATAACCGCCCCTTGTTATGTACCGAATACATGGCGCGTACCCGCAACAATACTTTTGAAAATATGATGCCACTATTGAAGGAAAACAATGTAGCGGCGATTAATTGGGGTTTTGTGTCCGGAAAAACCCAGACTATTTATCCCTGGAAAAGCTGGGACTCTACATTTACTGCCGAGCCTGAAGTGTGGTTTCATGATGTTTTGAGAGCTGATGGTACTCCTTTTTCCGAAGATGAGGTGACACTGGTAAAGGAGCTGACCAATCGTTAGATCAGCCCGGTTTGCTGGTGCTGGTCTTATGCAATGGGCCTGCAGGAACAATTCAAGCGTATCGACAAACATTTACACTATGAAAGGAGCAAAACGCTATCTGATTTTAATTGTCATATTGCCGATGTTGATTTCCTGTGGGAAAAAGGACAAAGCCGGCGCTTTGCTGGCAGACAAAAAGGTTTTGTTTCTTGGCAATAGCATTACCCGGAACGGTGCTTATGTCAGTTACATCGAATACTACCTGCGCAAAAAGTACCCCAAAAACAACATCGACATCATCAGTATTGGCCTTAGCAGCGAAACAGTGTCCTGCCTGACTGAAAAGGACCACCCTTTTCCACGTCCTTGTCTTAAAGAACGGCTTACAAGAGCCCTGGAGAAAGTCCGGCCTGAGGTCGTTGTTGCCTGCTACGGTATGAATGACGGCATTTATCATCCGCAATCGCCCGCACGTATGCAAAAATTCCAGGAAGGTATTCAAAATCTGTTGCAGCAGGTCGATCAGATCAATGCAGCCGCTGTGCTGGTGACCCCGCCTGTTTTTGACGCGTTGCCAATTGCTGACAAAGTAGTAGACGCCACAGCAGAAGAATTTGGTTATGCCCACCCTTACAAAGGTTATGATACCGTCCTGGAAGACTACAGCCACTGGTTAAGCGCCCTGAAGATGCCTGACGTGCAAATTATTGACATTCATGGCCCTATGAGAGACTGGATCGGAGCAATGAGAGTGCAGAATCCGTCATTCACCTTTGCCGAAGATGGCATTCACCCGTCACCTTCAGGACACCTTTTTATGGCACGGACGTTTTTGAAGCACTTTGATTTTTCATTTACCGGTGACCTTCGATCCGAAAGTAACAAAATGCAATCGGACAGCTTGTTTCAACTGGTAAACAAAAGAAGAAAATTACGCTCCGACGGATGGTTAAAGTATGTTGGATATATCCGTGGCGATACTGTAAGCCACACCTCTATTGAAGCAACAGAACTGCAGGCCACCCAGTTGAATCAGCAAATCATGGCTTTCAATGACTAACCCGTCTAAACCTGTTTTTGATTGCTTCAATGCTATCGCATACAAACCGGCCACCTTGTTTCATTTATTTTGTTTGCGCTTTGATGATTCTCGGAAGGAGTGACTAACACTTAAATTTTCTTTCCTATATAAAACACATAGCCGTAAAATGCTTTGTATTGATCATACAATTGCATTTCATACTGTTGATTTGCAATGAAGTCTTCGGCAACTTTATTACCGACATGTTTTTTTAAAAAGACCTCCTGTACTGGGACTTGTGGTGCATAGAAATGCTCTATCCAGCAGTTCTCAGGCAGAATAAATGTAGCTACAGGAATGTATCCGGCTTTTTGCATTTGTTCGACTTTGTTGGGGATAGTGTCGATTTCAGGATAAGCATCCATCCAGAATTCATCTATCTCGTTCGGTCGTTCATCTGTAAACCACGACACTTCCGAAACAGCAATATAGCCACCGGTTTTCAGGAATTTTCGCCATTCGTTAAGTCCGCGTTCAAAACCGATATTATAAATAGCACCTTCCGACCAGATGAGGTCTAATTCTTCATGCTGAAAAGGGAGATTATGCATCGAACCGACAATGCCTTTTACCCGCTCCTTAAGATTGAGTTTATCGGCATTTGAATTGAACAGATTTATAAAATCAGGAAACAGGTCGACTCCTGTAATTTTTCCCGGTGTATGCTGTGCGATTACCATTGTTTGACTGCCTGTTCCACAACCTATGTCAGCGATGTAAGATGCCGTAGAAAGATTTTCGATAAAGCTTAATGCTTTAATCGTTACCTCGGGGCTACCGGGACCCTGCCGTTCTACATTCGAATAATATTCGCAGATTAAATTGAAGTCGAATTCGTGGATTGATTTATTTTCGTCACTCATGATGTTTAAATTTAAAATGTTGGCGAATAGCCTATGGATACGCATTATCCTTTGCCAAGCCTCAAAACTATAGTATATAGATAAGAAAATAACTCAGACAGGAATATGACTGAGTTTTATAAAAGAGCAACCTTGGGCAGCATACCAAAGGTTATTTATTTTACCGAATCCATTTTAAATCTAAACATCCAAAATTTTTATTTTGATAAAGATAGCAATTTTTTTTGGTAACGGCTATGTGGCAGTAAAAAACTTATTTTTCAAAACTATGGATGATTACAAAACACCCGGCAGTGCTACCTGATTATGCTGTTGTTGTTGAGGTCATGGATACATCTTACTCATAAATCCTGGAAAACCGTTATCCTTAGTAGTCATAGCATGGCTCTAAGCCATACTATGACTTTCCCACCATTGCTAAGCCTAAAACCTGTTCTTACTTCATCAGAAATTGCACTCCCCATACCATACCGTCTAAAATTCTAAGAGGATACCCTTGTTATTACAGAACTACCTTTCGAAGATGCGGGTTTTCGGCTTATCCCCGATTCTATTGCAAGTTTCAATCCTTATTATCACGGAACTACATCTCGAAGTGTTTGCAGGGCAAAGCGAGGAATTTTTCAGGGTGGAGGCAAAGCGTTTCAATCCTTATTATCACGGAACTACATCTCGAAGATTGGCAAGCATTAAAACACCATTCTCCGTGAATACAGTCGGGAGAACTCTGCTTTTGGGCGAAATATTTGCGGTCACAAATTGTGATCGCAAATCATCAGTTTCTTTTTGAGTAAGCTTAAACATGAAATCGCTTGGAAATTTATCGCTATTTCTTTTCACTTGTTGGCCTAAGACCCTGTTGTCCACTCCATAAAGTTCTGCCAAATCTCTGTCCAACATTACTTTTTTTTCTCTGATAAGATATATTTTTTTTGTTATGGTAGCTTCTGATAGGTTTGTTAAGTTCGTCATTCTTTATTTTAGTGTCCGGTTTGATTTGGCCCATAACGTTTCGTACTGTACCTTCAATGGAGACGGTAAATTTTCATTTTCTTACCCCAAGGGACCAAAATTTGCCCAAATATAGTGATGAGAATGAATTATGCGGGACTATGGCCGGGGAAACTTCCTATTTGAGAAGCTTCGGGCCTTCCGGAGAATTTATTTCAGATATCCATTGAAACACAATTTCTTTTGAGTCCTTCCGGACCTCCTTGATCAATCCTTCATCGATCATTTGCCTCAATACCTTCTCATCTTGTTTAAATCCAGATGATGGGCTTCTATAACGATAAGACAAAAGGTAAGGTTTGTTAATTAGAAACATTTGTTTCAATTTCTCCTTGGTCCGGCCCTGGGTTGTCA
Organism: Agaribacillus sp. DX54; assembly: GCF_056858335.1. Taxonomy (NCBI): domain Bacteria; kingdom Pseudomonadati; phylum Bacteroidota; class Cytophagia; order Cytophagales; family Splendidivirgaceae; genus Agaribacillus; species Agaribacillus sp. DX54. Next base: position 47,063 of record NZ_JBXEQE010000041.1, read on the forward strand.
TTAGGGTATCAACCTCTAAATACTTTATCTTCCAACCTGGCTACCCTGTCCTCAATCTTATCTTGCCGCGTCAACAAGTGATCGTTCATCTTATGAAATTGATCGACAAGCGTTTCAAGTAATTTGGTTTGCTTATTCAAAATTTCTTCTTGCCGATCTTGTCTCATCAGGCTTTCAGATAAGAGTTCCACTATTTTTTCTTCGTTTTTCATATTCTTATTTTAAAAGTTGACTTAATTATGGTTTGGTCAAATCCCATTCAAGCATCAGGGCAAATGCTATTTCTTCAAGGAATTTCCTGCCGGGTTCTCTACGCCGATTCAAAATTTCGGAAAGATCCTTTCGTCTGGTTTCATTGTCTCCGGGTAGCATCCGGCCTAGTTCGGATATACTTATCCTCCTTTGTGACATTACCGTTTTAATCTTATCGATCATATCTGTTTCACCCATAAAGACAAATATACTAAATTTAGTACAGTGTACCAAATTTAGTACGGGTTCTTAATAAGAGGCTTTGCCGTCGGGGATTGGCTGGCTCTTGGGCGGTGCAATAATTAAAGCCTGTCCTTAAGAATATTCAGAATTCTCCCCTTCGGAGGAATATTCATTTAAATTTATTTATTGCCTTAACAGTACCTAATACTATTAATATTAATCCCATCGTCCAAATCGAAAATGCTAGTCTATGATATATTCCGGGATAACTGAATATTGCATACAATAATGCTGCTGCACAAATAGCGACGATTTCCAACACATTGAATTTTATATTTTTCACCCACGCATATATGTACAGTCCAAGGATAATTGGAATAGGCAGCAAGTAAATAATTGAGTCGTTCATTTTCAATTTTATGAATGCCCCCGATAACTTACCTTATGGGAGGTGAAGTGTTTAATCCTCCGGGTCTGTCAGGATAAGAGGCTCATTATTATCTATTTTTACAATCGCATCAAAATTTTCCGCCAAGAAAATCATAAGTTCGGGCATGGTATAATCTGAATTAGCCAATACGACTGCCTTATCGTTTATCTTGACAATAAACCCACCGTCCCTAAATACATTAATGATCAATTTATCAATTTTTATAATCCATCTAAAAATAGTGATAAGTTAACTTAATTCAAACCTTTCTGGCCTGGGGTGCTTTTCGGTGATTTATACTCTTTTGTCACACTATTTTACCACCTGACTAAGGTGGTTTGGCGGTGGATGTTGAAGTAAAAAAAGAAGCCTTTGAGAAAGGCTTCTTTTATAACAAATAAATTTCACTGACTTTATTGAGCCATTCTTTCCAGATCACTTACACCTAGTTCATTTAGTTGCTCAAAAAAATCAGATTGCGATGTGTCAGTTACCCTGCCACTCTCTGGAAGATTACCTTCCTCTTTAGCTTTTAATCGAGCCTGGGCAATCATATCATTGAAAACTTTATTTTCCCTTAATGTGATCTTGGCCGCCTCACTAATTTGATTTTTATCCCAATAACCTTCTAGTTTTTTTAAACTTTCAGCTATAGGATAGACCCGATTGTATTGATAATCCAGCAACGTTTGAGTATACTCAGACAAGCTTTTCAATGCTTCATCGCTCAAGGATTCCTCCTGTGTAAGCAAATCTATCATGGCCAAAGCTTCAACCTGCTTGTAATAAAACTCATGTTCTGTCCCATCAAATTGTTTAATATAGGGAGTAACAATCTCTTGTACGGATTTCCAGCCTTTACTTTTACTTCTTTGAAAAAGCTTCATGAATTCAAAACCCTTAACATGTAGATCGCTCTCTTGCATATACTCTCTCGGATTGATCATATCAGGAAATCTAGGAGGGAAAGCACTTATTTGAATATTTAATTGAGATAACATTTCAGCCGTTTGCTCTGGTGTTTTTTCTACTTTCTCCAGAACAGGGGGTGTTGGCTCTAATTCAACCCCTTTCTTTTCATCACTGTTACAAGCGTATAGAAACAGTGTGATTATGATACAAGATATTAGATTTCTATAATACATAATTCTATTGGTCTAAGTAGTTAGAGATAAAATCAATCAAAAACAAAATATATCATCTACTGTACCCCCATAACTTCCACAACAACAAGATGGTGCTAAGCTGATAGAACAAATAAATGCAGGAAAGGGACTTCGGTAAAGCGGATAGGCTTGATAAAGTGGAAACCCAGTGAAGATATCATATGCCCAAAACAGACAAACATCAGTATAATCACAACAAAATCCTGAAGAAGCGCCATTAATGGTTAACGAATTCCATACCCAAATAAATTCATATGCAGTTGAACCCTGTGGCACACCATACTCATAGCATTGAAATGTAGCAGCCTTAACGGACCCAAAAGCCGCTAGCAGGCTAAACAAAATACACAAAGAAATTAATTTTCTTTTCATAATTGAAATCATTTGAATGAATTAAACATAGTACTGCATGAAAT
>NZ_JBXEQE010000042.1:0-46305 GCF_056858335.1 Agaribacillus sp. DX54
AATTGCAGGAGTCGGCGGTAAGGTGTTATCCAAAGAGTAGTCATACTATGACTCAAAGTCATAGTATGACTACCAACGTTTTTAGTTCAAACTACAATATTCACGATTTTTTTAGGTACAATAATCACCTTTCTAGGCGTTTTCCCTTCAGTCCAGCGTTGAATTACCTCTGAGGCCAGGACTTGCTTTTCAATATCTTCATGTGGCATATCCAGGGCGAAACTCATTTTAGCCCTCATTTTCCCATTGACCGACACAGGATATTCATAGGCTGCTTCTTTAAAATAATCTTCATTATAGCTGGGAAAAGAAGCGTTTAATATGCTTTCCTCATGGCCAAGTTTTGCCCAAAGCTCCTCCGCTATATGAGGGGCGTAAGGGGAAAGAATGACAACGAAATTTTCCAATATCTCCCGGTTGTTACATTGTAACCTCGTTAACTCGTTGGCACAGATCATGAAACTGCTTACAGAAGTGTTAAATGACAGTCTGTCAATGTCCTCCTCAGCCTTTTTGATGGTTTGGTGCATAATCTTCAGGGCCTCCTTACCGGGGGCCTCTTTGCTTACCCTGAAATTCCCCTGGCTGTCGTGGAAAAGGTTCCAGAATTTTCTCAAGAACTTAAATACGCCATCGATACCGTTGGTATTCCAGGGTTTAAATTGCTCCAAAGGCCCCAAAAACATTTCATACAACCGCAAGGTATCGGCACCATATTTTTCGACAATGTCATCGGGATTTACTACGTTGTGATACCTTTTGGACATTTTTTCAATTTCAGACCCGCACATGTATTTGCCATCTTCCAGTATAAATTCCGCATCTGCCAGATCAGGCCACCATGATTTGAATTTTTCGATATCCAGCATGTCATTATCTACCATATTTACATCCACATGCATGGCGCTGGTTTCGTATTGATCTTTGAGGTTTTTGCTAACAAACCGGTTGCTGCCTTGTATTCTGTACACAAAGTTGGACCGCCCCTGTATCATACCCTGGTTCACCAGCTTTTTAAAGGGTTCATCCACATTGACATAGCCAAGGTCGTACAAGAACTTTGTCCAGAATCTGGCATACAACAAGTGGCCGGTGGCGTGTTCCGACCCGCCAATATATAAATCGACATTTTCCCAGTATTCCTGAATTTCCTTGTCAACCAATGCGTCTTCATTATGGGCATCCATGTACCGGAAAAAGTACCATGAAGACCCCGCCCACCCGGGCATGGTGCTTAGTTCATAGTGAGAACCTTCCTGCGGCTTCCAGTCTCTCGCTCTTCCCAGGGGAGGTTCACCGTCTTCGGTAGGTTTGTAGGCATCTACCTCAGGCAATTCGAGTGGAAGCTGTTCCACCGGCAAAGGGTAGGGGATATCATCTTTGAAATAGATCGGCATAGGCTCTCCCCAATAGCGTTGTCTGGCAAAAATGGCGTCTCTCATTCTAAAATTTATCTTCGCTTCACCGATGGCCTGTTCTTCGGCTACCTCCACAGCTTTGTCGATGGCCTCCATGGCCTCCAGGCCATCAAGAAACCCGGAGTTCACCATTTTTCCTACCTTGGTGTCGTCTGCTTCATTCTCAATTTCCGTTCCTTCAATGATTTTAACAATAGGCAGGTCAAAATGCCTGGCAAAAGCATGATCCCTGGAATCTCCTGCGGGTACGGCCATTACCGCACCGGTGCCATAACCCGACAATACGTAATCTGCCACCCAGACAGGTACTTTTTCTCCGCTAAACGGATGAAGGGCATAACTTCCTGTAAACACACCCGAAATGGTCTTAACATCGCTCATACGATCTCGTTCAGACCGGTTTTGGGCGGCCTGGACGTAGGTACGGACCGCTTCCTCTTGTTCCCGTGTTGTCAGCTTTTCCACCAGCTCACTCTCAGGCGCCAGCACCAGAAAGGTAACGCCAAATATTGTGTCAATTCTGGTCGTAAATACTCTAATCTTCACTCCCTCCACTTCAGTAGCAAAATCCAGTTCCGCGCCGGTTGATTTGCCAATCCAGTTTCTCTGCATTTCCTTTAAAGGCTCCGGCCAGTCGATCACTTCCAGGCCCTGCAACAGTCTTTCGGCGTAAGCCGTGATCCTCATCGACCATTGTGGCATGTTTTTTCTTATCACCGGATGCCCACCCCGTTCGGAAAACCCGTCTTTTACTTCGTCATTAGACAGCACCGTACCCAAGGCCGGGCACCAGTTCACAGTTGTTTCCGACAGATAACAAAGCCGGTATTTCAACAAAAGCCGTTGCTGTTGACCTGTTGTCAATCCAGCCCATTCCTTTGCGGAAAACACCGGAGTATCATCGTCGCAGACTGCTTTTACTTTTTCGTTGCCATCCTGTTCAAAAACGGCTACAAGTTCACTTACAGATCTTGCCGATTCTTTTTCTTTGTCATACCAACTGTCAAATAATTGGATGGTAATCCACTGGGTCCATTTATAAAATTTGGGGTCACAGGTTTGCACTTCCTTGTCCCAATCAAATGAAAACCCCATGTTTTTCAACTGGGTTTTGTATTTTTCGATATTCTGCCTGGTCGTAACGGCAGGATGCTGACCGGTTTGGATGGCATATTGTTCAGCAGGCAACCCAAAAGCATCAAATCCCATCGGATGGAGCACGTTGTAACCTTTAATCCGTTTGAATCTCGCCACGATGTCAGAGGCGATATAACCCAAGGGGTGTCCTACATGAAGGCCTGCTCCGGATGGGTAAGGAAACATATCCAGGGCGTAAAATTTGGGTTTACTTTTGTCTACTTTGGATTCAAAGGTCTTATTTTCAGCCCAATAGGCCTGCCATTTTTTTTCAATATCCCTGAAGTTATATTCAGCCATAGGTTAACGAAGGATTTTTGATAACAAAATCAAGAATGCAAAAATAAGGGATTTCGGTTTATAATGAATGTTTATGTTTTGAATTTAAGAAAAATACCCTTTACCCCCCCATTAACCTTTACCAGGCGCGTTGTATAGCTGGTTGATTTTCACCCCCTACGGAACATAAAAGATGTAGCTCACACCCACACCCACACCCAAACTCACACTCAAACTCACACTCAATTCAGTTGTTTTCTGGTAATGATGCCTATGGGCCCTTCATATATACCGCCTTTGTCACCCATGTCGTAGACCCTTACGGCAATGGTGTTATAGCCGTTGAAAAGTAGCTGATCGGTTGGCAGTTTGTAAACCCTTAGCTCGAGCCAGGAACTGCTGATGCCAAATCTTTTTCCATCCCTGGTTTTGCCAATAAACTCACCGTTCAGATAGGTTTCATCATAATCATCAATTCTGCCTAAAACCAGAAATAATTCTTCATCTTTTAATTTGTCATCCAAAAAAAACGTTTTTCGGTACCATGCATGACCATCCAGTTCCCACAGGCCGATATTTCGCCACAGGCTTGGGGTAATAATGTCATTCCAGTCTTCATCATTCCAGTATTTGTTTTTCCAGCGGCTGTCATTTCCGATTTTAAATTTCCATAATCCCTGCAAATCCACGGCGGGCTCAAATTCGTTCACCATTTTGTAAATACCAACCCTGCCGTGCACAATTCCGCCTTCACGGCCTTCATCATATACCCTTACCGCTATCAAATTACTTCCTTTTGGGTTTAACACTTCTGCCGGAATGTAATACAGACGTTTGGCCTTATAAGCTGTGGAATAGCGCGGGGGGAACCCGCCGGAAAAGCCGATCAGTTTTCCATTGATATATACCTCATCAGCATCGTCAATGTAGCCTAGCATGAGGAAAACGTTTTTTTGATTCTTAGTTATTGCGCCGTCAAATTTCTTTCTGTACCAGGCATAACCATCGTAGCCGTAAAAGCCTTCATTTTCCCAGGCGGTAGGAACATAGATACTTTCCCAATCACTGTCGTCATAGTCAGGCATGGCCCAATGTTTATTATCTCCTATGGAAAACTTCCAATTGCCTCGCAGGTTCAGCAAACGCTCCAAGTCGCTTGCCACGGCAGACTGTGCCAGTAGCAAGGACATCATCATTGTTACCACCGGGTAAGTGTAATTTTTCATAGCGATAGTTCATTCACTGATGGTAATCCCCCCGTGCAGCCACCTTACTATACTTTTTATAAACTCTAATGCATTGAATCAAGTATTTAGATTGGGGTGAACTGCACTAGGGGGAATTAACCATATGTGGAATATTAAATGATTGTTTTTTGTATTCTACACTTGTAAAACTAACAAGTTTATTGCCATAGTCAATTTTGAAACCATGTTTCCTCATCACATCGGAGCCAATGATACCGACCACTTTCATACCCGTATTAGCGTGTAAAGAACTGATAATGTTGGTAAGATCAAAGGCAAAGAAATGCGTATAAATAAGACTTTTATCCATAAAAAGCTTTAAGCCGGTGGCCCTTTTAAAATCCCTGTAAGACCCACCCAGCCCTTCAATCATTATGGCCCTGCTTCTTCCCTGGATAATTTTATAGCCATATTTTCTGGCACTCCCGGTGTCTAATATGGTAAGGTCCGATCCTGTATCTAACAGAAAATAGGCTGTTTTACCATTTAAAACCCCTTTTACGATGGGCTTGCTTTTTAGGTTCACTATCTCGAGTATTTTAGGGTGTTGTGCCAGTGTAGTGAAATTGACTAGTAATAATCCGATAATTATGGTAGTTGTGAGTTTCATGACCTTAATTTGTGTTTTGACTTTTTGCGTTTTGACTTTGTGTTATATTCAAAGAAACCGGATTTTAATAAATCAGTTGTCATACGCCAGTAAAGGTTTGTAAAAAAATGTCATCGGATTAAATATAAAGTAAAAAACCGGTCATTTCAGGCCAAAAGTTTGTAACCAATGCCGTGGGCAGTTAGAATGATGGCAGGATGATTGGGGTTTTCTTCGATTTTTTGCCGTAGTTTTAAAATAAAGTTATCGACCGTACGGGTGGTCGGCTGTTCTTCGTATCCCCAGATTTTCTCCAAAAGCTCATTTCTGCTGACCGTCTCATTTTTATGAGCCAGCAGAAACTTCAGAATTTCAAATTCCTTGTGGGACATTTTGGTGTTTTGTCCATCTATTTTAGCTGAGTAACTCTGGAAATTAACACAAAGTTTGCCAATTGTTACCTCGTAGCCAGGACCTGTTTCCTGTGTGGGGGTGTTGCTTCTTCTCAGAACGGCCTTGATCCTGGCCAGCAGCTCACGGAGACTAAATGGTTTGGTAATATAATCATCAGCGCCCAACTCCAGGCCCAGTACCTTATCTATTTCCTCGCCTTTGGCAGTCAGCAAAATAATAGGGGTGTCGATGTTTTTACCCCTCACAGTGCGGCAAACATCAAATCCCGACAATTTGGGCATCATTACATCCAGTATGATCAGGTTATAATTGCCATCCAGAATCATTTTCAGACCCATTTCTCCGTCTTCGGCAATATCGACTTCATATCCTTCAAACTGAAGATTATCCGTCAATCCCATGCGAATATTGGGCTCATCTTCGACAATCAGTATTTTAGACATAAACAATAATTTTTGTTTCCAACACGTGCGGATTAAATTTTGGGTATCAATATCCTGAAGGTGCTGCCTTCGCCCAGGTTACTAATCAGGTCAATTTTTCCCTTGTGTGCATCTACGATATGTTTTACCAGGGACAATCCCAGCCCTGTCCCTTTAGTATTATGTATTTCCCCTTTCCCGGCACGGTAAAATTTGTCAAAAATATGCATTTTATCGCTCTTGGAGATGCCTATTCCATGATCTTTTACAGATACATAGGCAAATTCCCCATCGGTACCGGTTTTAATAATAATCGAGTTGTTTTCACCACTGTATTTCATGGCATTGTCAATCAGGTTAATGACCGCTTCCTCGATGGCCGGCCTGTCAACATGAACCGGAAGATTATCCTGCTGCTTTATTATTTCGTAAACAAAGTCATTATTCTTCAGGTGGTATTCATAAATCTTCAGCACATCGTCGACAATATTATTCAGTTCCTCATTTTTGAAGTGGTAAACCCTTTTATCAGCCTCCATTTTCGAAAAATTCAGAATTTTGTTTACGATGCCAGCCAGCCGGTTGGCTTCCTGACCTATTACCTTGTAATATTCCTTTTTTTTGTTTTCATCCCTGATCCTGTTCATCTGCAGGGTTTCAGCAAACATGCTTATGAGTGATAATGGCGTTCTGATCTCATGAGAGACATTAGATACAAAATCTGATTTGGCTTGGGCCAGTTGCAGGGCCTTATTAAGGTTTCGATAAACCAGCCACAGCCCGGCAAAAAGCGCCAGATTCAGCCCAATCAATAAAAGTATGTTGGTGGTAGCCCTTTCCTGTACCAGTGTTTCCATGGTTTTGCCTTTCAGGATGATGCTCAGGTAATAGTCAGGCAGTAACCAAAAGGCCCTTTTTTGCCCCTTAAGGTTGGCAGGGGTTGGCTCGGTGGCGTAAACTACAGAATTGTCCAGACCGTTGATGGCGGCGATGATAAACTTTTCCTGGCTTATTGCCTGTATTTTGGCCGCCAGGCCCTGCTCAATAAAGTACTGTGGGTGGATTAGAATTCCAGCGTACTGAAAGAAATCCTGATCCTGATCCAGCACAAATACCAGCAGATTATCGATATAAAAGTTACGCTCACCCAGCCCGATATGGCCCAATGGTTCCAGCTTTCTGTAGCCATTCTCCATGAAACCTTTTAATTTGTCCAACTTCCCTCTGTTAGTAAGCAGATTTTTCTTTAGTTGCGACAAGTAGGAATCCCTGGTAATGGTATCGGACTTGAAATAAATGCCGGATTCCTTTAAAGTAACATCGTTAAATAATACGATGGCATTCAAAGACCAGGATTCCTCCAACATTTTCCGGAAATCCAGGTCGCTATCCTTACTGATAGTATCTAACTGTGCCAATATCTTTTTTGACCAGCTTTCAGCAAGGTCGTTGGAAGACTGATTCACCGAAAACAGGATGGCATCCAGTTGGTTATTGTAGATTTCTTTGATCATTTCCTCGTCTTCACTCAGAGAATTTATCTCAAAAACGGTGTATGAAACAGCAGGAATCAGGAAGACGATGATTAAGACTACAGATATTTTGGGAAATGGTCCTTTCATTCAAAGGTTTCAATAAGTTAATTAGCGATTCCGGAAGTCTGAAATACATGACTTTAGGTTTTTTATCCTACGAAAGGACTGCTTGTAAAGATACATTTGCTAAAAGCTGTAAATTAAGTTAACTTCAAATTTCTATTCAACTAACAAAATGTTTAATTTATTTAAAAAAAGACCGGACAATGGAAAAAGTCTCTCATTACCTGAGTTATTCGATCTGAATGATAAACAACTTCAGGTGGGAGACAAGGTGGAGTCTTTAAGGTATGAACTGGGTAAAAGTGAGCTGATACTGGAAGGCGGGCAATACTATTATCAGTCACTCGAAACCGGTAAAAAAGTTATCTGGCTGAAAATGGTGGATGCTATTACAGAAAAACAAAAAGTAAAAAAACTGGAAGAATGAATTAGAAGGAGTGGTATGACCGGTTCTTTTGAAAAATGTCCGCTTTCGATACAATTTTTTCACTGAATAACGAGCTTATTTTCTTGTAAGTCATTGAAAATAAAAGATTTAAAATATCTGGTATATTATTTGAATTTATTGAAGTGTATTAATTAATTTAACAGAATGAGCACAACACAACAGAAACTTACCAGAACAAATAATGACAGAATATTAGGCGGGGTATGTGGAGGCATTGCCAAGTATTTTGGATGGGATGCTACCTTGGTTCGCATCTTGTACGTTGTCATTTCCATATTAAGCGCCGCCTTTCCCGGCACGCTTGTTTACATTATCCTTTGGATATTGATGCCTAAAGAATACTAGAAAACGCACCAGCAAGATTCACAAAAAAAATATCTATCTCATTAAACCTTTTAATACCACAGCTATCTAAAGTCCGAATTCGAATTTAAAAACACTTTAGAAAATTAATGTGGAATTAAAATGATAGATACCATGAAAAACTTTGCATTCACCTTCGAGTCTTTAAAAGGCACTTTTTTCTCCTTGACAGCAGTTTTCCTTTTAATGTTAACGGCTTGTGATTCCAACGATGAGTTGGTCTCAACAGAAATTTCATCGGCAATTACTTCCGATGAAGCTGTTTTGGACAGTTATTTTGAGGACACCGACGATGTGGTTTTTGAAGCTAACGATAAAGTGGCCGCGACCAACGGCAGGTCTGCCATGGATGATGACGAATCATTGACCAGGTGTGCCGAAATAACCCATGATGCGGGAAATAAAACGATAACCATCGATTTTGGCGATGGATGTGAAGGTCCCGGCGGAAAAATCAGATCCGGGAAGATAATTATAACTTACACAGACCGTAAATATGTGCCTGGCGCGATTTGGGTGTACACACTTGAAGATTATACGGTAAATGGTATTGCCCTGGAAGGTACCAAAACCCTTACCAATGTTACAGGGATCGAGCATGACTACCTAAGCTTTAACAAACTGTTTGAAGGAGGAAAAGCCACCTGGCCCGACGGTTCATTCGCTACCCGGGAAGTGAATAAAACCTTTACCTGGATCAGGGCACCCAGGCCTGTCAATGATGCGTTTCATGTAGAAGGAAAGGCGAGTGGTATTACAAAAGATGGTGTGGCCTACGAAGTCGGTATAGTTTCCAAGCTGATCTATAAACGAAAATGCAGGAGGGCCGGTGTGCATATAGCGGTTCAGGGTTTGAAATCCGTGGTGAAAGGCGATGAGGAGGTATTGATAGATTTTGGTGATGGGGAGTGTGACAATCTTGTGACGATCACCAAAAACGGGGAAAGTGAGATGGTCGACCTGACCGATAAAAGCAGAGATCGAAACAGCTAATGTAAAAATTCCTTTATAAAAAACCCTGGTGATTAGGCCGGGGTTTTTTTATGGTTTGTTTCCGGAGACCATTTTTTGTCCGTTTTTACAGAAAATTCGGGCGGATGTAACGTCATCTTTCTGATTTTTTTAAATTTTATAATTAAATGTCGCAACATATTTTTTTTGTTAACGTCTGAATTATAAACTTTGAAAGCAAAGCCAAGATTTAACACCAAACGTTATGAAAAAGATTAATTTAATTATTTTATCAGTTATAGTGATCGCTGTTTCAGCATTTACTTTTAACAGCGTGAACAAGTCAACGCCTGACGTAAAAAACGACCTTAAGATAGAAGCGGGAATTTATGAAGCGAATGTAAAATCAAGCAAAATTACCTGGCTGGGGAGAAAAGTCACTTCCAGCCACAACGGAACAGTAGCACTGGCTTCCGGTTCACTGGAATTTGATGGAAATGGATTAACCGGGGGCACATTCGAGCTGGATATGACCACCATCAAAAACATCGATTTGACAGACAAGAAGAAGAATGCCAAATTGGTGGGGCACCTGAAATCAGATGATTTCTTTTCCGTAAAGAGTCATCCCAAGGCCACCTTTAAAATTACTTCAGTTTCCCAGAAAAAAAAGGGTGACAACAACTATAAAATTGCCGGGGATCTGACTATCAAAGGCATTACCCATCCACTTTCATTTCCGGCTAAAATAGAGGGCAATGGAAATACAGTAAATGCTTTGGCGAAGATGACATTTGACAGGGCCAAATACAATGTCAAGTTTCAGTCCGGCAGTTTCTTCGAAAATCTCGGTGACAAGGCGATTTATGATGACATAGAGATGGAGGTTTCGTTGGTGGCCAATAAATAAAAACGAAAACTATTAGCGCAAATATATTTAACTGTTTGGAATTGTGTAGAAGAAAAACCACCTCTCGGAGGTGGTTTTATTTTATATCAACCAACTTAATCCCCGCCCATTTGTTGGATGAATGACAGTTACGTAGAAAAGCTATTATGAAAATAAACAAAATCATCGTTTGGACCTTTGCGGCCCTGATTTTGGGGATTGTTTACATTACTTTTAACCAACCGGGAGACGAAAGATTTTCTACCCGATTTAAGGAAATTACCTTTTTAAGGAATGAAAATAATACCGGCCCAATCAACCGGATATATGCTATTTATGTGCAGGATTCTGTCTGGCAGGACATAGAATCCTATGCGGCTACCAAACCTTACACCAAGTACGGTAGTACCAAAGTGTATTTTTTTATGGAGGATTATCCCGGAGAATCATTTTTATCCTGGCAAAAGCCAAACGTCCTGCCTTCCAGGCAGAAAGCCTGCATTGCGTTTTATCATAAAGAAAATAATGGGCGGGTGACATTTCGTAAGTATCCTTTCAACGGGGCTCGTAATTGAACCGGGATAAATATGAAAGGACTATCGGACATGGCAGATGAGTTAAATTTTTGTTAAGAAATGTTAAATCACTTTTTTATCTGGTTCGGGAAGAAATAAAGTTGTACATTTAAACCGTTAAAGTGTTTCCCAATGCTTAGGTCCACCGTATCGGTTTTACTAATTTTGCTTGTTGCGCTTTCCGGTAATGGGCAGGAAGTGGGTCAAACTGAGCCTGGCGGGTTGAAGATTGGGGAAAAGGCACCGGACTTCAATACAGTAGATTATCTTGGTAATAAGATAAGTTTAAAGAAACTTCTGAAAAGAGGGCCGGTGGTATTAATGTTTTACAGAGGCGCCTGGTGTCCTTATTGTAATAAACAACTGATGCAACTGCAAGATTCGCTGAAATTGATCAATGAACTGAGAGGCACCGTCATAGCTGTAACGCCGGAAACAGTTGAGAGTATAGGCAAAACGGTAGAAAAAACCAACGCGGAATTCAGGATCATCCACGATCAAAATCTTTGCATCATGAAAGCCTATGACGTGGCATATAAGTTGGAAGCCTCGGTGCTAAAGCGCTACAAAAAAACCGGTATTGACCTGGAGGCTGCCAATGGAAGTAATGGTGCTAATCTCCCGGTTCCTGCCACCTACATCATCAATCAGGATGGTTTGATTGTCTATGCCTTCTTCGACCCTGATCACACCAAAAGGGCTACCGTACAAAAAATATTGGAAAACCTTTGATCGATAGCCGTAATATCTTCAGAAATCCGGCTTAAGTAACCCTTGTTTCCACCTAACCACTCCATTGTTTCTTTTTCTTAGGTTGGGCATCCCGGAACCATTTTTGAATTACCTGTATAACTGGCTTGTTCTGAGGTGTGAAGCCTGAATTGACATTCCTTCTTTTCCCTGACTCATAAATGTGCCATTTCCATAAAAAGCCACCTTTAAACCACGGCTCGTTCCAGAAAGTCTGGTAAATGGACTCATAGGCGTTTAACTGGCCGTCCATGTTAACCGATAATGTATCCGGATTTACCTTCCAATGCCCAATAGTTGCATAATCTATGCTCTTGTAGCCGTATTCAGTGAAAATAACAGGCTTATCTACTTTTTTTGACAGTTGCCTGATTTCCTCATAAGGTTGCTTCCAGTATTCATTCAACTGTGATACAGAAGGTGTTTTTTGATTACCTAATGGAAAGTAAGCATCTATACCTATAAAATCCAGTTGGTCCCAGAAGGTGATATGCCGGTAATTATCCCAGTTGGCGGCATAGGTGAGTTGACCAGGGTAGATTTCCCTGACCCTGGCGATTAGGTTTTTCCAAAAAAATGACCTGGAAATTGCCGATTTCCTGCATTCTGTGCCGATGCATAGCAGGGGCACCTGGTACTTTGCGGCGATTTTCGCATAGTTGAGCATGTATTTTTGGTAGGATTCTTCCCAGATAAGCCACTTTTCTTCATCATCCGGCACAAAATCGCCGGCCCAACCTTGTCCTTTTACCCATAAGTGGGGTTTTATCATTACGCTCAAACCCAATTGCTGTGCCATTTCCACACTCGCTACCACCCCTTCACTTTTTTCGCCCCACCACTGCCTTTTCCCATCAAAATAAACCCGTGGGCTTTCAGTTGAAGTAAAGGCATAAGGTATGATGGAGATCCAATTAGCCTGTATATCTTTAATATTTTTCAATGCCATCGAATCGAAAGGGCTGGGCGGTGCTTCCAGGTTAACGCCTTTGATAAATAAATCAGCCCTGTTTTTTTCATTGTTTGACAGGTAGATGAATAAAAAAGGAAAAACTACCAGTCCCGGAAGGAAGCAATAAGTTAGGACTTTTTTACGCATGATCTAAAGCATATTACTTTAAATTACAAAATTTTGCCTAAACCGATTTGTTCAAGCCTTGTTTTTTTTGAAAAACATGATCAACAAGACAGGTAGAAGGATTAAATCTGCCAGTACCGCCAGCACCAGGGTCAGGCTGACCAGAAGCCCAGTGTAATAAGTACCTCCGAAACCGGATAGAATAAGGGTCAAAAAACCGCCGGCCAGAATTATGGTGGTGATAATAATAGCCTTTCCTGTGGAAAGATAAGTTCTTTTTAAAGCGTAGAGCAGTGATTTTCCTTTATCCAGTTCCAGTTTCAGCTTACTGATGAAATGAATGGTATCGTCAACGGCAATGCCAAAGGCGATTGTGAAAATAATGGATGTGGATAGTTTCAGGGTGATGCCGGAATACCCCATGATTGCTGCCACAACGATCAGTGGCATTACATTCGGGATCAATACAATAATTATCATCCTCACCGAACGAAACAGCAACGCAACAATCGCAGCAATCACCAAAAAGGCAATTCCCAGGCCCTCTATCATGTTTTGGGTGAGGTATTGATTGTTTTTGTCAATCAGTAATGACGTTCCTGTGATTTTTAATTGCACCAGGCTGGAATCAACATTTGACCGGAAAAATGCTTCGAGCCTTGCATTTCTCTCCAGTGACATTTTGCTGCCAATGTCTTTTATTTTGCCACTGATTCTCGATGTTCTGTAATCATCGGCAAAAAGTTTCAGATCAGCGTTATTGCTTTTTAAATAACGCAGGTTCTTTTGGATTTTTTTCCGGCCATTATTGTCATCGGGCAATCTGAAATATTGTGTCAGCCCTCCGTTAACGGCCTGGTTCAATGATTTAATTGCCTGTAAGGGTGAAATAATATTACGGGCCTCGTATTGGTCAGTCAAATAGGTTTCCACTTTTTCCAGTTGTTCCAATATCTCCCAGTCAAAGATATTCCTGCTGGTATCTTTGACCTTAATGGCTATTTCCAGGGGTCTGTAACCGCCGAATTTATTATCAAAAAAAATGAATTCCTTTCTCAACGGATCATCCTCAGGTATATCTTCGAGCAAAAATGTGTTGATCTCAACTCTGGAAATGCCGATCAGGGCTACGGCTATGATCACGAGAGACACATAGAATATAGTGCGGTAGTTGTTCAGTACGGCATTAAAAGCTTTCATTAGCAGCAGCAGCCAGCGCCTGCGGTTTTTTTCATTGTCGACTACCGGAGGTTTTTTAATCAGCATTAAAATAGCCGGTAACAGGGAAAATGCCAGTAAAAAAGCCACAAAAACACCAATGGCCGTATACAGTCCAAATTCCCTGATGGGTTTAATACTGGCCGTAAAGAGGGTGAGAAAACCAATTGCCGTGGTCAAAGAGGTCAAAAATGTGGCCAGGCCTACTTCCTTAAGTGTGATTCTTAATGCTTGCAGCCGGTTCAGCCCGGCCCGCAGTTCCTCAATGTATTTGGTGAGAATATGCACCACATCTGACATCGCTACCACAAACATGATCGAAGGCAACAACACCAGCATCACATCCAGCGGCTTGTTGAATAGGCCCATCACCCCCAGTATCCAGACCACCGAAAGCATAACCACTACCAAAGGTACGATGACATTCCAGACAGAACGGTAGGCAACGATCAGGAACAAGGTCACCAATACCACAGAAATACTCAGAAACACAATCAGCTCAAACTTCATTTTGTCGATATATACACCCTGGGCTTTTGCCTTTCCGGCCAGAAACAGGGGTGATAGTCGATATTTTCCGGCTAGGTACTCTATATCAGCTACCAGCGAATCGCCCTCCGGTTTCAGGATCATGGGTGTGTGTTTGAGCAATAACGCCAGGGCTTTGCCATCTTCGGCAAAAAAAGAACCTACCCATTTTCCTTCTTCATATATCCGTGTACTGTCCTGCTTGTACCTGTCCGGTTCATTAATATGGAGCACGGGGATTTTAAACAAACCGGCAGGGGAAAACACCGGATTAAAAAGTCTGGTGGGAGAGGCCAGGCTCAACACACTCCTGTGATTTTCCAGATCGGTCGTGAAGCTGTCCACTTTTTGCAGAAAGGAAGGAGCAAAAATTCCCGGATCATTTTGAAATCCGATTAAAAGGTAATCATTGTCGTTTTCAAATTTTTCCCGGAATTCCTGATAGTAGGTGAGGTCTTCATCCCCTATAGGGAAAAAGCTTTCGAAATCGTAGTCCAGTTTTAGTTGAGCAATGAAATATAAATGAACAAAAGTGAGCAGAAATATCGATCCTACTGTTATAAAAGCTACTTTTTTCCACATAGAATACAGTTCGGCATTGCGGCACCCCGCCTATTTGATTTGAAAGAGAACAAATTAAAAACAAAAGAGATTGAAAAGAATGCTTTTCCAAATCAAATTTTATATTCTTTGGATTTAAAGATACTTTTGATGAAATAATTGTTAATCTTTAAACGTAAATGAACATGTTTAACGCTACGGTATATGCTGAAAGACGGGAAAAGCTGAAAAAAAGTCTCGGCACTGGTCTTGTCCTTTTTTTGGGAAATGAAGAAAGCAGTATAAATTTCAAAGATAACTGGTATCATTTCCGGCAGGACAGCAACTTTTTGTACTTTTTTGGCCTGAGTTTGCCAGGTCTGGCGGCCGTTATAGATGTTGACAATGACAAAACCACGATTTACGGAGATGACTTGTCCATAGATGCGATAGTGTGGACAGGACCTCAACCCACCATTGCAGCGTTAGCCAGCCGATCCGGCGTGAGACACACAGGTACTGTCAAAGACTTAACCTTGTTGCTGTCCGGGGCGTCACAGGGCGCGCAAAAAATACATTACCTGCCGCCATACCGCCCGGAAAACAGCCTGAAACTGTCCGCCTGGCTGGAAATGGATCAGCAGGCGGTGTCAAAGGGACATTCCATTCCGTTGATAAAAGCCATTGTTTCCCAGAGGTCTTACAAGTCGGAATTGGAAATTACAGAGATCAATAAGGCAGTCGACATCACGGCAGATATGCACCTGGCTGCGATGACCCTGGTTGCCGAAGGGAAAAAAGAGGTCGAAATTGTCGGCGCGTTGCATGAAGTCGCCATAGGCGCGGGTGGTCAGTTGTCTTTTCCGGTCATCTTTACAAAAAACGGTCAGATCCTGCACAATCACTATCATGGGAATATGTTGCAGAACGGTGACCTTGTGCTTGTGGACTGCGGAGCTGAAACCACCAGTGGCTATGCCGGGGATATGACCAGAACTTTTCCTGTTGATGATCATTTTACCACCAGGCAAAAGGAACTTTATGAGATTGTTGTAAATGCCCATGATACAGCCGTTAAGGCCCTGGCGCCGGGCATGCCTTTTAGAGAAGTACACTTAACCGCCTGCAAAGCCCTGACGGAAGGTTTAAAAGGTGCCGGCTTAATGACCGGGGATGTGGATGAGGCGGTAGCTGCCGGGGCGCATACGATGTTTTTTCAATGCGGTCTGGGCCATATGATGGGGCTGGACGTTCACGATATGGAAGACCTGGGAGAACAATATGTAGGCTACACCGAAACCATGAAAAAAAGTACAGCGTTCGGTTTAAAATCACTGAGACTTGGCAAAGCACTTGAACCAGGGTTTGTGCTTACTATTGAACCGGGCATTTACATGATCCCCGAGCTGATTGACCTGTGGAAGAGCGACAACAAACATGCCGCGTTTATTAACTATGAAAAACTGGAAAGCTACAGGGATTTTGGTGGGATCAGGGTAGAAGAGGACTTTCTTATTACCGAAAGCGGTGCCCGGCTGCTGGGTAAACCAGTACCTAAAACCGTCGCTGAAGTTGAAAAAACCAGGGTCGAATCAAAAGGTCAGCTATCCCCAAATTTTTAGGCGTATGGGATTAAATCACAAGTGGCCATTCTTTGTAACCCCCCAATATAGGGGGTAAATATCTCTTTATACCGAACTTTTGGGTATAAAAGCCTACTTTTTCACAAAAATTATTTTTTTTTAAAGAATCGGCTTAGTATTTTGATCTATCTGATTCTTTATTTTGACTAACCCTGACCTACATAAAAACCTAAAGATTGAAGTTTACGCTCCCGAAAAAAGCAGCGATGAAAGGCCGGATGCATTTGCCTCAAAAGGTGATTTGGAAATATGGAGGAATTTTAAAAGAGGAAATGAATCTGCTTTTACTTTTATATACCGCCAATATTTCAAAAAGCTTTTTACTTTTAGTTCACAATTCATACAGGACAAAGAACTGATAAAAGATTGTATTCAGGATTTATTTATAGAACTCAGGAAAAACAGAAAAAACCTCTCAGATACCACCTCAATCAAACTATACCTGTTTAAATCCATTAAGAGAAAAGTGATTGTCTGCCAGAAAAGACTTCAGACCAACTCTTTCAATATTCAAAAGTATTTCGGTCATGATTTTAAGGTGACATTGTCTGCGGAGCATCTGATGATTAACCGGCAGCTTGAAGAACAAAAACTCCGGCAACTGAATATGGCCCTGAAAAAACTGACAAAAAGACAAGGGGAAGTGATCTATTACTATTTTTATGAAAACATGGATTACGGCCAGGTGATGGAAATGATGGATCTCAAAAACATTAAATCAGCCAGAAACCTGGTTTACAAGGCCCTGAAGGTACTAAAATCGGAAGTCGATCCCCAATAACTCAATAACTCGACTATCCATAACCCAGCATTTCATCATTCCACTATTCCACCACCCCACCATTCCTTTAACCCACTGTACCACCACCCCGATATCCCACCTCTCCCGCCATCCCATCACAGTTTTTTCCAAAATATAGATGTCATTTCACCAAACACTCCCTTATACTAATGAGGACGGAAAAGGTTTATGAATTACGAAAATTATCATTTGGAAGATTTTCTTCAGGATGAAGAATTCAAAAGATGGGTACAAAACCCTGATACGGAGTCTGAGATTTTCTGGAAAAACTGGTTGATTAGCCATCCAAATCAAAGGGAAACGATACTAAAGGCCCGTGAGCTGCTGCTTGCTTTAGATTTTGAAGCCACGGTGCCGGACGAAGAAGATTATAAAGAGGTCTTGCTTAATATACTGAAAGGTGAAGCTTCGACATCGATGGCACAAAAACAGGTTGGTGCGCGACCCAACTACTTCGCGAACCTGCATACTATGATTACAAGGCTGGCAGGGGTGATTATCATCCTGATTGCCACGCTGGTGGTTTACATTCAAACGCGGGAGCAGCCTGCGCCCCTGATTCAAGCGCCGGTGAAGTACATAACCAAAGAAAATCCTCGTGGACAGAAGTCCCAGATTTCGCTGCCCGATGGCACTGTACTTTGGCTTAACTCTGAAAGTAGGCTTACCTATCCTGAAAAGTTTACCGCCAGGCAACGTATCGTCGAACTAAAAGGTGAGGCTTTCTTTGAAGTAGCCAAGGAGCATACAAGGCCTTTTGTGGTCCAGATGAACAATCTGCATGTGGTGGCTTTGGGTACTTCGTTTAATATCAGCGCCTTTCCGGAAGATCAGAACGTGGCTGTATCATTGGTAAGCGGGAAAGTACTGGTGAAGGAAAATATTTCCACAAAAGATTTGCACAAGCCTCATTTTGAGGATGTAGTACTTGCGCCAGGGGAAAAACTGTTATATGATCTACAGGATTTCAGTATCCGGAAGAGCTATTACGATTTTAAATCAGACATTGTATGGAAGGATGGCACCATCTATTTTGAAAATGCCTCGTTCCGGGAGGTTAAGAATAAATTAGAGCGCTGGTTCAATGTGAACATTATACTCAAAAACGGAGTTGGCCAGCAATGGAATTACAGTGGGGAATTCCAAAGGGAAAGCCTGGACAGGATACTGCAGCGCATAGGGTTTGTGGAAGGGTTTGAATTTCAACAACGAGATCATGAAGTAATAATAATCTATGAAAATTAAACGCTAAAAGAAATGCTTATGAAGAAGACCCCCCTATGAAAAACCGGGGCCGGCAAAAAGCCGGTCCCGGTCTAAATCTATTGCAGTGACAAACCAGATAACAGGCGTTAACAATATCGCCCGGTTATCCTGTATTCAATGAAAAATCGCACAACTAACTTTACTAAATTATGAAAAGAAAACTACTCGCAATATTTATTATGGCTACAAAATATTTTGTTTTTAGCTTGATACTGCAAGCAATTTTCGCGACGGTTATTCTGGCAAATGATGTAATTGCACAAAAGTATTACAGCGTAAGAGAACAGCATCTGGCGGTTCAGTTTAGCGAGGTTTCAGTTATTGATGCCCTCAAAGAAATTGAAACCCGCAGCCAATTTAAATTTACCTATGACATCAAGGATATCGACAATGAGGTGAAAATCAATATGCCTTACAAACGCTATTCAATTGCCGATATTCTGATCCGGTTGTCGACGGAAGCATCGTTGCACTTCAAGCAAATCAATAATACCATTGACGTAAAGAAAATAAAGAAATCCAATAATGCGTCAAAGATAGAGGTAGTACTGCTTACTGAGATTTCCGGCAAAGTAACTTCGGTCGAAGGCGATCCTATTCCGGGGGTCAATGTAGTGGTGAAGGGAACATCTATTGGTACGGTAACCGATATTGATGGCAATTACCGGATCGATGTACCGGATGACGCTGAGACGTTGGTATTTTCTTTCATTGGATACAACGTGGAGGAAGTAAGTATCAACGGAAGATCTGTTGTGAATACAACCCTTGTTCAGGATTTAACTGAGCTGGCTGAGGTGATTGTGGTAGCTTACGGAACTGCTGAGAAGGGAACCTTTACCGGTTCGGCCACCCAGATCGATGCAGAAGCGCTGGAAGGCAGGGCTTTAACCAATATTACCTCTGCCATAGAAGGTGCGCCGGGCGTACAATTTTCACCGGCCAGTGGCCAGCCGGGTGACGCTTCACCCATCAGGGTAAGAGGAATTGGCTCAGTGACTGCTTCGAGAAATCCACTGTTTGTAGTTGATGGAGTGATATTCTCGGGAAGTCTTTCAAGTATTAATCCCAATGATATTGAGAGCATTACAGTCCTCAAGGATGCAGCCTCTACCGCGCTCTATGGAAGTAAGGCAGCCAATGGTGTAGTCGTGCTTACCACTAAATCGGGTAAGAGCGGGGAATCAAAATTTTCGCTAAATATCAGCCAGGGGGTGACCTCCCGGTCTATTGATGAATATGAGAGGGTGACTGCCGAGCAGTATTACCCGTTGATGTGGGAAGCGTACAGAAATAGCTTATCCATTTCGGGAAACATGCCTCAGGAGCAGGCTAATCAGCAGGCGTCGGACAGGATCTTCGGTTTGCTGGAAACCAATCCGTTTAATGTGCCCAACGATCAGATCGTGCTTCCCGACGGAAGTCTCAATCCTGAGGCGGAGCTGTTGTATCCGGATGATCTGGATTGGCAGGATGCTTTGACCCGGGGAGGATCGCGTACCAACGTGGATTTTTCCTATCAGGGTGGCACAGAGAAAACCAGTTACTTTGCCTCATTGGGGTATCTGGATGACAGGGGATGGATTCTTAACGCCGATTTTCAGCGGATCTCAGGTCGTATTAACGTGAGTAGTCAGCCAAAAGACTGGATTAAAACGGGTATCAACCTGTCCGGAGCCTCATCGGTATCCAATCAGGCAGCAGACGGAGGTAGCACCAGCTTTGTAAACCCCTTCTTTTCCACGAGAAGAATTGCTCCCATTTATCCAATCCACGAACATGATCCTATGACAGGGGAGTTTATCCTGGACAGAAATGGGGATAAAATATTTGACCTGGGCGATAACAGGGTAGGAAATACCAATGGAAGACATGCTATTCAGGAAACAATACTGAATCTGGACCGTGATAAAATTTTCACCTTAACTTCCAGGGCCTTTATTGATCTGTATTTTCTGAAAGATTTTAAATTTACTTTCAATGCCGGCCTGGATAAGCGATTCTTTAACAATGAAGAATTTGAAAACCCTATCGTGGGAGATGGTGCCCCTGACGGTAGGGCAGGCCGCGATGCCACAACAAGGACTTCCATTATTTATAATCAGCTTCTCAACTATACCAAAGATCTGGGCTTACACACCATTTCAGCCTTGGTGGGGCATGAAAGTTTTGAATATGAATTTAACTCCTTAACCGGAAATCGCAGGGTATTAATAGCAGATGGAAATAATGAACTGATAAATTTCACAACACCCACAGATCTCGAGTCTTTTACCAACAAATATACCACTGAAGGATATCTCGCACGTCTTAACTACGACTTCGCAGACAAATACTATCTGTCTGCTTCTTTTCGCAGGGATGGATCTTCGAGGTTTGACGAAAACACAAGATGGGGTAACTTTTGGTCTATAGGTGGTGCTTGGAGAATTGATCAAGAGGCCTTTTTCCCGAAAAACAGTTGGTTAAATGTATTAAAATTAAGGGCCTCTTACGGCGAGGTTGGTAACGACTCCAATCTGGATAATGATCCCAATAACAACGGTATAAGTTTTTTTGCCAATCAGGAGCTGTTTGCACTTGACAATAATAATGCCAGTGAACCCGGAATATTGTTTGACCAATTGGGATCCCCGAACCTGGAATGGGAGTCAAATTCTCAATCTGATGTGGCGATTGAGTTTGAATTATTCAACTACAGGGTATCGGGCAGTGTAGAGTATTATAACCGGAATACCGATGGCCTGCTTTTCGAAGTTCCGTTGCCTCTGTCAGTAGGTATTGATGACAGGTTTTCAAACATCGGTTCTATGTTCAACCGTGGAGTTGAGGTCAATCTGTCAATGGATATTATTCAAAACCAGTACTTTAACTGGAATTTAAATGTCAATGCCGCTACAATCAGGAATGAGTTTACCAAACTTCCCCAGGAAGAAATTATCACCGGGACTAAAAAACTGGTAGTTGGTGGGTCAATATTTGATTACTGGCTCAGGGATTGGTATGGTGTCGATCCTTCTGATGGTGCTGCGTTGTTTGTCCTGGATGACAATGCAGATGTCAATGATGCGTCGGTCAGGACCGTAGACGGCGTGCTGGTTACTACCAACCACAACAATGCAAAACGTGATTTTGTGGGTACTGCCATTCCGGATGTTTTCGGAAGTTTCACCAACACGTTAACCTACAAAAACTTTCGTTTAGGTTTCTTGTTTACCTACCAGATTGGGGGTGAGACCTATGATACCAACTGGGCCGGATTGATGTCTCCCGGGGACTATGGAAACACCTTTAGTACCGATATTCTTCGGCGTTGGCAAAGGCCCGGAGACATGACAGATGTGCCCAGACTCGATGTGTCTAAAGACGGTATATTTGACGCCGGCTCCGACCGGTGGTTGGTGAGTTCCAGCTTTATCTCCCTGAGGCAATTAAATTTCTCTTATGATTTGCCAAATTCCATTTTAAGCACCCTTGGCATAGAGAGTGCCCGTGTTTATGCCAACGGGGAAAATCTGTTCTTAAAGACCGAACGTGAAGGAATGGATGTTAACCAGAACTTTAATGGGACTACACAAAACAGGTTTACCCCCTCCAGGGTAATCACCATGGGTGTTAATGTGACATTTTAAAAATCAAGAAAATGAAAACGAACATAATCTGCTTTCTATTAATGGTTACCATGGTCTTTTTTTCAACCTCCTGCAGTGATGACTTTTTGGATCAGACCCCGACAGATGCTGTAACCGATGAAGCTGCTACGTCTACTCTTGACGGCTTATTTCTGGTGGTCAACGGGATTCACAGATTGTTATATACCAGACAAGGCTCAAACGGGCGAGGGGGTATTTCCGCCATGATGATTCAAAATGATGCGCTTGGTGAGGATATGGTTATGAATGCCCGTGCCAACGGTTGGTGGATCAACATGGCCAGTTGGAATGATCATACCAATGCCAATGATACCGATGACAGGCATGCATGGAGGGTTTTATACAAAGTGGTTAAAAATGCCAATATCATCATTGAAGCGGCTCCTGACGCTGTGGGCGAGGAGGAGAACCGGAATATTGTTTTAGGCCAGGCGCATGCTTACCGGGCTTTTGCCCATTTTCATATGGTGCGGTTGTATGCCCAAAGGTATGATGCCGCGGGATCAAATGACCATTTAGGGATACCGGTTATTATCGACAACGCTGTTGATGGCAGGCCCCGGGCTACGGTGCAAGAGGTATACACCCAGATTAATTCAGATCTTGATTTGGCTATCCCCCTCCTGGAGGACTATAACAGGCCCAACGCTTCTCATATTAACCAAAATGTTGCCATAGGCCTGAAGGCCAGGGTATCATTGGCCCAGGGTAACTATGCGGTAGCAGCGGAAATGGCTGCAATGGCCAGGGAAGGCTTTTCTTTGATGGACAGTACTACTTACGCATCAGGGTTCAACGATTACACAATCGATGAATGGATGTGGGGAGGTCATTATAATGAGGAACAAGGATCGCCCTTTACGAATTTTCACGCATGGATTTCCAGAAACTTTAGCTCGTCCAATATCCGGGGCAATCCAAAATCCATTAACAGTCTTTTGTACGATCAAATACCTTCTACCGATGTCCGTTCTGCCATTTTTGACCCCACTGGTGAGCATCCGAATTTGCCAGTCGGAATTGAAATAAGCAGCCGGCATAAACGCTTTCCTTATACCAATCAGAAGTTCCTGGCTTTCGGCACCGGAGACAGCCGCGGTGATGTCCCCTATATGAGGGCGTCGGAAATGTACCTGATCGAGGCAGAAGCCAAAGCAAGGCTGGGTGATCTTGATGCCGCTGAAGCCTTATATCCTCTGGCTTCAGCCAGGGATGCGGCCTACGTCTTGTCAACCAATACAGGCCAGGATCTGATCGATGAAATCCTGTTACAAAGGCGCTGGGAACTTTGGGGCGAGGGTTTCAGGTTTTTTGACTTAAAACGCCTGAACATACCTCTTGACAGAAACGGTGCCAACCACAATTCTGCACTGATCAATAACGTTATGTTCGTTCCGGCCGGTGACGTCAGATGGCAGTGGCAAATACCCCAGAACGAAATAGATGCCAACCCGACCATCGTCCAAAACCCGTCGTGAGATAAAAGTTAAAATGAAAATAAAAATTAAAATGAAAATAGGGGTGAATTGATTAATTTTAGTTCCTATTTTCATTTTAATCTTTGTTTAAATTTTAATTAATCCCCGATGAAGCAGTATTTGGACCTGATGTCGCATATTTTGAAAAATGGTGTAAAGAAAGAGGACCGGACCGGTACAGGTACCATTAGTATTTTTGGTTATCAGATGCGATTTAATCTGGGCGAAGGTTTTCCGTTGGTGACGACTAAAAAGGTCCATATGAAGTCGATCATCTATGAGCTGCTGTGGTTTTTGAACGGAGATACCAATATTAAATATCTCAATGAACATGGCGTTACCATCTGGGATGAATGGGCCGATGATCAGGGTAACCTGGGACCTGTCTACGGGCACCAGTGGAGGAGCTGGCCTGCGCCGGATGGTGAAAAAATTGACCAAATCAGCCAGGTTGTCCACCAGATTAAAACCAATCCGGACTCCCGCAGACATATCGTGAGCGCGTGGAATGTTCCTGAGGTCAATAAGATGGCCTTACCACCCTGCCATACATTTTTTCAGTTCTACGTGGCCGAAGGAACCCTTTCCTGCCAGCTTTATCAGCGATCTGCTGATGTCTTCCTCGGCGTGCCTTTTAATATCGCCTCCTATGCCTTGCTGACTTTGATGGTTGCTCAGGTTTGTGATTTGAAGCCCGGCGATTTTGTTCACACTTTCGGCGATGCCCACCTTTACTCCAATCACCTGGAGCAAACAAAGCTCCAACTGTCCAGAACCCCCCGCCCCCTGCCTGTCCTAAAGATCAATCCTGCGGTGAAAGACATTTTTTCATTTCAATATGAAGATTTCAGCCTCGAAAACTACAATCCACACCCCCGTATAAAAGCCGAAGTATCTGTATGAGTAATTAATTGATAATTGACAATTTACAGTTGACAATTTTTTGTTGAAATCAGGGTGCTTATAGCTTCTATTACTGTGTTATTTCGTTGTAGGTTTCGCGTGCCGTTTATGTCAATTTGTTGTTTGGCGATTATTTTGGTATAGAGGGGTTTTTGTATATCGACTGTCATGGTATTGAATTGACAATTGTCAATTTCTTATTAACACCAGGGTGCTTATAGCTTCTACTACTGTTTTACCTCCTTGTAGGTCGCCCAGGCCGTTTTCGTCAATTTGTTGTTTAGCGATTATTTTGGTATAGGAGCCTTTGGGTATATCGACTGGCATGGGTTGGTTATTTCCGTTGAAAAACACTAAAATATCCTGCCAGGTATCGCCGTTGGCATTTCCGGTGATTTGGAATCCAATGAGGTTATTCGCTTTTACAGGAAAGAACTCCAGGTGGTTGCGGATCATACGGCTGGTGGGCATACGGAAGGCCGGGTGGTTTTTTCGTAGTTTGATCAGCTTGCGATAATATTCATACACCTGACGGTTTGCCGATTTCCAACCCCAGTTGATGGCATTAATAGAATCGGGGGATTCAAAAGAATTTTCAACCCCTTGTTTGGTTCTCAGAAGCTCTACGCCAGCATGAAGGAAGGGCACACCCTGCGCGATTAAGACAATGGT
Organism: Agaribacillus sp. DX54; assembly: GCF_056858335.1. Lineage (NCBI taxonomy): Bacteria > Pseudomonadati > Bacteroidota > Cytophagia > Cytophagales > Splendidivirgaceae > Agaribacillus > Agaribacillus sp. DX54. Next base: position 24,862 of record NZ_JBXEQE010000042.1, read on the forward strand.
ATTGCTGAGAAGATGCATTTTTATCAAATCTTCCTCGCTGGCTTTGGGGTTGGCGATTTTTAATTTGTCATACAGTGTGTGGTTGTCGTGGCAGGATACGTAGTTAATCGTTTGCGAAGGCTCTCTGGCCCAGGGTGCTTTGGAGTAATTGACGGCTTTATAGTCTATCTGCGGATGCCTGATGGCTGCAACGATACCGAATTTCACACTTTCTTCCAATGCCTTTTCTCCGCTAACAAATCCTTTGGCCTCGTGTTCAGCCCAATGGCCCTTCACCCCATCTCTTAGATCGTCGCAAAAAGCAGCAATATCATTGAGCCCGTAGGTGTTGTGCTTCAGGGCACGTAAGCTGTCTGGCAGGGGGCTTTCCGAGGCTGTCCACCCTTCCCCATAAATGAATATGCCCGGGTCGGTTTTTTTCAATTCATCGCTGATCAGATTCATGGTTTCTATATCATGGATGCCCATCAGGTCGAACCTGAATCCGTCAATGTGGTATTCTTCGGCCCAAAATTTCACCGACTCTAACATAAACTTTCTCATCATTGGTCTTTCGGAAGCAGTCTCATTGCCACAGGCTGAGGCATTTGAAAAACCGCCTTTTCCGTTCTGTCGGTAATAATAATTGGGTACAAGCAAGTTGAAGCTGGAGTTTTCAGTGTCACCGGTATGGTTGTAAACGACATCCATGATAACACCAATGCCATAATCGTGTAAAGTCTTGATCAATTGCTTAAACTCTTTAATCCTTACATGCCCGTCACTGGGATCAGTGGCGTACGAACCCTCCGGGGTATTGTAGTTTTGAGGATCATAGCCCCAATTAAATTGGTTGGTTGCTAAGCGGGACTCATCCACCGATTTAAAATCAAATGAGGGTAACAAATGAACATGCGTTACCCCTAATTCCCGGATATGGTCGAGGCCGGTACTTTCGCCATTGAATGTGCTGGTACCGGTTTCGGCCAGTCCCAGAAATTTACCTTTATGGGTGATCCCTGAACCGGCGTGAACAGATATATCCCTTATGTGTAATTCATAAATGATGATATCAGTAGCCTGCTCGACTGCTGGCCGCCGGTCCGATTCCCATCCGGGCGGATTGGTGCGGGAAAGGTCTGCGATCATGCCCTTTTTGCCGTTGGTGCCGGTAGCTATGGCATAAGGATCGGGTGTTTCATCCAACCATTTGTTATCCAGTAAAATTTGAAAAGTGTAATATTTACGCAGCAAATCCCGGTTGATGGTCAACCCCCAGGCTCCTCCGCCAATATTGCCCAGGGCTCTTGTAAATAAAGGTTTTCGGTCGGCGTCCTTTTCATAAATGTGCACCCTGACTTTCTGCGCTGCCGGCGACCAGATTTTGAAGGTAGTTTTATGGCCGGTGTAGGTGACCCCTAAATCCTTTCCCTCGTAAACCGGATATTCGTCGTAAGAGGTATCACTGGTTTGATGTTCTTTACATGATGTTGTCAGGCGCATAATAATTAAAGCAATTACTGGTACATATAGTTTGGTTTTTAAGTACATATAGGCCTAAATTTACTTTGCTGACAGATTGATTTCAGCATATATATTCAACGATAGGGTTATACAAACGCTTGCTTCATGTAGTTACTTTGTTTTTCATGGAAGAATATAACCATTTATAACTTTATTGTTATCGATAACTAAAATATTATTTATCATTGAAAAATAATCCGGACAAGTATGGCAGAAAAAAGTAGTGTTTTTGACATGATCGGCCCAGTGATGATTGGCCCTTCGAGTTCTCATACGGCAGGGGTAGTCAGAATTGGCCGAACAGCCATCCGGGTATTGGGAGTAAAGCCGGCGGAAGCGGTTATTACTTTTTATAACTCCTTTGCACGGACCTACGAAGGACATGGAAGTGATAAGGCTATTATTGGTGGGTTGCTGGATTTCAGGACCGACGATCGTCGCATTAAAAAATCATTTGACCATGCTGCAAAAAAAGGATTAAAATATTCCTTTAAATCAGTAGGCAATGCTTCCACCTTGCATCCTAATACCATAAAAATCAATTTGCGGGCTGGAGAAAATGCAGTAGAGATAGTAGGTGAAAGCCTTGGGGGCGGTGTAGTGAATATCGCCGAAATCAATGGTTTTACAGCGAATTTTAGCGCTAATCTGCATACGTTGATTATCACTGCCGATGATGTGCGGGGCAGTATTGCCTTTATTGCCAACGTCCTGGCCCAGGATGATTGCAACATAGCCACCATGTCAGTTTCCAGAAAAGGTAAAAATGACCTTGCCTGCCAGGTAATTGAAATGGACTCCGGGCTCAAACCAATAACGCTTTCTTATTTAAGAAGCCTGAAATGGGTAGACGAAATAATTTATATACCAGATATTGACCTTTAAACTATGATGAAAATGATCAGAAGTTATCTTTTACTTTTTGGGCTGTTTTTTGGTCTGGGATGTATGGCTCAGAACAGCGAAAATGTGAAAAAATGGACTTTACAGGAATGTGTTGATCAGGCCTGGGAAAAAAATCTCACGTTACAGCTATCCAAGCTGACCGTCCGGGACCAGGAGGTAAACGTTAGACAAGCAAAAGCTGAAAGGTATCCGACCTTGAATTCCGGCGCCAACTACGGATTTAACTGGGGGCGAGGCATAGACCCCACAACCAACCAGTTTATTAGTCAAAGAGTTGGATTTACCGGGTTTTCTGCAAATACCGGGGTAGTTTTATTTGCCGGATTTCAAAGAAATAACATCATCAGGCGAGGTATGGTTGATTTGAATGCCAGTAAGAAAGACCTGGAAGATGCGCGTAATGATATCGCTCTGAATGTTGCTTCGCTGTATTTGAATGTGATATTTAACAAGGAACTGCTTAACAACAACCTGACTCAGCTAGCCTCTACCCGCCAGCAACTGGAAAGGACCAGAGCGCTGGTTAACGCCGGCTCCCTGCCAATTTCCAACCTGTTGGATCTGCAATCACAATTGGCTACCAATGAGGTCAATGTGATCAATGCCGAAAATGCCCTGAACCTTTCTCTGTTAGATTTAAAGCAGGCGTTGCTCATACCGGCGGGTGAACCTTTTGATATTGTTGTGCCTGACCTGGAAGTCGATCAGGAGGCGATAGTGGGATTAGATATTGAGGAAATATACCGGGGCTCCTTAGCAGTGCAACCCGATATCAAGAGTGCGGATTTGAATATAGAAAGTGCTGCAAGAGCTGAAGATATTGCCAAGGGTGCTATGTATCCCCGACTTTCCCTTAATGGAAGCCTTGGTTCCAATTATTCGGATGCAGTCGATAACGAAAGGAACCTTATTGATGGCACCAGGGAGGTGATAGAACCTATAGGTTTTGTTGAAAATACCAACGAAGTGGTTTTGACTCGAAGGACTGTGCCTAATGTGGTGGGTACGGATAATAATTATTCGGTGACAGAACAGTTTGACGACAATCTCAACCAGTCCCTAAGTCTGAATGTAAGTATTCCGATTTTTAACGGGCTGGCGACCAGGTCAGATATTCAGCGTTCCAAAATTCAAAAGCAAAGGGCTGAAATAAACGCCCGGCAGGTGCGTCAGACCTTGAGACAGGTGATCGAGCAGGCCTATTATGACGCCGTGGCAGCTTCAAAAAATTACGAGGCAGCGCTGAAACAGGTGGAGTCGCTGGAGGAATCTTACAGAGTAGCCAAGCAACAATACGATTTGGGTGTGATTAATTTTGTGGATTATCAGGTGGCGGAAAACAATTTATTCCAGGCAAGATCTGACTTGGTAAGAAATAAATATGATTTGATTTTCAGAATTAAAATATTAGATTTTTATCAAGGTAAAACTATAACTTTTTAAATGATGGCAAGACCAAAAAGAAAGAAAAGCAATAACCTAATTTATATACTGGTCGGTTTTGTGATGGTGTTATTGCTGGTGGTGATTGTGGGTAAATCACAAGGGTGGGTAGGCAAATCCAAGGAGATCGAAGTGAATCTATCCGAAGCCGAAAAGGTGACAATCGTCGAAAAGGTAAGTGCTTCCGGTATGGTTCAACCCGAAGTTGAAATTAAGCTAAGCCCTGATGTTTCCGGTGAGATCATCGTCCTGAATGTAGAAGAGGGCGACTCGGTAGCGTACGGGGATTTGTTGGTAAGGATTCGCCCCGACAATCTGGAATCGGCCCTGGAGAGGACCAAGGCTGCCCTCAATCAGCAGAAGGCTAACCTGGCCAACGCCAAAGCTGCATATGCAAGTTCACAGGCCAATTTTGACAGGGCAAAACTGGAATTTGACAGACAGAAAAAACTGTGGGACCAAAAGGTCATTTCCACGGCCGACTGGGAGTTGGCACAGGCCAATTTCATAGCTGCTGAAAATGATAAAAGATCGGCTTTCGAAAACGTGAGAGCTTCGGAGTTTATCGTAAAAAGCTCTGAGGCATCCGTATCAGAAGCGGCCGAAAACCTGAGATTAACCAATGTATACGCTCCCTCAGGAGGAACGGTTTCCAAGTTAAGTGTTGAAAAAGGGGAGAGGGTTGTAGGCAGTAATATGATGTCAGGTACAGAGATGCTGCGTATTGCCGACCTCACGCGGATGGAAGTACGAGTGGATGTCAATGAAAACGACATTATCAGAGTAGCAATGGGTGACACTGCGATCATTGATGTGGATGCTTACTCATACATGGATAAAAAGTTTAAAGGAATTGTCACCTCTATTGCCAATACGGCCAACGAAAAGGTATCAACCGATGCGGTGACCGAATTTGAGGTGAGGATCCGTATTTTAAATAGTTCTTTCCAGGACTTGTTGGAGGAACGTAATATTAAAACCCCTTTTCGTCCGGGCATGACCGCCAGTGTCGATATAGTCACAGAGCGGAAGGAAGAGGTATTGTCTGTGCCGCTGGCTTCGGTGACCACACGCGATCCCAAGAAAATGGATAGGTTTAATAATGATGGCGATGATGAGGAAGATGATACGGAAAGCAATCGCCAAACCGGTGGTGTGGGCGATGATATCAAGGAGGTGGTGTTTGTCAACAATGAAGGAGTAGCAAAGATGGTTGAGGTGAAGACCGGTATCAGTGACTTCGATAATATTGAGATATTAGAAGGCGTCAATGCGGGTGATGAGGTGATTTCGGGGCCTTTTTTGGTGGTGTCAAAAAGGATTAAGGATGGTGACAGGATTAAGAAAAGTGAGAAGGGGAAGGGGAATAGAAGGGGGAGGAGGGGTAATGATGGGTGATTAATTTAGAATTGACAATAAACAATTGACAATGGGGGATTTGGCAGTGGGTTTTGGGGAGTAGCGGGGGTTGGAGAGGGATAATTTGGAATTTACAGGAGGTTCTCGAGATATTTGTAGCCGGTTCCGGTGTTGAGAAGGAGGATTTTTTGATGGTGGCCGATGAGTTTGTCATTTGTGAGTTTGCGTAAGGCCATCCAGACGGCGGCACCTTCGGGGGAGATCATGATGCCTTCGTGGCGGGTAATCTCTTTCACACCTTGCAGGATTTCATTTTCGCTCACTGCCAGGGCAATACCACCGGACTCCCGTAATACTTTCATGATCAGGTCTTTGCCAAAGGCATTAGGAACCGCCAGGCCGTTGGCAATAGAGGTACTGTAGCTTCTTTTGCCGGCCATATTCTTTTGGTTAAATGCGTCAACAATGGGGGAGCAACGGTCAGATTGTACTACAATCATTCTCGGTAAATTGCCTTCGATCCAACCGAGGTCTAGCATTTCCTGAAAGGCCTTCCAAATGCCAATCAACCCGGTACCTCCACCGGTAGGATACAAAATAAAGTCGGGTAGTTGCCAATCCATTTGCTCGGCGATCTCGTAGCCCATGGTTTTTTTTCCTTCCAGGCGATAAGGTTCTTTGAGTGTAGATACATCATAAACATTCCTGGTGGCTTTTATCTTTGCAACTTCGCGGCCGCATTGATCTATCAGCCCATCTACCAGTATCAATTCTGCGCCAAAAAGCCCGCACTCATCTTTAAATATTTGAGGTGTTTTTTTGGGCATTACCACGGTAGCATTTATTCCTGCCGCAGCACAGTAGGCACTCATGGCTCCGCCGGCATTACCTGCTGTGGGTACGATACAATCGCTTACCCCAAGCTCCAGGGCCTTTGAAATAGCCATGCTCAGCCCCCTGGCTTTAAAAGAGCCTGTAGGATTATGACCCTCATCTTTGAGCCATAAGTGCTCATATCCGTACCTGCGGCTCAGATTCCTGAAAGGTAAGACAGGTGTTAATCCCTCCCCAAGGCTCACAATGTGGCTACTGTCCCTGACAGGAAGCAGGGCCGCGTACCTCCACATGTTCGATGTTTTGGTTGCCAACCGGTCTTTTGAAATACCCCCTGTCAAATCATACTTCACCAACAGTGGTTTTTGGCATTCCAAACAGTAAGATTGTACATCGGCTGCATCATACGGCTTGTTGCATTGTGAACAGACGAGAAATGACTCCGGGGCCAGTTTAACCTTTTCAAACATCATAGTTCAAAAATATTGCCCCTGACACAACTATTATAACAATTAAAATGATATTTATTTATAAGCTATAACGGTTGGTTATAATGAAGCCTGGCCGTTTTTATGAATTCCCTGATTATTCCCGCCTTACCTTCACCCTGTCTCATAATAAAATAGAATTTTCGGTAGATGGAAAGGCCTTCAATTTCCACCTCTTTCATGGTTTTACTTTCCAGCTCTGACAAGACCGATCTTCTTGGCAGAAAGCCCAGGCAAACATCTTCTTTCAGGAAATTTTTCAATGCCTCTGTCCCACCGATTTTGACTGTTACATTTAACTCCTTCGGTTTCACCCCTTTTTGCCCTAATGCCTGATACAATGCCGCCAGCGTGCCCGACCCTTGTTCCCTTAAAGCCAGGGGTATTTGCTTTAAATTTTCGAGTTGAATGGTACGATTGGCAAACGGGCTGTGAATAGAACAAACAGCAATGACTTCATCGTCGGTGAAATACTGGTAAGATACCGCACTGATTTTGTGATCACCTTCTATCACCCCCAGGTCAATTTCCCTGTTGAGGAGGGCTTTTAACACATTTTCGGCATTTCTGTTGAGCAGGCGAATCTGGATGTTGGGGTATTTCTTGTGAACCAGCGATATGATTTTAGGAAGAATATACAACGAGATGGTGGTACTTGATCCGACATTCAGCATGCCCCTTGCTTCTTCCAGTTTTTTGATCACCCTAAGGTCAAACTCGATGCCGTTTTGTATAATTTTTGCCTGGTGTAAATACTCCTGAAGCTTTTTTCCGGCCTCGGTAAGCATGATGGCGTTACCTTGTCTTACAAACAAACTGATTCCCAGTTCATGTTCCAGCTTTTTAACATGTTTGCTGACTGCAGGCTGTGTCAGGTATAATTTCTTCGACGCCTTCGAAAAGCTCAGGCAATTGGCTACTTCGAAAAATACCTCGTAGCTTGTTGACAGCATAGTTGTGGTGATTGAATGTGTTTTACTAATTTAGTGTAATTCCATGATAGTCATAGTATAACTTTGAATCATCCTATGACTGGTAACGAAAAACGCGCTGAAAACGATCAGAAAACCGGTGAAAAGTCAGTCAAATGCCGTCCACCACCCTCTGCCCTCAAAAAACCCTGACCCAGGTCACTTAGCCGGCTAATGATAATCATTGAATATGACCGTAATAAATAATTAATTTAAGACAAACAATTTTTTAACCTGTGAAAAATCCATCTGATCCGTCACTTATTACACTGGATGTTGATTTTCCTATCTGGGATTATTTTTTTACCGTTGCCCCTTTGGTGGTGGTAGGTTCAAAAGAGGGGGAAGTTTATGATCTTGCGCCAAAACACCTGGCAATGCCGATGGGATGGAGCAATTACTTTGGTTTTATGTGCACCCCGCGGCATGGAACCTATCACAACATCAAACATCACAAAGTCTTCACCGTAAGCTATCCGCAGGCAGATCAAATTGTCAATACCAGTCTTACGGCTTCTGCAAGGGTCGATAAAAGTGGTTTCAAACCAATTTTAGAGACTATGGAAACCATTCCCGCCGAAATAATCGACGGTATATTTCTCAAAGCATCTTACCTGTTTTTGGAATGTGAATTAGACAGGATTATCGATGTGAATTAGACAGGATTATCGATGGATTTGGAGTTAACAGCCTGATTACAGGCAAGGTGATAGCGAGTCATGTGCACAAGGATGCTTTCAGGCCATCATTGGAAGACGATCAAAAATTATTGTTTGACTCTCCGCTGATCACCTATCTGAACCCGGGCCGTTTTTCAATTGTAAAAGATACCAACGCTTTTCCGTTTCCGGCAGACTTTAATAAATAATTATGATTTCCGTACTGGCATCTTCGATAATGAACCATCTTGATCAATGCAAGGGGGAAATGTCGCATCTGCTTGAAAAGCTGTCCAGGCTGGAGTCGCCTTCCACCGTTAAGGAGTCCCAGCCCCCTGTACTCAAGTTAATCAGCATGGCTTTATGGGAGACAGGCTATGAAGCCAGGCATTACCCGGGCAAAAATACCGGTGGCTTTCTGCTGGCCAGTCCTGTAGCCCGTCGTAAGGGACGACCATTGCAACTGCTGCTGGGCCATAGTGACACTGTATGGCCTCTCAACACAGTGCAAGAAATGCCTGTGGGTGTAAAGGATGGAAAAATGTACGGCCCTGGTGTTTATGATATGAAAGCAGGCATTGTACAAATTATTTATGCGCTGAAGACTATCAGGGAATTGCGGTTGAATTATACAGTTACGCCGGTTGTATTGATTAATACTGATGAAGAAATCGGTAGCCATGAGTCCCGTGCAGCCATACGCCGGCTGGCAGCAATTGCCGACAGGGCCTTTGTGTTAGAGCCTTCTTTAGGCCCTTCTGGCCGGTTAAAAACTACCAGAAAGGGTATCGGACGGTTTAACATTACAGTAAAAGGCAAGGCCGCTCACGCTGGTCTGGAACCGGGAAAAGGCGCCAGTGCTATCGTGGCGCTTTCTGAAGTTATTCAGCAATTGTTTAAACTGAATAATCCGGAGAGAGGCATCAGTGTCAATGTGGGCATGATTGAAGGTGGCATAAGCCCCAATGTGGTAGCTCCGGAAAGCAAAGCGGTAGTTGACGTTCGCGTACCTACTCAAAAGGAAGCCACTGAAATTACCGAAAAAATACAGAATTTGAAGTCAGCCGATCCCGACATTACCATAGAGGTAAGTGGAAAAATAGGGAGACCTCCTATGGAGGCCACACCCCGCAATTTAAGACTTTGGAATCAGGCCAAAAAAGCCGCCAGCGCCCTGAACATACCCATTTCTCAGGCCCAGGCAGGCGGGGGTTCTGATGGAAACATCACCAGTCTTTATACGGCCACTCTGGATGGGCTGGGAGCCGTAGGCAGTGGTGCCCATGCCATTCACGAAAATGTAGCACTTGACAAAATGCCGGAAAGGACCGCTTTACTTACCCTTTTGCTGCTTTCCGAACCGGTCACCAGCCGCAATAGAAACTGACCATGGACAGCCGTTACATATTTACCTCGCTCACTCGTATTTCCAGCCTGCCTGATGGGAACTTTCAGGTAAAGCCTTTGTCTAAAGAGCAATGGGAAACCGGGGATTATGTGGTATGTTCAGTAGAAAAACCCCGGAATGTATTAAAAATTGAATTAGTAAACGGCAGGATGGCCGACGCCGGCCTGGGGGATTTGCTGGTGGGTGTATTCGGTATCAGGTCGGCTACCATGGAGGCCACCGGCACCTTGGAAGCCGTAGGTAATGACCATATGATGCATGCACTCACCGGCGCTGGTTTATTTGGAAAAATGACCAGCAGGTCCACTCTACTCCCGGATTTGATCCCCATAAAGTACCGGGGCCATGTGCACATTAACGGCAGGAAGCAACGTATGCGGAATTTTTTGAAACCTTTACCAAAGAAAAAGTATCGAACCCCGACGGTGGTTATTGTAGGCTCCTCCATGTCGGCCGGCAAAACTACCGTGGCCCGAATTATTATCAGGCAATTCAAGATGGCCGGTTTATCGGTTTTAGGGGCCAAACTCACCGGCGCCGGCCGCTATCGCGACGTACTTAGCATGCATGATGCCGGCGCTGACTGGATATACGATTTTGTGGATGCCGGCTTGCCTTCTACCATCTGTGATGAAAAAGACTATGTTGATTCAATGACCCCTGTTTTTAGCCATATGGCTGCAAAGCATGCCGATTTGGCGGTAATTGAAATTGGTGCCTCACCCCTGGAGCCTTACAATGGCAGGAAGGCTGTAGAATTGATAAGCGGTAATGTGCAATGTTCGGTGCTCTGTGCATCCGACCCTTACGCCGTACATGGAATTATGAACGCTTTCCATTTTAAACCCGACATTGTTACCGGCCCAGCCACCAACACCCAGGCGGGAATAGCCCTGATTGATAAACTTTGTCACGTTTACTCCCTCAACCTCATAGACCCCAAAACCACCCCCAACCTCCGCAAAATCCTGGCCCGTAAACTCAATATCAGTTTTGAAACCGGAGCCCTGCGCTAGCTGCATATTTTTCCTTTCAGTCAAAACCTTTTTCTTCCAGTCCTGGCATTTTTCCTCCCGGGGCTGTCCTCTATGTTGAAAAATAAGCTTCGGATTAAATTCACATTGACTTATGAAATCTGCCCCTGATTGTCACTGTAAGGAAACAACAATATTCGATTGCAGCTCCTCTAAGGCAGTTATGATATAACATACAGTCAAACTATAACCTCTACAAATTACTATTGGTTATTTGATTACATTGAAAGGCTAAGCAACCACTTTCGGGAAACAACGAAACCCCATCACGTGGAAAAATCCTCATCATCCAACCCGAAATCCTTTTTGAGCCTGGTTTTCATCTCTTCATATTCAGCCTTCACGATGAGCATCTGCAAAATCCGTTGGTCATAGTTTTTCACCTGTTCGGTAACAAAGGCATCTTTATCCTGCAAAACAGTTTGTTTTTCGCGCTTCTCTCTCCTTACACGAAAAAAACCAAAAACTACCAAAAAGGATAACACAACTGATGCACCACTCAGACCGTATTTCCAATAGTTCTGCTTGTTAATAGAGGCATAGAGCGTACGGCGTTCCTGTTCAAATTTATCCTGGCTGATTCCCGCCTGAACATGGTAACGTCCGGTGGTTTTATTCAATTGATCTTTCAAATCCTGTAAGGCACTAAGCTGTTGCTGCTGTAAATTCATGTAATAGGTTACATCTTTGTAAGGAATAGGGGATTCGTATTTCGGATCGTTGGCAATCATGGTGATTAATTCTAAAGCTTCAACCAATTTTTGACTGGGTTTAGTCAGATTCATGTTCGCAATGCCCTGATCAAGATATTTTCTAGCCATCTCAATTTGATCATACTCATAGGCAAGTCTTGCCAGTTGGGTTAACGTCTCAAGAGAGGATTCATGATTGCCTAAGTTATTTTTTATCTTTATGGCCTTATCAAAGTAATAGGCCGCCGAATCGCGTCTCCCCTCTAATAAATGCGTCTCTCCAATATTGTTAAAGGCGATGGCTCTTTTCTTGTCATAATCTTCTGGTTTATTTAAAACCGTAATTGACTTATAATAATAGTCTCTTGCCAAAACATAATTATGTTGATCTTTAGCGGCCCATCCCAACCGGTTGTAGATCATTGACCGGTGGGCGTCCATTTCATCCTGGCACACCTCGAGCGCTTGTTTCAACCGTTTTGTAGCAATATCAGGCTGTTTTTTCTCAATATAACGGGTAGCTATTTCATATAACGCTTTACTGACCTTGCCATACTGTTTTGCTTCTTTATAAAAGTCTTTGGCTCGCTCCAGATAGTTTAAAGCCTTATCGTATTCGTAAACTTTTGCAAAGATTTGACCGATGTTAAAATAGGCTGTAGCCTGACCACCAATGTCCCCTAATTGCTTATTGATCCTTTCCAGATCAAAATAGTATAGAATACTTTGATCCAGATTGTCCTTTTTTTTATGCGCCCATGCCAACTCTATGAGAGCGAAAACCATGGCTTCATCATTTTTTGTTTCATGGGCAACCTTCCTCAACCATTGGGCATATGCTATTGTTAAGTCGTGATTTTTCTCACTGAATTTTTGAACGTATGCCGTGAGGGAATCTATCTGCCGATCTGAAGACAAATGCTTCCAGGGGTTAGATCCTGCATTCAGTGAATTGCAAACCCCTAAACCGAAAAAGAATATCACTAAACAAAGGTTTTTCATAAAAATTGTATGATTTAATAGCTGTTGTTACGAAGATACGTATTTTTTACGGTTTTTAAAAAAGCAGGTGAAAACAGTCTCATATGATGTTTAATGCAGATATTTTAAAGCAGTGTTATTATGGCATTATCTACTCGGGACCAGTGGGCCATCCAATAAGAGCCACTATAACCAAAGGAGGTGAAATGCTATTTAATTTGGCATTTTATAACACCTCCTGCCCACTCAAGGGGGCAGTGTTAGTCTGAATAGTTATAAGTAAATGATAATCAAAAATTTATATAAAAATAAAATTGCTCCGATTACAAATAGCGTGATCGGACGTTCCCGCCATTGGTCTTTTGACCAATCAATGAGTCTCTTAAAAAACTAATGACCAGGATCAGCCTTTGACTAAAGCTTGAGATGGTTAATGTTTTTAACTTTGGTCAACTGTATCCTAGTTAAAAACTTGCCTGATTACAACCTATAATTGGAAAACTATTGCCACCAATCCGGACATAAATAAAGTAACATTGGTATATGTAACCCGTATCCATTGCAGGGTACAGGAAAATATGTTATTCATGCATGAAAATAAGCAAGGCGGACGAACTTCGCCCGCCTCTGGTTTTACCCCTTATCGGTTGCCCTTATCCTCTGCCTCTTCACCTTCTGTAAGTGAAGCTTGTTCAGTTTCCACAACCTGCGGCTGTACGTCATCAATAGCATCTTCATTACAAGCGGTGAATGCGAGAGGAGCCAGTAAGATCACAAACATAATAACTAACTTTTTCATGTTAATAAAATTTAGATTGGTTAAAATTGATTAAATAGAATAGACCACCGGGCCGTTCCCGTGAGGAGGCCTGACAGCCTACAGTTTCCCTAAACCATAACTTTAAATAATTTAGGATGTGTAAAATGGATTCCATAGTAGTCGCCGGTTGAAGGCCTAAAGGTTTGGTAAAAAGAAATGACATATTGCCACCTTCCTGCCTTTGCCGGTCGAACAGGGTTACATCAAAAAAAAAAGATTTTAACTGGTTACATTAATAATACAATTGCTGGCATAACAAATTAGCCGGATTCAAATTACTTCCTGTGACAACCACAGGTCTTATTTCATTTCCGTTTTTATGTTGTCTGTAGATAGTAAACAAAGTACAAATAATTTACATAACAACCTAATTTTAAAGCTTTTATCTTTGTTTTCTTCTCAGCTTTGCTGTTGGTTTGGGCTGCACTTACAAAAAATGCGGAAATATTTGGAATTCTGCCACTGAAAGTTGTATTTTAGATAACCATCCAATTTAGTGAACAGTCATTTTTCAAATATTTTAAGAGCTATGGAAACGAATGACACCATTAACGAGCTGTTTCAGAAGTTCGTTGATAAAACCCTCACTTCTGAAGAGCGTGAAAGGTTCTACACCTATCTGATGGACCCTGATAACAGCGCTCAGATTAAACAGCTACTGAATGAATTATGGGACTATGTGAAACTAACTGCTAACCGTGAAGAAGACGATGCTGACAAGCAGATTACCGGAAAGCTGGATCAAAAAGGTGAGGAACTTGACAAATACATTGTGGAAACTGCCAAACGATTTTATGAAATCAAGACAATCATAAAAAAACTAACAAGCGGATGTTGAGTTTACCAGACAGTACCTGAGCTCAAAACACTTCGATTTATGCCCGCCTATTACCCTACAGAAAAAAGCAATAATGCTTTGGAATTCTGCTGTAAACCATCGTAATTTACGACCAAGTCAGAATGAACCAAACATCGGCAAATCATGAAAGGCTATGGGAATGAATAAAGAAATCAACCAGTTATTCCAGCAATTTGTGGATAAAAATATTGACAAACAGGAATGGGAAAGGTTTAGCATCTGTTTACTCGATCTGGAAAATGACCCTCACCTTCTAAGACTCCTTAATGAGTTGTGGGACTACATGGAAATAACGGTGGGTGCTGAAATCGAGCATTTGCTCTGAAAATTGTTTTTACCTGGCAGGATATCGGGCAGATTAAATTATAGCATTTAAAGCGCAAACCGTCAATCATATCCGGAATTGCGGTAAACTCCACAGTAATCAAGTAAAAAAATTACTTATACCCGGGAGTTCAGACAGTAATACGTGTATTAATTTGTACACGGACTGTACAAATGGAGATTTGCGAAATTAAAAAATGTTACTTTCATGATAAACAACGTCGACCAATTATTTCAGAAGTTTTTTGACAAGAACCTCAAAACCAAAGAAGAGCTGGAAAAATTCTATGCCCTTCTGTAGGATGACCAATCTCACGCAGAAATTCTGGGAATTCTTGCCAAATTGTGGGATTACATGGAGATAAACGAAGTGCACCACACTAGTTGTGAATTCGAAAGGAAGTTGCTGCAGTTAAAAATCAGGGAAGAATTCCTCAAACAGCTCGAAGAAGAGAACAGACAGTTGAACCGGAAAATTGCCCACATCCTCAAAAAAGTTGAGAAAAAAAACACCAACCTGGGCTTGCAACTGGTAGCAAAGGTAAAAGGCGTTTTCCGAAGGATAAAGAATTTTTTTGAATGAGCGGCATCCAATTTTACCGAATTCCAGGCATAAATTTATTTTTACCTGTTAAGATAAATTTTTTTTCCAAAAATAGAACCTGAAAAAATTGACGAAAAACATAGGATTACATAAAACCTGCTGAAGCGACTAAAATTATTGAATTATATGAGTTGTGTACTTATGACAGGTCAAATAAAAGGGTCTGAATGTCTTGTTTTTCAGTAAGTTGTAGATTTTTTGATGTTAAAATTACTTAAGACTATTGTGTCATTCTATAGCTATTAAGCACCTGTTGCGGTCAAAAATCTCGAATTTTTTTACATAAAATCTTGAAATCTTTTCCAGAATGTTTATCTTGTATAGTTTTTAACATCATAATTTGTTAATCGAAACTTAATATATACAAGGTGAACATGGGGAGTACTACTGGTGGAAAATCGACAGCAAGCAACCTGGATAATTCTGAAAGTCAGTTGATTAAAAGAATAAAGGCGGGAGATGAAGATGCCTTTATGGATATTTATAAGCATTATCAGGTCAGGCTTAAAGCATACGCACTGGTTATCACAGATTGCCGGTATCTGGCGGATGAAATGGTTCAGGAAGTATTTCTGAAGATATGGTTGACCAGAAGCAAGCTGAATCCCGAACTTAACTTTAGCCATTATATCTTCAAGATCACCAGGAAACTCGCTTTTGATCATTTAAAGAAAGTTGCCCGTAATGAACGCTTGAAAAAGGAACAGGCCGCGAACATCAATCATGCCGCCAGCAACAGTACCCAGGACGCCTTCACCTTCAAAGAGTATCAACGTATTCTGAAAGATGTTATAGCGGAACTTCCTGCCCAAAAAAGACTGATTTATGAATTGTCACGGAACGAAGGGAAAAGCAACAAAGAAATAGCTGCTGAACTTCATTTGACAGTAAAAACGGTTCAGAATCATCTGGGCCTGGCGCTTCGGGCTATTAAGGAAAAGTTGAAAGCCAATGCTGAAATCCCGGTTTCTTTTTTGTTGTTGGCTTTAAGCATCTGATTCCTTTTTCTACTCACATTGCTCTTTTCTTAAATGCTCCACCCACCTAATCCGGTGCCAGAATCTTCTAGCCTCAATCTGGTATGCTAAAGAGGTATTTCCTATTGGTCCACTTACTTGCAGACAAAACCTGTTTCCATTTTTTTAGTAAATATTGCCCTGCTTATCAGCAACTCAAAAAAAAACTAAATTATCGCTGGGAGTTTTTACCCCATGAAAAGTATTTCTTACAAAGGCCCGGAAAACACTAAAAGGACGTTTGGCAAACTATGCGCTTGTTATGAAAATGAAAAATGAGATTAGCTTTTTGTTTCAAAAATTTGTCAACAAAACGATTAGTAAAGAAGAATTGGAAAAATTTAATACTTACCTGAAACAATCAGACTATGACCCTCGGATCAGGCAACACCTTTCGGAGTTGTGGGATTACTTTGAACTGGCAGAAAAATATAAGTCCATCAATTTTCCAAAAGAAAGCAGCAAAGACCTGGACAAGAAAAACAGGCGGCTTGAAGAACTTATAAAAGCATCAAAAGGACATGATTATGAAATAGAAAGGGCTATTAAAAAAATCGGCAGGGCAGAAAGCGACCTGAATTACAAAAGAAAAAAAACGGGATTTTGGAATTGGCTCAAAAGATTTTTCATTATTTCGGTGGTTGCCGGTGGTGCCGGGATGTGGTATTATCTCTCCCATGAAGGTATAGTTGTGTCACCTGAAGTTGCCTATGTAGAAAAGGTCAGTCAACATGGACAAAAGTCCACAATCCCTCTTTCTGATGGTTCCCAGGTCAAACTTAATTCAGGCAGTAAGCTTATCTTTCCCAAGCTTTTTGAAGGTAATACCAGGGAGGTTTTTCTGGAAGGTGAGGCCTTTTTTGAGGTGGAAAAAGATCCCGGCCGCCCCTTTATTGTCCGTTCAGGTGATCTGGTTACGACGGTACTAGGCACCTCGTTTAACATCAAGGCTTACCCTGGCGAAGAAGCCATTGAGGTGACTGTGGCCACAGGAAAAGTGAAAGTACAGAAGGATGCTGCCAAAGATCAGGATAATATTATGGCAAATCAGGAACTGGAGCTTACACCTAACCAGCAAGCGGTATATAGTCTGACCGGTGACGATCTTACCAAGCTGGAGGTAGATGCTGAGAAATATTTGGACTGGTCCAATGGTACGCTTCATTTTGAAGAAACAAGGTTTGAAGAG
Source organism: Agaribacillus sp. DX54 (assembly GCF_056858335.1). Lineage (NCBI taxonomy): Bacteria > Pseudomonadati > Bacteroidota > Cytophagia > Cytophagales > Splendidivirgaceae > Agaribacillus > Agaribacillus sp. DX54. The sequence continues at coordinate 41,952 of NZ_JBXEQE010000042.1, forward strand.
GTAATTGTAACCTTATCGCGATGGTATGATGTGGATTTTGAGTTGATGAATGAAGGGTTAAATGACTGCCTGATCATTGGAGAGTATAATAACGCCTCATTGTATACCGTACTTGAGAGTTTAAAGGTAGCGCTGGGGATTGAGTATCAATTTACTGCAGATGGGGTAAAAATTGATGGAAAGGGATGTGATGGGTAGGATTTGAAATAAGACTTTTTAAACGAACAGATGGATATTTTTTAAAACTGTAAACTACTTAAACAAAAAAATATAGAAACCGATCAGAGGCTGTCCAAGTGTTGTAGCAAATGTTGGCCGAAAGATCAGGTGATCTAATTAAAATCAAATCGTATGAGCAAACCTTTACGTTTCACAAGGATCCTTGTAATTATGAGTAAATCCTTTTTGTATGGTATAATACTTACCTGCTTGTTTACAAGTATACTGCTGGCCAATGACGGTAATGCGCAGCACAAAAACATTAAAGAGGTCATGGTCTCCGTCGACTTGCAAGATGCCTCACTAAGGCAGATGATCAATGTCCTGGAGGTCCAAACCGAATTCAAGTTTATTTATTCAGGCGACCTGCTATCCAAAACCAGTAACCACAGGATTACTCTCAGCGCCGACAACAAAAGCATCGCCTACGTTCTACAGCAAATTGCCAGCGCCACCGGCCTCATATTCCAGCAAAACGACGGCGCCATCGCCATCGGCACCGAGGCGCTCAAAGAAAAAGAAGGCCCCAAAAAATTAACACAACCTGTGCTCGAACAAGACATCAGTGGAAAGGTGACAGACGTAGAAGGCGCACCGCTGCCCGGGGCTAGTGTGTTGGTTAAAGGTACTAGTATAGGGGTGATTACAGATGCGGATGGGAATTATAGATTGTCGGCGCCGGATGATGCTACGACTTTGGTTTTTTCTTATGTTGGTTATGAACGGCTAGAGGTAGCAATTGGGGGAAGAGTGGTGGTTGATGTATCGCTGATGTTGGATGTGACTACGTTGGGAGAGATTGTCGTGAGTACGGGATATTGGGATTCAGATAAACGCGAGAGTACGGGAAACATTGCTAAAATTTCCGCCGAAGAAATAGAAAAGCAACCAATAAGTAATCCTCTACAGGCATTGCAGGAAGAGTTGCTGGCGTATTCATTGAACAGTCTACAGGTCTGCCAGGTGGGGGGTTTAATATACTAATACGAGGAAGAAACAGCATTAGGGGTGACGGCAATAACCCATTGTATCTGGTTGATGGTGTACCATTTCCAGCTTCACCCTTATCATCGAATGTGTTAAGCTCAGAGATAATCCCAGCAGCAAATCCCCTTAATGTAATCAACCCCGCTGACATTGAAAGTATCGAAGTACTAAAAGATGCAGATGCAACATCTATTTATGGTTCAAGAGGAGCCAATGGAGTAGTATTAATTACTACAAAAAAAGGAAAGGCTGGAAAAACAGTAGTGGATATAAATATGAGTCAAGGTTTCGGAAAGGTAACTAATACGATGGATATACTCAATACAGAGCAGTATTTGGAAATGAGAAGGGAAGCTTTTGCCAACGATGGAACAGTCCCTCAACCATGGGAACATGACTTAACTCTTTGGGATTCCACTAGATATACGGATTGGCAAAAACTTTTTTTCGGAAGAACTGCACATTTCACAAATGCACAAGCTTCAATATCCGGAGGCAGCGCCAATACTCAATTCATGTTTAGGGGCGGGTATTCTCGACAAACGACCGTCTTTCCGGGCGATTTTGCCTATCAAAGGAGGTCGGATCTTTTAAATATTAATCATTCATCATATGACAAGAATTTTACTGCATCACTTTCTGTGAATTATGTGGATGATAATAACAATCTTCCCGCTTTACAACTAACACGTAATGCAGTTACTCTTCCACCCAATGCTCCTGCTATATATGACGAAAATGGTGATTTAAATTGGGAAAACTTAACTTGGATAAATCCTTTTGCATCTCTGCGCAGAAAATATGAAAGCAATACAAATAATTTGAATACAAACGCCATCTTAAGTTACCAAGTATCGGATGGATTACGAATTAAAACAAATCTTGGGTTTTCTCAAATACATTTGAAAGAAATAAATACTGAACCAATTAGTTCATTTAATCCGGATTGGGCACGTACTTCTGGTTCTGCAAATTTTGGAGAGAATACGGTTAAAACCTGGATTATTGAACCTCAGGTAGAATACCAGAGAAATATAGCTAAAGGTAAGTTAAGCATTTTAATTGGTAGTACTTTTCAAAAAAGTGTTCAGGAAAACCAAGTATTGATTGCATCTGGGTTTCCAAGTGATGATCTAATTGAAAATATTCAATCAGCTGCTGATTTTAACTCCTCTAGTAACCATTCGGAATATCGTTATAATGCGGTTTTTGGAAGGATAAATTACAATTGGGAGGGTAAATATTTGTTTAATCTTACAGGTCGCAGAGATGGTTCAAGTCGCTTTGCACCTGGTAATCAATTTGCTAATTTCGGGGCTTTGGGAGTGGCTTGGGTCTTTTCCAACGAAGACTTTGTAAGAAATAGTCTACCCTTTCTCAGTTTTGGGAAGTTTAGAGGAAGTTATGGAACCACAGGAAATGATCAAATTGGTGATTATGGTTACCTGGATACGTATTCTTCTACAGTTTTACCTTACCAGGATGAAATAGGTTTATTCCCCGTCCGTTTACCAAATCCAGATTACAGGTGGGAAACTAATAATAAACTTGAATTCGGGATGGAATTGGGCTTTTTAAACGATCGATTTTTTTTGACGGCCAGTTGGTACCGTAATCGGTCATCTAATCAATTAGTAGGTTTGTCATTACCTGTTATTTCTGGATTTTCTTCTATTCAATCTAATCTACCTGCAACAGTTCAAAACACTGGTTGGGAGCTTGTATTAAATACCATCAATACTAAATCTGATGTTTTTTCATGGACAAGCAGTATAAATATCACAATACCACGCAATAAACTTTTAGAATATCCAAATTTAGAAGGCTCGCCTTTTGCTAACACTTTTGTAGTCGGAGAGTCTCTAGATATTACTAAAACCAATAGATTTCTAGGAGTAAATCCACAAAATGGTGTTTATGAATTTCAAGACGAAGACGAAGATGGAAATATTTCATTTCCTAATGACGTACAAACGGTAAACTTCCTAGGTCAGGATTTTTTTGGTGGTGTTAATAATACTTTAGTTTACAAAGGGTTTCAACTGGACATTTTTTTTCAATTTGTAAAACAAACGGGGTTTGATCAACAAGTAGCTTTTACGATGCCTGGTCTTGTAGGCAATCAACCGGAAACTGTTTTAGAACGCTGGCAAAACCCTGGTGATATCAGTAGTATTCAAAGATTTTCCCAATCTTTTGGTGAAAACTTTATTTCATACTCTGCGAGAAACGAAAGCGATCAAGTTGTAACAGATGCCTCCTTTATTAGGTTAAAAAATATTTCAATTTCTTACCAGTTACCGTCACTTTGGTTAGAAAAGATCTATTTCAAAAATGTTAGAATTTATGCTCAGGGTCTAAATTTAATAACTTTTACAGATTATGAGGGTATAGACCCTGAAACCCGAAGCATTTCCCTATTGCCACCTTTGAGAACTTTTACAGGTGGTATACAGCTAACCTTTTAATTTGATAGTTATGAAATTTAAACATTCAATCCCCTTTGGCTTCATGAATTTTACTTCACCTAACTTAAGGTTATTACTTTATATAATCCTCTTAACTTTCTGCTTTTCATGTGAGGACTTTGTAGAGGTAGACTTGCCCCAATCTGAACTTGTAGGAGAGACAGTTTATTCTGAAGACGGTACGGCAATCGCAGCAGTTAGGGGTATCTATAGTAATATGATTAGTAGTAACTATTTTGCTAGTGGCAGTGCCACGAGTATTACTTTTTTATCTGGACTGTCATCTGATGAACTTGACAATCACTCAACAGATATTGACAGCATAGCATTGTTTAATAATGGGCTGATTGCAACCAATGGGCATGTTCAACTCACCTGGGAGGATGCTTATAAATATATTTATCATAGTAATGTTGTAATTGAAGGATTGTCAAATTCAACGGAAGTAACGGAGACAATCAAAAACCAGTTGGAAGGTGAGGCTAAATTTATAAGGGCATTTTGCCATTTTTATCTGGTAAACCTATATGGCGACGTCCCTTTAATTACAGATACGGATTATAAGGTTAATACAATTACTTCAAGAACTTCAATAGAACTAGTATATAAACAGATCAAAGATGATTTAAATGACGCACAAATTCTATTGGCAGATGATTATTCCTTTTCTAATGGGGAAA
>NZ_JBXEQE010000043.1:0-43813 GCF_056858335.1 Agaribacillus sp. DX54
TAACTATTTTTCACCACGGAGGCACAAAGAGACACTAAGGAAAATATCTTCGAATTGGAAAAATTATGGGAATGTACTGTACTCCTACGCGGGCATCTTATGTCTCAAACGAAGTGCCTCCTGCAACTGCGCGGCCTCCCAGCCAATCATTGCTTTTTTCCGTGGTGAACCCCAACGGTACTGACCTATAGCCCCGATTTTATTGATAACGCGATGGCAGGGAATAATAAACCCAACCGGATTCGCACCAATTGCGCTGCTGACAGCCCTGGATGCAGCAGGTTTGCCGATGGCTTTGGCCACGCTATCATACGATGCTAAACTTCCGGGTGGTATTTGTAATAAAGCCTTCCATACCTTCAACTGGAAATTCGTGCCCTTTATTAACAACGTAATTTTTCTTTGTCCCAAGTCCTGATCCGCTTTGAATAGCCGCTCATGATAAGTATTGGTATAAACCGGATTTTCTTCAAAGACCGCATAGGTCCATTGATTTTTTAATATATCCATATACCTTTGCTTCTCATTTTCCGCAGCAAAATGTAAAGCGCAAATACCTCTTTCCGTAACTGCCAGCATATAGGATCCGAATGGCGACCGGTGAAACCCATAATAAATCTTTAACCCTTCGCCGCTTGTCCGGTATTCACCTGGCGTGACCGCCTCAATGTTCACAAACAAATCGTGCAACCTTGACGGAGCAGACAAGCCGGACTGGAACGATGCCTCAAAAACCGACTGACTGTCGGACAGTACTTTTTTGGCATATTCCAGGGTCAAAAACTGTATAAACTTCTTAGAGCTTACACCTGCCCAATCCTTAAATAACCTTTGAAAATGGAATGGGCTTAAACAGACATGATCAGCTATTTCCTCTAACGAGGGTTGGGATTTATAATTAGCTTCAATGTATTGGATGGCCTTTTCAACCCTGTAATAATCAAAGTTTTCCATGATCAATGCTTTTATATGAACTTACATCGACACAAAGCTAGCTTACAGTCCATCACCAACCTACCCATTTCTTGCGGAAGTTAAGTTTTTATCTTTAATTATTTAAAAGCACCGCCAAACCATTCATTCGCTTTTTGGCCAATGACTGGAATCGGTTTTTCCTCGCCATTGATGGCTGAAATAAAGCCCATCACCCATAACACCAGTAATCCGAGGGCAATCCAGATAATAAAACCTAAAAAGCCACCGGCAAAAAACAGAATGGATTGCAAAATGTAAAAGCCAATGGCAGTAAGATGGAACATTAAAGTTTGCCTGAGATGATAAGCTCCGATAGAAGATTTGTTGCTACTGTGCATGACCAGTGCAATGATCCAGCCCAGCCAGGTAAGATAACTGATGACGGCAATAGTTTTTCCCCGATCACTGCCAGATGTGGCTTGCGGCACTACAATCAATGAAAATTTCTACTTTTTGCCAATTCAATTTTCTTTTTCAAAGCCAGAAAGTCAAACGCTTTTTTCATCTTCGTTTTCTAAATTGGTGACAAAATAATTTAAGCGCATTGGTGTTTCTTTACCTTTTAAATATAGCCCTTGCTACCTTTGGATTTAATTACCGCTTTAAACCTTATTATGCCGGAATCGTTGAATTCCAGGAGAATAACAATCACTTACTTATGGAACCCCATTATGCTTTATCAGACCCTGAATTCGAAAAACAGTTTGAAAGTGCTGTACCCGATCCAAAACTTTTTAGTCATGAAGCGCATTTGCGGTTGGCCTGGATCCATGTAACCAAATACGGCGTGGAAAGGGCCGCAAAGAACATTGAACATCAAATTGCTCAATTTGACCGGAAATTTGGTGATGGCATGAAGTTTCATAGCACCGTGACCCTTGCGGCGGTCAAAGCCGTAGCACATTTTGTCAACAAATCCAGGTCTTGTAATTTTAAAGACTTCATGGACGAATTTCCCAGGCTAAAAAGCAACTTCAAAGATTTGCTGAACCAGCACTATAGCTTCAGTGTATTTAAAAGTGAAAAAGCCAGACAAACCTTCGTCCAGCCGGACTTACTTGCCTTTTAATACAATTTACACAACAAAACCCTCATGACATCTCTAAAATTCCCTTTGATACTCAGCGGATTGCTGGTTTTAACAGGCTTTTCCCGGAACACAACAGCTCAGACTCGGTTACAGAAAGATAAGGAAGCCATCACTGCAGTAAGCAGTGCGCGGGCGAAAGCTTTCAATGAAGGAAATGCCGAAGTGATCGCATCGCATTTTACAGAAGATGCGATCCTTATGGCGCCTGGAAAACCGGCATCATCCGGAAAAGAAGCGGTAAGGACGTACTACCAGGCCATATTTGATGAATACAAAACCGAGTTGGACAGCTACTATGAAGAGGTCGAAGTATCGGGGGATCTGGCCTATGGCAGAGGTGAGGCAGTCGTAAGGCTTACTCCACATAAAGGGGGCTCATCTACAGTAGCCAAATCGAAATACCTTAACATTCTTCGGCGGCAGCCGGACGGTAGTTGGAAAACCACCCATGATATCTGGAACAGTAATGACGCGCTCCCCTGATTTTTTCAATAACCAATTCGCTGTATCGGGAAAGCCTGAATGATTGAATGATTAAACAGCCATTATTATGATTTTAAAAGGATCACAACACCGGAGCATGCTGCGAACATGCTCCGGGGAGTAAATTTTGGGCTATCTGGGGAGGGATTTCTTTTAATTTTTCCTTGATTTACCTCCGGCGTATTTCCATTTTCCGGGTGCTTTTAATAGGTACTTACTTTTATTTTCCTGGCACGTAACGCTTTAACTTGTGCCTTGTTAAAGTTCATCGTGTTGGTGCGTTTGAGTCGTGGCAGATAGGCGATATCGGCTAAATTTTCTACCATAAAGTCTTCGGTTTCACCATCCCAAAAGGGGATGATTTGCCCGTATATTTCATCACCGCCGTCGGGGAGGAGCTCTTCTATATCGATGAGCAGTTCCATGGGGATGGGCAGTTTTTTAAAATAGTCTATGGCTTCGGGTATGGGAGCGTATCCTTCTTCTTCTATGTCGATGGTGCGTTGGGTATAGTTTTTGGCAAACTCCCGGATATTGAACTTTGGCAGCAGTACTTCCTCTACATACATGAGTTGCTGTATGACCATAAGCTTAAAGTTAAAGTCGGCTTCAAACAGGTGCGTGCCGGTTGGGTATTGCGCCATTTGTTCCTTTACCTTTTTGTCATACAGGGCGGCGTTTCTTAGCGCTATTTTTACCACGCTTTTGGGGAGTTGGGCCATGGTGTGTGGCAGTGCGGTAAACGGGTTCTTTTTGAGGCTCAGTATTTTTAGTCCGGGGATAGTGGCGATGCTCTCCGGCAGGGTTTCCAATTGGGTTTGTTCCAGGTTGAGTTCTTCCAGGGTTGTACAGCTTCCTAACCAATCCGGAATGGTTTTGAGCTGATTTTTGGCCAGGTTCAATTTCCGTAATTTGGGCAACTGCGCCAATGCCTTGGGCAGTTGGGTGAGGTTGTTTCCCGAAAGATCCAGTTCTTCCAGTTCCTGTAAGCTTTCCAGGCCTTCCAGGTTGGTGAGTTGATTTTCCGACAGCTTTAATGTGCGAAGGTTTCCGAGCTTTGTGATTGCTCCGAGCCCGGTTAGTTGATTGCCGCTTAGATCCAGGTATTTTAACTGTTCCAGTTGGTCCAAATGTGGCGGTAATTGTTCCAGTCGGTGGAAAAGGGGTTGTGCTTCTTCGGTATGTGTTCCTATACTCAAACTGATTAGGTTGGCGAGCGTGTGGATATGATCGAGAAATGCTTCCGGAACTTCGTGCATATTGGTGACCGAGAGTACGCTCAGGTGCTGTAACTTTTGGATGTTTTCGTTTAAATAGGTTCCTATTTCCTGCCATACCGATAGGTTTTGGAGGTTGGTACTGTCGTACAATCCGGTGGCGTCCCGGCCTGTGTCATAGCCCCAATACAATTTTTGCACGTAAAAGTGCGGTGTTTCCTCCAGTTGATCTATGGACGTGAGCTGGCAGAGCGTGTCTTCATTAAAGGTGTGTGTAGTCAAAATGGTTTCGTATACTTTGTGCAGTGGTCGGACGTTAAAGTCGTCGAGATTGGCACCATAGTAATAATCTTTGTCGGCTACATATACTTCTTGTGTGTTACATATTTTTGCGCGTGATATTTCATGGTACAGGTTGTTACGACACATAAGTTTTTGGTATTGTTGCATGGTGTCCCTCCCCTCGAGAAAGTCTTGGTATTCCGTTTCGTCCCTGGCTATGGTATACAGCTCAAAATTGTAGCGATAGGCCTTTTGTGCATTGTTGTTATTGATGTAGATTTGCAAAAACCGATAGGCATCAGCCGTTTTGAAAATAATGTCACCAAAAACGGTTATGGTAATTATTTCTCTTGGTTTATGGTCCTGAAAGACTTTGCGTAATAGTTGTTGTGCCTGGTCCATTTTGATTGTTGTGTCTTTATTGATAATTAATATTTTCCCAAACCAGTAAATCTTCAATTCTTTCAAGATTCAAATTGTTGAATTTATTAATCTTCTGAATTCTTTGGGCAAATCTTTCTAAAATCAATTCACAGGCATTTATCGCTTCTTTTAAGTCTTCTTTTTTAAATCTAAATGTTCGTTTATCAGGAAGAGGCGTGAATGCTTCGTCAAACTCCCGAACACTCAAATCAAATACTATGTCATCATTTTCAAATTTCACAATTGGCGCTGGGTGTCCTTCATAAAAGGAGTCTTTACCATTTGAAATGTTACGCCAAAATTGAATATCTCCCAAATTTCCGCAGCATTGTGGATAGAAGCGTCCTTCCGAATTAATTTCAAGAATATATCCGCCAAATAATGGACTTGCTTGGTCACGATCATATTCACCATTTCTTAATTCTTCCGTGTGATCAAGGACAATCTTTTTTAGATTATCATCACTGATTTTTTCTATTTCATAGAGCGAAGATCCCGCATCAAAAGGTGTAAAAGCATCTTTAAATCCAGCTCTTTTATAAGATTCATTGTTGAAATTATCCCAATCCGCAGGATACTCCCAATAAGGCCCGCGTTCAGGAGTTTCGACACCCTCGTCGGCATATCCTAATTCTATTACCGGCACTAGTCTCAACATCATTTTCATTTATGACACACAACGTCCGAATATACGCTATTATACTTTCAAACGCTTGTAAATGTGGATATATCACTCCATTTTGGAGTGATATTCCACCTCGTGGTCTTTATTATCTAAAACCTCAAAAACTTCAAACATTGGGTCCATGAATGAATGACAAAAGTATTTTAAGGATTTAAGTTCTCTCAATAACTGCTGTGGATATTAGACGTCCAATCTGGTTTCGCTTAGTTTGACATGGGAAAAACAGCCCCTTCAATTATTGGGACGGACAGCACCGGGGATTTTCCAGGTTCCCAAAAAGGTAAGTTAAACATAAGCTGGGAAACAATTTTCGCTCCCAGCGCCTCATGATCTGTTCTGGCATTTTCAGTGTTGACAAATGTAATATCCAATGCAGTCGAAGTAAGAGCCCCGGTAAGATACCCATTATGTTCACAGTCGAAATACTTTAGGCTGGGATTTACAGCGTTATCAGCTTTGGCCTTGGCTTTTGCCCAATTATTTGAGGCTGACATTTCCAATCCGGCAGTAGCGCCAAACATTATGCTGGTGTTGATATTAGGAAGCAACTTCCCGTTATCGTCCTGAAAGGCAAACAAATCATACAAAGCAGGATTTACAAGATTTCGGGCTCTGCGTTCCAACCAGAAAAAACCCGGGAATGAGCTCAAAGCAGTCACCGTAAAATCAGCCATAACAGGTGTGCCATTTTTTGCATTTACAGTGGATGCCATTTGAATGTGATAGTCACCGGATAAAGAAACAACGCCAGTTATTTGCTTCTCTTTAATAAAATTCAAAAGTTCTTCTCTTTCATTCTCCATGCTTTTCCAAGCGCCTTTAGAAATCAAAGCCCTGCCCATGCCTGAACCTTCGATATTATCGTAGTCAAGAAAAGTCCCTAGTAAGGGCTCACTATTAAGCCATAGCTTCCACTTTGCATCTGAAGTCTCTAGCAATTCCTTGAACCATGTCTTTTGTTCACTACCGAGTACGGAAATTCCGGGGTCTTGATAGCTCTTGGTATCTGTAACAATGATCAGGACGTCACTCCCCCATTGTAAGGCCCTATACATGCACATGGAGTTAATCGCTTTCATGTTATTTTCCTCCACAAAAAGACCATCCGCTTTTTTTGTGCCAATCGATACATTACTAACCTTTGTGGGCCGAAAATCGTAGGCCCGGTTTTCAATGGAGCCGATGTCCGGTGCATGGCTTAGGATGGATGGTAAATATTCGAACCATGCCTGATTCGAGGCAACTTTTATCTGTTGCATTCCTTCTAGCCCCAATAGATCGCCTATATAGGAATGAGACTGGTAATTGCCATCCGCAAACTCATGGTCATCCCATGTATACACAAATGGCCATCTTGCCCGGGCTTCCTGAATAACCGGGTTTGAAAGATAGGTTTTATAAAGATGCCGGTAATCATGCACGGTAATGGGGCTCCATGAACCGGATTTCCAATGATCGGAATCGGGCCATTGTTTACCATTGGGGAAAGGAGGGATATCTCGAAATTTTCCATTGGCATCGATCAACCAGTTTGGCTGGTGATTATCGTATCTGGGGTCATCACCCACGACCTCGTAAATGAAATCTCCCAAATGAAAAATAACCTTAACTTGCTCAGCTTCGGATTTGGATTTATCTTCTTCTATTAAACGTTTCAATGTTCCATAGAAACCCTGTTCGTAACTGGAGCATGCCATGGTGGCAAAATTCAATGAAGCAGAATCGAATTCTTCGGGAGCTGTGAAAGTCCGTCCGACGCTCGAGGTATCGCTGCCGCTAATAAACCTATAATAATATTTCTTATTCGGTACAAGTTCCCGGGCATAATAGCGAATGGTGTAATCATCATTTTTGTAGGCTGTGATACGCTCAGATATAGTTATTGCGCTAAAAGCAGGAGATTCAGAAACCTCAACACTTAAATTTATACTATCGGGATTTGCATTCGTGTTTACAACCCTTGTCCACAACATTATGGCATTGGGCTGTGGATCTGCCGAGGCCACACCCTGTGGAAACTGAAAATGGGCTTTCTCTGTTTTCGTTGAATGCTGACAACTGCATACTAAGGCAACTAAAAGCATCGACTTAACCATTTTAGTGATATTCATTGCTCTCCAATTATAATTCATTATTAAATATTTACGATTCTATTAATCTTTTTAAAACAACACCGCACGATAAGAAGCTATTTGAATAGCATGATTTTTTTACTTGTTTCAACTATCCTTATCGTTTGCTCTTGACAGCTCACTTTGCTTATGACAACATATATTTCATTCGTCCACCAGCAAACGTTTTGTGAATCCTTGATATGTGGTAAAATCTTACCAGAAATCAAATTTCATCCGATTCGGGTCGAAAATATCAAAAAAAGTTTCATTATAATCACCTTATTTTACAAATAGTAAAAATTTAATGCCTGATTAATATGGGATTAACACAAGCCACCCTTTTAAAACAAATCTTTACACAGAAAACAAATGATTGCGTATTATACCAAGGGTGCCTAATATCTAATGGTATTAAAAATAGTGAGAGCCAACTGGTTGGTTAAGTAGGTAATAAAGCCTTAACAAATAGTTTTTGTATGTATACAAAGAGATCCTGTTCTTTTGGGATCGCATCTGCTCCACCAATAGAAAAATGAGAGAAACTATCTTGCCCGGTCCATAGGCAATAGCTCACCCCATTATTCATAGGCCCTTAAGCAGAAATCGTATGATTGTTACGACACGTTTGCCTTCAACAAAATTGCGTATCAGTCATACTATTATAATTTTCATAGTTTCGTTGAGGGATTATCTTTCCTTCGATTATCCACCTGCCGGCTTATATTAACCAACTTCCCTGATCTTTGTCAATCAACAACAATATCAAACAAAGCTTTACCTTTTACATTGTTAAGCTTCGTAAGTTTACCACTATTTTCCTTAATCATTAGTTTTACAGTTTTTAATCCACTGACCGCATTCAATTGTAACAACTTATCTGCCGAATATTTATCATCCACCAAAACGGAAATGTTATCAACGGTCACATTTTTAAGATAATCATCATAATAGTTTTCATCTTCAAATATGGAATTATCTATATAAATTATCCCTAAATGATAAGTGCCAATCAGTTCTTTGAATTTTTTATCCCACCAAAAATTTGTTTTTGGCACGCTATGTTCCAAAAAAGCTATAGCTAATTCAACGGGTTCATTTTTCATCTCCAGCGCTGCCCACAGCGCTTTGATATGATCGAAATACGCCCGGTTGAGTGAATAATATACACGGTAAAGCTTATTATGCTGATTCAACCGATGGTATTCGAGAATAGATTTCAGTTGGCTGTATAATTCTGTTTTTTCTGATCCGCTATTGCCCAGGTCCTCCAAAAGTTCGGAAGTTTGATTTAAAACACCTTCCACATAATTATAACCCTTTATCAATTCATTCCTTTTGATTTCGGTAAAACCCAGTAATTTTTGAAGATACTCATACAATTGATGTCTATAACGGTTTAACTGAATAAGAAAATTCAAATCATATCCGGTATTTAATTCCAATCTTTTTCGATAGGATCGCAGGGTTTTTGCATACCAGTTTCGGTATCTGTGTTTTAATTCATGATAATACCATCCAAATAATCCTTCTTTTAAAGAACCATAGCCAAAAGTCTCATATTCATCATAAATCCCGGTTAAATCAGTCGAAGGAGGATTTTGAAGATTATATGCCATTCTCTCATTTTCCAATCTGTCTAACTCGTTGTACCATATTTCCAAAATCTGATTGGAATTCGCGATCGCTTTTGAAGTTGGGAGCTTTGTAAATGTCTTGCCCGCAAATTTTGTGTAAGCAGGAACCGTATGGCTTACCCATGCTTTCCGGGTGAAATCATAATAGGTAGGCATACCCGGATAAGTAATTTCCCAGGTTAAAAGGTCGCCTTTAGGGACGGTAAAATAAGTATATTCACTGCCGGTAAATCCCCCGATAAATGCATTAAACGTACTTTTCGTATTGGCTTTTTTTAGCATTTTTCTACGATAATCGTTTTCCTCACTGATCAATTCATCTCCACGCTTCTTTATATTTTCAATCTTCTTGTTTATATCGTCGATTAAATGCTGGTAATAGTTGTCCTCTTGTTTTCTTTGGTTTTCACCGGTTTCGGTTTTTTCTATTTTCTTTTGGTATTCCAGGTAACGGTAATATGAGGGCGGAATATCAGGGATAAGATCTTTTGACCTGTCGTCAATTGTAAAGGCCAAATACTTTCCTTCATAAGGCTGAAGCTGTGCCTCCATCTCTTTATTGTACATTCGTAAAAATGCCCTGTAGTTCCATTGCTTGTGATAAGTATGGGTATAGCTAAAGAGGTATTTGTTATCTGGCGCTTCCAGTATATTTTGAGTATAGTTATAAACTGCGATAAGGTCAGAAAACAATATTTTTGTTTCCTGTGCCTCGGCAATGAGTGGAAAAAACAAAAAAAATAGCATGAAATTGAGAGAAAGAGTCTTTTTCATAGAGTTTAAGAATAATTTATAGCAAAGCAGTCAAAGCCTTTCTCTTTTTTGGTAGAAAAGCCCCCCACGATCCCGCCTTTTTCAACATTTCAATGCTCAAATGGTCAGCACCGTCTTTCTTAGCCAATGTTCGTGCCTCTGATACGTATGAGTCAGTCAAAGCCTTGTTTTGCAGATAGAAAGAAGCAGTAGCCAATCCTAAATAAGCATCCAGGAATTCCGGTTCAATTTCAATACATTTTTTCAAATATTCCCGTGCTTCCTTATACTTTTCCACCTCATTTAAGTAATTGCCCAAATCATTGAGTAAATCAGGATCCTGCTCCATTCCCCAGAATTTAGCCTGTTGCAGGAATTCAATAGCAGCAGGTATATTGTTTAGCTTGATCTGAATAAATGCAACTTGTCTCAAGCGTATCGATTCATACTTATCAAACTCCCAGGCCTCCAGATAGTCTCTATAACTTCCTTGTAGATCCCCCATTGAAAACTTTATCCATGCCCTTAGTTCACGGTAAACGGCCTGAGACCGATCTTGCCGAATAGTATCTCCATGGACGTCTTCATAAAACTTAATGGCCTTGTTTATTTCATTCATACCACCAGCTAAATCATTGCTGAAAGTTTTATAGCGAGCCTTTTTATAGTATGCATCACTGTTATCAAATGTTTGAACAGCGCCTTTTATGTCCTTATCGGTATTGCCATAATGACCAAGTTTAATAACCTCATCCTGATCAGATAATGCACCTGGTAAATCATTTAACAAAAACTTGGTGTCGCCTCTTAATGAGTACAACTCTCTCAACAAACCAGCGTCACAGGAATGATTTTTCCGGCATAACGCCAATGCTTTATTTAAATCTGATAATGCCCCTTCCAAATCCCTCATCTTTTGTTTCAATTCAGCCCTTCTATTCAAAAGCAGTGGGTCAGATGATAGCTGTTTTTCCGTTAAATCAATAAAACTTTGTGCTCCTTCATAGTATTCCAAGCCTGTTCTTAACGCAACTATATAGGCAATAACTGAAAAATTCTTGGCCAAAGAAGGATTAACTTGTATGCTTCTTTCCAGATCCTGAATAGCACCATAACTATCATGTAATTCTATTTTTATCATGCCACGTGCCGCAATAAATCTTCCTTCTGTGGGCGACATTTCTACAGCCTTATTAAAATCACTTAAAGCTTCTTTTCTTTTTTCCAAACCATGAAAGGATTTAGCCCGATAATAATAATAGTCAGCCCGTTGATTGGGGTTTAACTCATAGGCTTCCAAAAAATCTTGCAATGCGACAGTAAAATTATCGTTGTCACAGTGGTACCGCCCCCTTAGCAGGTAAATCTCAGCCGTTTCTAACCCTAAAAAAATAGCTTTATTGAGGTCTCTCAAAATATCTTTGTTTCTCCAACGACTTCCGGTACCTACATCTTTCGCATAACATGCTCGTTGAAGGTCTGCAATATTTGCATTTAACCTGGCTCTTTCCAGATAGTTCTGTGGATGATCATTTGGATTCTGTTCGATTTTTTTGGTAAGGGGTTTCAATTCCTGCTCCAGTTTTCCCAGTTCAATACAGGGGGCGTTAAATTCAGATGAATCCCCTTCCTGCCCCCAAACGGTACCATTGATAAAAATTAATAGGTACAGAATTATTCTTATCATTTGTCGCATGACGTAAAATTTTAATTATTTGATGATTGAAAGGTTAATTCCCCCTTGTAAAACACTTTAATATGCTTACCATTGATATCTACTGTAATTGTGATAAGGTATATACCATCGGTTTCTTCTATGGACATGTCGAAATTGTTGTAATTTTCATCTCCCTCCCAAACCAGGTCATTGGCAGCCGGTGATTCATTTTCAAATGAGTAATCATAAGCCAGGGAGCAAAATCCATTATAAACTGTATTACCGGTCATAGCTGAAATATCAGCTTCCTCACCATTGAACTCTTTGCCGCTTAAAGTATATGCGCCGGTTATATCGAATTTTCCTTTTCCGGCCAGTACATCCAGACAAACGATGTTTCCCACGCCCATTAAAGAAGTTGTCATACGATCATCTACTAAAAATAAACTGTGCCATTTACCGGCATTATGTATCAAAACAGCGCTGGTTAAATCATATCTGGCATCATTTATGGAAAAAAAATTAGCATCTCCAACAACAATTGTGGCCGAGACGGTGTCGATACCGGACGTATTGGCTGAAACCAGTTTTACAATATAACTCCCCGCTTCATCATACGTGTGGCTGGGGTCTTCCGCTGTCGAAACCGTACCATCTCCAAAATCCCAGGCATAAGATGTTGCATTTTCTGAACAATTTGTAAAAGAAATCTCTTCGCCTACTGTAATGTCAGAATGCGGTGAATAGTCAAAACAGGCTTCCGCGGATGGTGGTAATGGGTCATCACCTGAACATGCACCTAAAAATGCGATTACTACAAAATATAAAAAAAATCTTTTTTTCATAATCCAAAGTAACACACATGAATCAGGAAGTTCAATACGCTCAAGAGCGTATATTGATGGTTGCCCGTCTTCATAGAAAAAAGAAAATCAGCCGGATGAAATGGACAAGAAGGTTAAATTAGCTCAAAAACCTCGGCATACCTGATGGCATCCCCGAGATACCGAATATCTAATTTCTTCCAAATCCGGTTACGATGAGTACGTACCGTGTGCTCAGATATGGATAAGAACTCCCCAGTTGACTTATTGGTATGCCCACTGGCAATGAACCTAAGAATTTCCTTCTCACGATTGGTCAGTGATTGGAATTTTTCATAATGTTTTATATAAAAGGGATCTGCTTTGATTAATGAGCTTACTTGGCGCATACTTGAGTGGAATTCATCGGCGGGCATAGAGACCGTAATCAACCCTTCAAGATCCCTGACCACTTTTGTAACCGTTATCACATCATGGTACGCTTTTTTGAAAGGATCCCGAAATTTCTGACAAAACGCAAAAGTCCTTCCTGTATCATTTCGAGCATAGAAATTCAAAATCTTGGGTATGGTCTTTTCAATAGTCTCTTTATCAACGAACTTTTCAAAAAATTCTGCGCCGTTCTCCTGTATCCATTCTAATGGTACATCCAGTTTTTCCAATCCTTTAGGATTCATATATTTAATATGCAGATCATCCTTGTGATTAAAATGCAGGAATCCGGGGAAAAACTCCCCGATTTGCTCCAATTGATTATCTTCTATATATTTTTCAATTTTATGCAATGAAATGCGCTGATCAATCAGGCTTTCTTTTTCCGTTTTTTTCATGGATTTGTACAGTATTTCAGAGAGATACCGTCCACTTGTAGCGGACATGATTTTTTGGCTGATGTTTTGTTTATTTCAGTTAACGCTCATGTTAGTGCACTATCCGTTTTCTTGTACTAATGTTGTTACCAATATAAATAAATTCATCTTTCTTAATATCTCCGTAAGCATCGGAATTACAAATATGCCCATAGCCTGAAACCATGGCTAATTCTTTACCATTCCGGAACGAAATCATGATGCCATGCTCGATTTCCCAATCACAACCTCCACTGTACACCGCATAGAATTTCTTGGTGCGCTGGCTAATGGAGATCCCCAACCCTGAAATGTGAACATATGCTAAGACATCATCAGCGTTCTCAAGTGGTGGCATATCATCTAAACAATCCTCACCGATATCCAGCAATAAATCTTGGTAGTATGCAAATACATGCTCCTTTACTTGCTCTCTATGATGGCTACCGAACTTTAAAATATTTTCGATCGTCTGAGAAATTTCAAGGTTATATTTGTCAAGTTCCTCTTCGCTAAAATTCAACTGCACCTTTATTTTTTTGCCATTACAAAAAGGGATTTCCATTTCATGCGAAAGCCAATCGTACCAGTCATCATTGTACGCACTTTTATATTTCTTAAATTCTATATTTCCGTATTTTCTTACCATCTGTAAACTCATTTGTGTACTAACATATCAACTATAATTTAAAGCACAATATTCAAAATTAGCCAAAACAGTTTACTTACATTTACTTGATAAAACATAGCGATTCAGGGAAAATGCGTTCCAACAATTAAACGCCAATGATGGGAAGTAAGGCTGTAGTTCACCGGAGCTTAATTGTTGAAACACATTTTCCCTATTAGTCAAGCTGTGCTATTCTCCAGATAGCAGTTGCCTGCCTTGCCATCCATTTTTGATTTTTCGCAATTCGTTCCGGATTCCAATCGCTATTTTCATCAGCGACCCTTTGGGTAATGGAAAATTCGCTTTCAAAGTATTTTTCTTTTTTAGCAGAAAAATCTGCATTTCCAATATCCCGATTTACACTTTTATTCAGAATTGTCATGTTCCCTAATCTGTAAACAAATTGGTCATGATCTCTATCTTCAATGTCATCCCAACCCTCCTGGATTGATTCTGGCATGATGTGTTCCAAATTATAAGATTCGCTTTCGAAATCGTAAGATTTGTTTGATATATGCCTTTCTATTTCGAAAAGAATGTATCTGACAACTCTTTTATTTCTTACTTGTGTGGTCCTCAATTCTTTTTCTGAGAAATCACCTCTGAATTTTTCATCGGAGACATACAATGGAGACAGTGAGCTTATCAATTCCTGCAAAGTATTTATATTATTACTTGCAAGTTCAACCGCCAACCGGTTGTAAACCCTTTCTTGCTCGTTAGTCGCGAGATTACCGATGATGTTATATCTAAATGAAATCACGCAACACAACCTCAAAACGGAAGTGAAATCCATTTCAGAAAATTTATTATGCGCTGACAATAAAAGCGGGTAAAGTTGACGCACATTAAACATTCTAAGATTTTGAATGTACCTTCTTTGCTCATTATTCCAGAGAGAATCTTCACTTCTAGGTAAAGCAGCAAAAATGTGTGCATTGTTTTCAAGATCACGCATCAGGCTAAATACCTCACCTTTGGAAGAAATGTTTTCCCGGATACGTTTGAATAGTTCAGAATGTCGAACAAACCTATTTTTGCTGTTCCAATAAGCTCGCAGGAAATCCGGTAAACTGTCACTTCCAATTAAACCTACCAGCCGCTCCCATTTATTATCAAGTTCGTTCATTTCACGTTCATCAGAACCATAATTGTGAACAACTGCAAATAGGTAGTTTTTTAAAAGGTCTGTCGACGAAAGCTTAACTCCTCTTGCGTTAAGCGTTTCAAAAACTTTGTAAGCATTTAATTCATCATTTACCGTAATTACTGTAAAGAATAATTTATCTGCCAGCGAGTCGATAAAACGAGCAAGAAAATCGCCTCTTCTATTTACGGAAAACTTTTGTTTGACCACATTGAAAAACCAATCATAGGCTTTTCTCATCAAGTGTTCAGTCGCCTTCAAATTCCTTTTGGGAGCTGGTTCAAGAGGAACTAAATATGCCTGATACAGATGGTCATTATTTCTGTTAAGATTGAGTTTACTCCTTGGAATTAAGGTTACCGGATCAAGATAACCAATAAAGGTATTGCGAAGCTGTTCAAGCCTTTGTTGATTCTTTTCCGGGTCTAAGTTGTCTTCAATAAGTTTTTGAAGGTTTCCAAGAAAGGCTAGAACTAAAATACTTAAAGTAGTTAGTCTTTGTTGACCATCAATTACATCGAAATTCTTGCTATCCTTGGATTGTAGTACTAAATACCCCATGTAATGTTCTTGTTCTCCACCTTCTTCAAAGAGTCCTTCGATATCTTGCCATAGATCATCCCATTCGGTTGCAGTCCAACTATAATCTCTCTGAAATATAGGAACGGAGTAAATGAGTCCATTTCCTATAAGTTGACGATATGTTCGATTGGATGTGTCTAAATTCATACGGTAAAGTTATTAACACCATTCATGAACAACTAGTGTATGTTGTTTTATGTGCGCCAACGGTATCGTGTTTTACCACCTGTTTGCTTAAAACACCGCTGTTTGAAATCGATGAATATAGTCTAAACAGGTAGTAAAAACAAATGGATGAATGGAAAGGCGTAAATCTAAGTGATAAAACGTTGCGGCTTATCCTCAAATACAGCTATCCGGTCAGTCAGATAAGCGAAATTTCTCAAGGTTGCTTTATCTTCGCTAACTGCATTTTATTGTCATTTTCCTCAATGAAGCATTTACCGTATTTAGGAGCATTTCTTTGTCTGCTTGTCACAACTTGTCTCTCATGTAAAAGCAGTTCACCATATCCGGGCAATGAAACGAATACCCTACACAAAAGATAATCAGGCCCTTTTTACCATGGTGTGGCCTCTGGTGACCCGTCACAGCACGAGGTTTTGATATGGACAAGGGTGACTCCGGATTATAGAAGGAAAAAAATCCGTAGTAGGCATAACCAAAACCTTGCCAAAAGATCCTGAATCCATTCGTTTAATCGCGGTAAGTTGCAACGCCTATGAGGGAGGCTATTTTTCTGCTTTCGAGGCCATAGCCAAAAAGGATGACAAAATAGATGCCGTTATTCATTTGGGGGATTACATCTATGAGGGTTATAAACCGCAATATTTTGAAAAGAAAGATAGAATTCCTTTACCAAAGGATGGGAACAAGAGCTTCCGGAACTCAACCCTTTCTTAAAATATGTGGATTTAAAAGCCAATGGTTACGCTCAGCTTGAGTTGAATTCTGAAGAGATGACCGTAAAATGGTTCAAAGTAAATAAACACAGCACCAACATCATGGAGCAATTGACGATGCAAAAAGAAATAGAAAAAAACAAAAAAGATGACTGATTCGGAAATGATTACGGATCCGGACGGAAATTCCATTCACATTCAAATGATTTTGCCTTTCTAAAATATTGGCGTTTGCTGTTTCCCTTAAAATTTGTTGGTGTTTTGTCCAGTTGTTTAGCTAATCTTCTATAATTCGGTATTTCGATTGAATCAGCGGCCAAAGCCATCAGTTCGTCATATTGTTCAGGTGAAAATGGAATGCTAAACAATTTTTGACCTTTGAAAATGAAAGTTAAATCGTTCTTGTAGCGACCATAAGGATAATTCGTTGTATCAAATGAAATGAACAAGGTGTCGTTGCTTGTACGCCAATTCCCGTAGGAGTTGTCGTTCATCATGTTACCTTGAAAGTTCATAATCGCTGAACTGTCACAATTAAGTGTTAGGGTCTTGCTGAATCTGCCGTAGGTATTGAAGTTAGTGGTATATGTGCCAGGAATAAGTTTGTTCGAACAACCTGCTATTGAAAGAATTATAGACAGTATTAGAATTATTTTAAGAGTTTTCATTGATTTTGAATGCTCGTTTGCGCAACACAATTGCCGATAACGGCTCTTGGTATGGTGCGTTTGCAACCCAAAGGAATGCATTATATAAATTGTTATAAGCAATACCAACATTTCCTCCATTAAAGTAAGATTTCCCATCAGGTCTGGCAACAACATTTAAATGTCCACTATTATCTTTTAAATATAAAGATATGCCACTGTCAGGAAAAGTGATTTTACTCAAGCCTGTTTTGATCCGGAGTTCTTTACGCATTACTGAAAAAACAAGCAAGGGAAGGGGTGCCTTTTATTATTTTTCCAATTATTAAACCGATTACAATCAAAATATTAAAAACTGCTATATACATCCAGATATCTCTTATAAAATCAGTCTGACAGGGTGGGCAATTATTAACGTCAATACATGGTTCGCATCGAACAGTTAACTTATCAATAAAATACTTCAGAATCAATACGAGATTCCCAAGAATCCAAATTATTTCTATAATCCACTTTTTAATAAATCTTTTCATATCAACTAATCCAAGTCATTTTGGAATTTATCAATATAATAATGATTTTTTCCCTTTTTCAAAATTATCAGTAGACCATTCGAGCCATATGTGTGTGCCCGGCATGGAGAGCCTGGTATCGAAGACACCAAATATTTCGGAGAGTGAAAGTCCGTTATGCGCGAGGTCGTACCCCAAAGCATGAGCCATTCGCAAGCCCGTTTACCGTGAGACATAGAGTGAAGGATGCGAGACTGCAAACCCCGATTCCCACGCATGGGAACTGGCTATCGAGGCTTTACAGGTCGGATGAAGTAGCACATCATACTGATGTCCAAAGGGTGGGAAACCATCAAACACCCTGCGGATGCAGGGGATATTGGGGGAAGGAATATGCCCTTATCTGCGGAGATCTCGATCTGTGTTATTACAGGTTCTAAAGAGCAAGCTAAACTTACCTATCGACAGGGAAAAGAGCGGGATACGCAGGCAGGCAACTTTGAGCTACTGGGACACTGTTTTTCCGGGTATTTACAATTTTCTCCCCTGGAATATTTGGTATCCAGTGATCAATTAATTACCTTGGTGTCAACTTTACTTTAGGGGTGCCCGTACGGGCTGAGATCATACTCTTTGAACCTGATACAGTTAATACTGTCGAAGGAAAAAGTTGCCTCAATGAGGCTATAATTAATCTACCTGTTATCATTCCTGAAGTATACTGATGATTCTGTTATCCGGAGTCTTTCAATGATGTCTTGGAGTCTAAAAATGAAACTAGGAATGAAAATTATAGTCAACCACAAAATTAAGCAAGTAGCTACAGGTTCCACTATTCATGAACTGATTAAGATCCTTTCGGTAAACACCCTGAAAGGGATTGCTATTGCAGTAGATGATACCATAGTGCCCAAATCGGAATGGGTGAACTTCTGTTTACAAAAAGATCAGCGAGTTACCATCATTACCGCCACCCAGGGAGGATAAGCATGAGGCTGGAAGAGAAAGAAAATATTTCTGCTCTTCCAATCGCTGATTTTCCTGCGCAATTGAATTTTTGAAAATTCTTAAATGATAAAATATCCATGAAAAAGCCCAATAAAATACCCCGACAAGAAGTGATCTCCAGCACCCCTTTTCCTGCTTCGAAAAAAATCTATGTGAAAGGCAAAATACATGACCTCAAAGTGGCCATGCGTGAGATCCATTTATCGGATACGGTTAACAAATTAACGGGAAAAGTGCAGAAAAACGACCCTGTTACGGTGTATGATACCAGTGGCCCTTACACCGATCAAAATAAGGAATTTGATGTAAAAAAGGGCATCGAGCCCATCCGAACAAAGTGGATCGCCGATCGCGGCGATGTGGAAGCATTAGAAGAATTAAGCTCCGGATATGGCAAAAAGAGGCTGAGTGACCACTCACTAGACCACCTGCGTTTTGCTCATATTCGAAACCCTTTGAAGGCAAAACCCGGGAAGAATGTCACCCAAATGCACTATGCCCGCAGGGGAATAATCACCCCTGAGATGGAATACATCGCCATTCGTGAGAATCAGAAAATGGAAACCTTGAAGGATTCGGGCATTCAGCACCCGGGGAACAGTTTCGGGGCCAACACGCCTCAAACATGGATTACCCCCGAATTTGTTCGCCAGGAAGTGGCTGCGGGCAGGGCCATTATCCCCAATAATATCAATCACCCTGAAAGTGAGCCCATGATCATAGGCAGGAATTTCCTGGTAAAGATCAATGCCAATATCGGAAATTCCGCCGTGACCTCGAGCATTGAAGAAGAGGTGGAAAAAGCGGTTTGGGCTTGTCGCTGGGGCGCCGATACCATCATGGATCTCTCTACCGGTAAAAATATCCACGAAACCCGGGAGTGGATTATCAGGAATTCTCCGGTTCCGATCGGTACGGTTCCCATTTACCAGGCCCTGGAAAAAGTTAACGGAAAAGCGGAAGAACTCACCTGGGAACTATTCAGGGACACTTTGATCGAACAAGCGGAACAGGGGGTGAGTTATTTCACCATCCACGCCGGGGTAAGGTTGAAATATGTCCCACTGACGGCCAAAAGAGTGACGGGAATCGTTTCAAGGGGAGGCTCGATTATGGCGAAGTGGTGCCTGGCGCATCACCGGGAAAGCTTCCTTTACAGCCATTTCGAGGAAATCTGTGAGATCATGAAAGCTTACGACGTCGCTTTCTCATTAGGCGATGGACTTCGGCCGGGAAGTATTGCCGATGCCAACGACCAGGCGCAGTTTGCCGAGCTGGAAACTTTAGGCGAACTGACAAAAATAGCCTGGGATCACGATGTACAGGTGATGATTGAAGGCCCCGGTCATATCCCCATGCAGATGATCAAAGAGAACATGGACAAGCAATTGAGAGATTGCTTTGAAGCGCCCTTCTACACTTTAGGGCCTTTGACCACCGACATTGCCCCGGGATATGACCATATCACCTCTGCCATCGGGGCAGCCCAGATCGGGTGGTACGGAACGGCCATGCTATGCTACGTAACACCGAAAGAACATCTTGGATTGCCGAACAAAGACGATGTAAAAACCGGGGTTATCACCTACAAAATAGCTGCTCATGCGGCCGACCTGGCCAAAGGTCATCCGGGAGCTCAGGTGAGAGACAATGCCCTCAGTAAGGCCCGTTTCGAATTCCGTTGGGAAGATCAATTCAACCTGGCACTCGACCCGGATACTGCCCGTGAATTCCACGATGAAACCTTACCCGCCGAAGGGGCAAAAGTTGCTCATTTCTGCTCCATGTGTGGCCCTCATTTCTGCTCCATGAAAATTACCCAAGATGTGCTCGAATATGCGGCGAAACAGGGTTTTAGCGAAGAAGAGGCTTTAGAAAAGGGGATGGAAGAAAAATCCAGGGAATTTACTGACAAGGGAAGTGAAATATATCTCTGATGATGTGTGACGTATCAAACGGCATTGGCTTACGCTCACCCTCGATGTCCTTAAGGGGAAACCAACCGCTGGGCGGACTGCCAGCCAACGGTTAGGTGAAGCGTTGGCTGGCGTCAAAACATACTAGTACTTTTTACAATTTAACTAACTGCTATGTTAATGGTCATTACTCTCCCCGAACCACAAAAAAACGAGCATCGTATCATCCATGCCTTGTTCGATGCAGGCTTAGCATGTTTACATGTTCGCAAACCTCTTCTTTCCGGACAAGGTATAGAGGAATTTATCAGGGGGATTGACCGGGCTTTTCATCCCAAGATCGTACTACATAACCATTATCAATGGGTGGAAAAATTTCAATTGAAAGGAGGGCATATGAGCGAAAAGTATCGCCAGTCTCTAGCTCAAAAGGACCAGTTGGAAAAGAAAGTAAAGTGGTTTAAAAGCCGGAGTTTTTCCATCAGTTCTTCTTTTCACGATTTGTCTGCCTTGAAATCATTCAAGCACTGGTTTGACTACGCTTTCATCAGTCCGGTTTTTGACAGCATTTCCAAACCAGGTTACCAAGCCAATGCTTCATTAACCGAGGTCGGGGAAATCAAGGGAATTCAAAAGATCGCCCTTGGGGGTATTGACCACCGGAATCTAACAACAGTGAAATCATGGGGCTATGACGGAGCGGCTGTTCTAGGCGCAGTTTGGAAAGAGCCGGATCATGCGGTGGAGCGTTTTGAAGAGTTGAATAGACGGGCAAATTTCACCGCCATCAGCATACATAATTCCCTGAAGCAATGACTAAAAGTTCTCATAAAATTCAATCTTTACGTCCATGCGTACTCAGCATTGCCGCAAACCTGGCAAAAGGATCTGACCTGGCAGAGGCATGTGAGCAGGCCAAAGCGTATATCACGGGCTTCTTATCCGGCAATGAAGATTTATCAGGCTATCACTTTTAATACAGATGACAAAATGAAGATCTCAAGATTACAATACATCACCCAGGAAAATAAACAGTCAGGTCACCTGGATTGTGTGGAAAATGCTTGTGAAGCCGGCTGTGATTGGGTGCAATTAAGAGTAAAAAATCGTTCTGATGAACAATACTTAAAAATGGCCCGCACAGCTTTAGCGCTGTGCAAAAAGGCAGGTTCCAAACTGATCATTAATGACAACGTATCCGTAGCAAAAGAAATCAGGGCTGATGGAGTTCACCTGGGAAAGGATGATATGCCACCCGGGGAGGCGAGGAAAATTTTAGGAAGTGATTTCATCATCGGGGCCACGGCCAACACCTTTGAAGACCTGGAAAAATCCGTAGATGCCGGGGTGGATTATATTGGCCTGGGCCCATTTCGCTATACCAACACCAAGGAACGGCTCAGCCCCATCCTGGGCTTGGAAGGCTTTCATCAAATCATCCATCAAGCGCAGATGGCCGGGATCGATACTCCCGTCATTGCCATCGGTGGGATACTTACGGAAAACATAGAACCCATCATGCAAACCGGGATCTATGGAATTGCCGTATCGGGCCTGATCACCCATGCAACAGACCCCAAAAAGACTGTTTCCTTCATCAAAGAAAAACTAAGAAATGCAATCCTTACATCTAGCAGACAAAATCTTTAGTTCCCGCCTTTTTACCGGAACGGGAAAATTCAGTTCTTATCGATTGATGCAGGAAGCACTATTGGCTTCCGGCTCCGAATTGGTGACTTTGGCCCTGAAAAGGGTAGAGGTAAATGATCGTCATGATGATATTTTAAAACATTTGTCACATGACCGGTTTAACCTGTTGCCCAATACTTCGGGAGTACGCAGCGCCAGGGAGGCGGTCTTTGCCGCCCAATTGGCAAGAGAGGCGCTGGAAACCAACTGGGTCAAATTGGAAATTCATCCCGACCCGAAATATTTATTGCCGGATCCTGTAGAAACTTTGAAAGCGGCCGAAGAACTGGTGAAGCTGGGATTTGTAGTTTTACCCTATGTGCATGCCGACCCGGTGCTTTGTAAAAAGCTGGAAGAAGCAGGCACCGCCGCTGTCATGCCTCTCGGCTCGCCCATCGGCAGCAACAAAGGATTAAAATCCCTGGACTTTCTGGAGATCATTATAGAACAAAGCAACGTACCGGTAGTGGTCGATGCGGGAATCGGAAGCCCTTCTGACGCCGCCAAAGCCATGGAGATAGGTGCTGATGCGGTTTTGGTAAACACTGCCATTGCCGTATCGGATCATCCCGTGGAGATGGCAAAAGCCTTCAAACTGGCAGTGGAATCAGGAAGATTGGCGTTTGAAGCCAGGTTAGGTAGTCAATTTCAACAAGCATCGGCCAGTAGTCCTTTAACCGCATTTTTGGATGAATAATTTTCAGGAAATATTTGATTCCTACCGTTGGAATGAAGTCAAAGGCAGTATTTATGCAAAAACAGCCCGGGATGTGGAACTGGCTTTAAATAAATCGAAAAGGGACCTGGAAGATTTTAAAGCCCTGATCTCTCCCGCAGCTTCGCCCTACCTGGAATCCATGGCCCTGCTAAGCCACCGGATCACCCAAAAGCGTTTCGGAAAAACCATCCAGATGTATATCCCCATGTATCTCTCCAATGAGTGTAGCAATATATGCACCTATTGTGGTTTTAGTTTTACCAACCGGATCCCTCGCAAAACGCTCACCGATCAGGAGATACTCCGGGAGGTGAACTACATAAAATCAAAGGGTTATGATAACATTTTATTAGTCACGGGTGAAGCAAATCACACCGTTGGGGTTTCCTACCTTAAAAATGCGCTAAAGCAGGTGTACCCTTATTTTTCCCATCTCTCCCTTGAAGCCCAACCCTTAGAGCAGGACGAATATGAGTGCCTGATAGAAGAAGGCTTAAATACCGTTTTGGTGTACCAGGAAACCTATCACCGGGAAGATTACAAAAAACACCATCCAAAGGGCAAAAAATCTAATTTTCATTACCGGCTGGATACGCCCGACCGCCTGGGAAAAGCAGGCATCCACAAAATCGGTTTAGGGATTCTTATCGGACTGGAAGACTGGCGTACGGACAGCTTTTTTACCGCCTTGCATTTACGATACCTGGAAAAAAGGTACTGGCAAACCAAATATTCTATCTCCTTTCCCCGTTTGAGACCATTTTCCGGGGGCCTCGCTCCGAAAGTAGAGATGAACGACCGGGAATTGACCCAGCTCATTTGTGCCTACCGCCTCCTTAATGAAGAAGTAGAACTTTCTTTATCTACCCGGGAATCGGAAAATTTCAGAAACAACATTATCAAGTTAGGCATCACCTCGATCAGCGCCGAATCCAAAACCAATCCCGGCGGCTATGCGGTGGAAAAACAGTCGTTGCAGCAATTTGAAATTTCAGATGAAAGAGAGACCCAAGAGATTGTCGAGGTTATTCGTCAGCAGGGTTATGAACCTTTGTGGAAGGATTGGGACCGAAGTTATACGCTAGTGTCAAGTCAACGTTTAAATGACGGGTAATTTGGCTTTTCAATATCGGCACGCTAATTGGTGCCTACCTTTACATCTTTGAACATGAATGGATTGTCACTGAGCCTCAAGGCCTTGCCGCTGGCAGTGGTCACATTTCTGAGAATGACTTCCCTGGTGCTGACATAGGGAAATTTCTCATGGTAGGTATCGTCAGTCATTTGTGGATTGAAATCTGTAAAAATTGCCGGCCCCTGGTAATCCTCCGGATAATTGGAGTCATCGATATGTAGATTTTCAATGGTGATACGTTCCGGCATATAACAGGTGTAGCCGAAATCATGCTGACCGGAATATGATCCGCTTATCAGCGCGGCGCTGGTTGGTCTGCCGTCTGCGGGTACGAAAATACAGTTGCGGATAACGAATTCTCCCTGCCATGTACTGCCATAATCGGAGCGAAGGTTGATAAGGCTCCTTCCGCGAATGGTTGTGTTTTCCACGGTTAAGGTCCCGCTGCCAATGGCATTGATTCCCATGTGTCCCAGGGTTGAGTTGCGGATGGTGGCATTGG
Source organism: Agaribacillus sp. DX54 (assembly GCF_056858335.1). NCBI lineage: Bacteria > Pseudomonadati > Bacteroidota > Cytophagia > Cytophagales > Splendidivirgaceae > Agaribacillus > Agaribacillus sp. DX54. The sequence continues at coordinate 24,414 of NZ_JBXEQE010000043.1, forward strand.
CAACGCCCTTGTGGGCATCGAACCGGGAAAAGGTACAACGGTCATAAAGCAGATTCTTGCAGTAGTTAGAACTCAGGATTCCCCAATACCTGCGGTCATTGATGTCATTTGTCTGGCTGCAATTCACGAATGATACATTAAGGGCACGGTTGATTGAAATATCGTAAGAGCCCATGGAGACAGGTTTCCCTGCCGAGCCAATGGTACGGTATGTTTTGTGCCCGGTCAGAATGGTGTTCTTAACCGTTACATAGGAGCAATCGCGGATATTGATGAAGCCGCCATAGGGTGCACCGTGGTCTCCTTCGCCTGTAACACGGTGTTCCAGCCCATCAACAACAACATTGGAGCGCCTGATCGCAATGTTTCGGCTATAATAGGTGTACTTCGATTCAGCCTTATTGGCTATTGTGGTAAACCGTCCTCCCGTGATGTTCAGCGTCTTTTCGTCAATGGGAAGAGCGGTGATATCCGTGATTTGGTCGAAGTCCCAGATGATCGGAGCGTCCATATCCACATGGCCGTTTTTATCAACGACAAAAATATCAGTCTGCGGAGATCCATCGTTTTGGTTCAACCCAAATCTGATGTAGCGCATCACCTGGGAATTGGTGACAGCAATCAGACAGGGCCCGGGCAAGGAGACATCGATTTTCTCCTGATTCCTCTTAAGCGAAGATATCACTTCAGGTTTAAACGGTTGCAGGCAGGAACTGACCATGAAAATAGATGCATTACGATTTTGCACTTCGGTATCGTCAATGACGAAGGCCGCCGTGCCGAAATCCGTATCGGTCCGGATATGCGCTGTGCGCTCCTTTCCTCCAATGTAGTAGGTAGCCCCCTCGTCGGCTTTCACCAAAAGGCCATGCTGATTGGCGAATGCATGGGTCGCAGCGATAGCGTCTGTATCATCGGCTTTGCCGTCGCCCCTGGCACCGAAATCACTATAGCGGACCAATCCAACGGCTTTAAATTTAAGGACATCCTTTGGGGATACATTTAGATGTAATTCCCCATTTTCATTTGTGCTTACCTGGATTTTCTTCTTTTTGGACGTTATCACTACATTTTCATATGGGCCTTGGACCTGCCCGTGTGCCGCAATTACACAGGTTAATAAGAAAAACAATAAGGGCCTGTATTTCATCATGAGCGCATTTTAATAACAATCCATTTCAGAACAAATCAATACTTTAACCCGATCTTTCAACTTCCGCATATGAAATATGCGTTGTTAGCGGCTGTGTTTACTTGATCAAAGTATTTGTCAATACATTAATCAATGTTTCGTCACCTGGTCGCGGAGCATTATTATTTGCGGAGCATTATTATTTATTACGTGTCCTACATTGTCCACAATCAGATAATGAGGGAATGCTTTCATGATTGTTGTATCATTCACAGTTTCGCTCCATATTGCGTCATACTTCTCATTCGTCATGAAATAGTGTGTTCCAGTCAGATTCTTCTTTTCTATCATTTGTTTCCAACGAAACTTTTCACCGGGAACACTCCTGTCCTTACCTAAATAAAGGAAAGCTAAATTATCATACCCTTTAAATTTCTCTTTCAACTCAGGCAAATATTGGAACGCTTCAAGGCAAGGACGGCATCCTGTGTGCCAAAAGTCAACATAAACTACTTTGCCATTCAAATACGGATGCTTTATGATGTCTGAAAATGATTTAAACGCTATTTCAGGTTCAATGTATTTAATCTGGTCCGTCCCATCCGAGTTAATTACAAACCAATAATATACTACAAATGAAAACAAGCCTACAGTAAGCAGCACGATGATTGATTTAATTATCCTTTTCATAGTTCATTGCTATTTGGTAAATATAGCCACCAACATAATTGAAACGCAAGTGCGTTTACTCACATTTCAGAAAAATCTGGGATGATATACCAGAACAAATTCATTGCGTACAAAACCAGACAATGAATAGATACCAAATTGCATATTACCTTGCCAACGATATAGAAAATAGCGGCAACTGTGCGTTTGACTCAGCGTGCTGATCAGAGCAACGTTTTGAGCAGGTAAACTTTGTTTTGCACTAGTGGATACACTGAATAAAGAAGAATTGTGTACAATTAAGACGGTGTTGCTATACGAGGTGCACTCTTCCCACTGATTGCCTTAGAAATTAATGTTAAACCGCTTGTCAAGCATATCAAACCGTTCTTCTGAATCCGATATGCGCAACTTTTGGATTTCACCTATTCCCTGAAATATCCATTGTACCCCACCTATTTTTCCGATATCTGAGCGTAAAAGGTGCTTATACACCGATTGCCCATTTAAAAAAACCGTGACCCGATTATCCCTAACCCGCACCTTACAATTGGTCCATTTGTCAGTTTCGATACCAAAAGCGGAGAGGTCGTTCTTTCTTCCGGAGACCATCTCTTTGTTTATATAGAACATGAGGTCACCCACGCAACCCGGGATGCCAAACTGAAAAGAAAGCACTTCTTTGGAGCCGGTTATGGTCATCCGGATGTTCCGGCAGATACTGCTTTCCGTTGCAATTGGCATCCTGAAATCGGTTTCCAAAGAAAAATCCGACCCGTTGATAAAAGGTTGTTCCACCAAATTGGCCAGGAACAATTCAGCACCTTTTTCGTTGTTCAGTAGTTCAATGGTACTGGGCTTGAAGGTCAGTGTGTTGTCCAATACGATATGTCCGGGTTTGAGATATGAAAAGTCCGAATCATTGATGGCTATACCCTGCCAGCCCTTAGTAGGTATATATAGTTCCTGCTCCCTGACTATTGCGTTGTCCACGACCAATCTTGCAAGGAAATACCCGGGATAGTAGTAAGTCGTCGTAACAAGACCATTCCCTTTTTCAAGTGGGATACGTTTTGTCCTGTCCCAGGATTGTTGGATAAAGAGTGAATCAAATGAGATATCCCCCACATCATACTCAAATTTCACGGTATTGGGATACCCGCTGGCTATTTTTTGGACCTCGAATACAATACGATCAGTTGGCGCGTAATGAAGACTCTCCGCATCTCCTTCCGAACCGCTAAAACCATAAAGCAACAAAAAAACCGTAACCACAATGGTGGCCACAAGCAGAATACGCTTCTTTGTAAAAACTCTTATCCTGTTTTTTTTGGCGTTCTCTGGTCTCGATTGACGATATTCGCGTTCAAATTCCCGCCAGTCTTTATCGTCTGCGAATGCTGATAGAATATTCAGCGTAGTAAGGCTTGGTCTTGTTTTCGTGTTTGTCCTGCCCCATATGCGCTTCAAGGTCGTGATGCTCAACCTTTCCCCCGTCTTATGAAAAATACGGTCAGAAAGTCGATTGAAATCAAGATTGGTCCAATTTTCCCCGCTTCCACGATTAAAGACTTTCTCAATTTTTTTCAATAGTGCCTTATAAGTAATGGGATCATTAATAATCACTGGCCTGTTTTTTTGATTTTCCTTATCATGAACAAAAATGAACAGTTTTGAACATCGATTGGCTTTATGTTTTCTTTCCGACGATGCTATTTTATGGAAACTTAAATTCAAAATAGTACAATGTTAACAAAGAAACTAATCATCATCTGCGCTTTTCTTTCAGTCACCGTTAGTGGCCATTCCCAAAACAAGAAAAATAAAATCCATTTTCCGATGTCCGATGCCTACTGGGAATACGAAACAGGCAAGGTAGAGTTTATTGAGCACCGTTCTTCCACTGTGGCCAGAGGGAAAAATGGTGGATATTTTATAATGACCCTGAAGGACCATCTATTCAAGGATGGTACCATAGAATTTGATATGGAATTGGAAGGAATGGGTTTTCCGGGTATAAATTTCAGAATGTCCGAAGACCTGTTGGAAGGAGAGAGCTTCTACATCCGGTCCTTCGGGCCTGTAAGTCCTTTAAAAAGAACCACCTTGCAATATGCAACAGTAATCGATAGTATGAGCACATGGGACCTGACAGATGAATATCAAGCCGGTGCAAAGATTTTACAAAAAGGATTCAACCATGTAAAATTGGTGGTTAATGGTAAACAGATGAGGGTCTATGTGAATGATATGGAAAAGCCTGCAATGCATGTTCCCAACCTGGAGGGAAGGCAAGAGAAAGGTTTGATTCAGCTCAGCGGCAGCGTAATCTATTCCAATTTTAGTATAGCTCCGAACGAAACTGAAGATTTGAGCCCGGAGCCCGGATATGACCCAACGAGCAACGACCCGCATTATATCAGGAACTGGAAAGTGAGCAGGCCCATGGATTTTCCTTTTGGGAAGGACCTGTCTTTTCAAATTCCGTCTATGTACGGGGAAGTAAACCAATCGGATCTACCGGATAGCACAATGACATGGAGCCCCATTGAGGCAGAAAACAGGGCTTTGGTCAATCTTAGTCGCAAGTTTGGTTTGAAAAGAGGGGGTGGCAGAAGATTGGTCTGGATTAAAACCAATGTTCATGCTACAAAGGAACAGAACAAAAACGTAAAGATGGGATTCAGCGATGAGATATGGGTACTGTTGAACGGTGAACTTATAAAAGTGGACAAAAACTATTACGGTACCCCCAGCCAAAAATATCCTAATGGAAGGTGTACACTGGACAACACCTCTTTTTCCCTGCCATTAAAAGAAGGCAATAATGAGCTTTTGGTGGCAGTGGGAAACTTCTTTTTCGGATGGGGCATCATCGCCCGTTTTGATGATACGGAGGGTTTGACTTTGGACTAAAATCTGATTTTCAGTGTAGATAACTATTAAATTATGTGTTATGCTATAAAGTGTATATCATGATGATGTTGACCACCGCAATTATGATTGTGACCACCTTTCTTGATTCACCCCAAAGGGGCACTTTCAGTTGCGGCTTTATCCATTACGGAATTAGCAAATGACAGATTATAGACCACAGGTTTCACTGCTATTAAATGTGCTTCCAGAAGTCGCAAAGGAGGAATGCTTTGCGCTTATTCAAGATCAAAACATCGGATCGGGCCGTAGAGAATTTTAGTTCTTTGATTTGATCAGATCAATGTTGAATTCCATTAGAGAAAGCCCAGGAAAAACATTTTTTAGATGAAATAGACACCGAGGTTTACAAAAAATTTATACCTAAGTATAGGCAGGAAAAGAGTCAAATTCTGATGGAAATTCAAAAGCTCGGTAAAAAAAGTTCGAACTTTGATACATTTATTGACAAATTCCTTGGGCAGACGCTTTGTAGCTGTCCCGAAGGACAGACGCAATATGCTTTTCTGCGCGGAGGCAAAATCTATTTATTCCCTTTTTTCCACTTGTCCGCTCTTGCAAATATTCTATTTCCCAACTCAATACCTTCTTTGCCAACGAAATCATCCCATGCAGTTGTTGGAGCAAACCAAATCCAGATATTGGTCAAGTCGGTTTGGTTGCCAAATTCGATCTCATCGATTGCATCTACTAATGCCGTATGAAATTCTTGAGCAGAAAGAAATTCGCCTGAATAACCTCCTTCATATTGCGAAAGCATCTTTTCAGCCTTATGAAGATCATTCAATAAATCAAAGAATTCCCACTTCTTCCAATATGCTAATTTGGATAGTTTTTCATGCTTCTTACTGAACAAATTCTTAAACATAAAAAAAATCTCTTGCGCGTGGGGAAATTACCACTGACCTTTCTTATTGTAGCTAACGTATGACTATACGGTACCAGTTCCGTATATTTTTAAATTATTGAGAACTAATCTAAAGGATTTTTAATTGAATTCAAAGATATGTTGGCTACGTGGGTATAGATCTCAGTAGTCTTGCTGGACTACTACTCCAAATTCCCACCTGAGATTCAATGAACCGTTCCGAAAGCTTTCGGAATAGTGTGTAAGGCGCACTGGCAGTCATTTGGATGTCCGACGTCTACACAATTGTGCCGTCGTACATTTTTATTTCTTATTTGTCAATATAACCTTATCTAATATCTCAAAAATCGACAACCATTCGAATCCATTAATCTGTCCGATATTGATATTTGGTTGAGTTGATTGTCCGGAAAAACAAATCACTGGAAATTGTTTTTGCCAATCAGGTCTGGTTATTTCTCCATCTCTGGTTATCGTATGGTCTAGCGAACATTTAATCTTTACCAATCCATTATCTAACTTTATCCGTAAATCCGTTATATCCCAAGGATATCCCCAATATTTTTTGTTAGCATTAAGAATCACTGGATCGAAGTAAAATAGAATCGAATCTTTACCTGTTGCTAAGTTCTGGTCTATAAAACAATAATCAATACCATCTGAATATCCAGTGGCACTTAATATCTCAGGTTCAGGATCTGAGTCAATATTTACGAACCAGAAATAATCGTAATCCATCCAATATTTCTCAACTGACTTGGCTTTTTTAAAATCCGAATTTATCCATATTTCCTTATGTGGGTCAATTAATTCAGTTTTATAACGAGGTTGGCAAATAAAATCTCTTAATCCGTCTCCGTTGAAGTCAACGTGAATGGTTTGAAAATCAAGTCCTGAAAAAAAATCTTGTAATGCTGTTGGATTATTAATTGTATCCATTTTTACAAATCCTTGTCCGTATGTCAGGTTTGTAAAAAGTATTGATATCAGCAATCAGTTTATTCATGTGCTCTCATTCTGTATGCGGCACAAAAATTCGCTATACACCTGTGCCATATATATTTATTGTGAAAACCTTAATCTAATGAATTTTTAATCAAATTCATGTCTGTATTTACGATGTGTGGGTAGATCTCAATAGTTCTGCTGGATTTATAACCCGCACCAAATTTTTTTTATTTTCCACTTCAATGGTCTATATCAAACGGCTTCAGGAAAAGTAACTGACCGGGGTTAGTTTGAACTGAGCCGGGTCTCACCCGACGTAGCCCACTACCAAACCAGGTCATAGAGAAAAATCAGTCATACCAAAAAATCCCGCCGAAGCCTGAAAGGCGAAGGCGGGATGATTGGATCTCAATCGAACTTCTTTGTAGAAGATTTGAATACGTTGAAAAAGTATTTTGAGTTATTTGATTAATGGACTATTATTTAATAACCAGATACACGCATCTTCGCGACTTTTAGAATCTTCCATGGGCCAGGCCGTCCGGTAACTCAGACAGCATTTGGATTTCAATACGTTAACTCTGATTGGAAAAGCTAATACGCTTAGATTGATCAACAGGCAGAGTTATTACAACCTTTTTACATTCCAGGGGGTCTTTTGACTGGATAAACATCAATTCCATATGAATACGATTTTGAACTATCGGATTTTTCAGAGCCTCAGGTTGTTTCAGAATACATCCATTTATTAGGAAACCCGGTAAGATTCGAATTCTAGTTGGTATTAATATTGATAAGCTTTCATGGAAAGCTTACTTAAAAGGTGAGGAGTTTCGATTAAACCCTAAGCAAGCAGTCGATGAATATCCGGAAAAGAATAGCTGAAACTTCAAAAACCACTATCATCAATTAGTTAATTCAGATTAAATGACCTCCTGAATTCCAATGGTGATTGTTTGGTCTTTGATTTAAACAATTTGCTGAAGGATTGCGGGTAGTCAAACCCTAATTCATACGCAATTTGGCTAACAGATAAATTTGTCGTACAGAGCTTTTAATTCGCAGTGTCAATTAATTTATTATCGATCCATGGAAACAATGAAGCGCCTGATGCCAGTGTTCTTGCGATATCCGGTCCCGAACGCAGCCAGTTCAATACTGGCCAAATCATAGGAACAACTATTGCTTTGTCATTGTTTCCCGACTTTTATCTTAGGATGTTGAAGGCTTTGGTTATCTGGGCTTCCACTGTCTTGATTGAAATATTGAGGTATTCGGATATTTCAAGATTCGTCAGGCCTTCCTTTCTGCTTAAAAGAAAAACCTGTCGGCATTTAGGAGGGAGTTTTTGTATTTTATCTGTGATTCGAGATACAATCCTTTCCCAGGAAGAATCTTCATGCATAAGTACGGTCTTTTCCAAAGCCTTAAAATACTTCTGTTCCAATATCATTGTAGACCTTTTCTTTTTGTACTGGTTAATGAACTCGTTATAGACAGACTTAAATAAATAATTTTGAAGAGAAGACTCCACGCGAAGTCTCTTCCGCTTTTCCCATATTTTCAAAAAAACATTCTGGAGTACATCTTCAGCCATTTCGTGGTTGTTCGTCAAGGTAAGGGCATAACCGAATAATCTTTGGCTGTAATGATCTACCAAATACACGAATGAATCTTCGTGTCCTTCTTTTAGGCGAGAAATCAAAGCTATTTCATGCATGTCCATATTGTGATAAAATAAAAAATTAGACCGAATTATGCAAATATGAAAAAAAATACCGCAGAAAAGTCAGGGTATTAAAAATATGCATGGTCATTGAATAAAAAGCAATGCATAAAAACAACCTGGAAATAGAAAACATTATACATAAATATTTACTTAAAGAAGCCTCTTCAGAAAATCTTGATCTTTTGTCCAATTGGATCTTAGAAGAAGGTAATGAAACTATTTTTGAGAACCAAGTAAAATCCCATCTTGAAATAACAATGGCAATGAACAAACCAAATACGGACAAAATCAAAAAGGAACTGCTTAAAAGTATAAAACGGGACAAAAAGAGACGTGTAGTCAATACGGTGATGAAATATGCCGCTGTGGTCACAATACTTTTATCATTGGGATATCTCTATAATCTACAAGACCAAATTGATTACACTGAGCAAAACAGGCTTGTTCCCAAAGAGGAACCGGTTACGATAACTTTGGATGATGGCTCTGTCAAAGAATTAACTCCTACGGAAAATAAAAAAATAAGAAAAGCGGATGGAACTTTGATAGGTTCCCAAGATCATTCCAAACTGACTTATTCTAAAACTGCAAAAACGGAAGAGCTGGTCTATAATACATTAAATGTGCCATATGGAAAAAGATTCGATGTTGTATTGTCGGACGGCACGCATATATTCTTGAATTCGGGAACCACGCTGCTGTATCCTGTTGCCTTTGTCAGAAAAGAACATCGTACTGTTTTTTTGAATGGGGAAGCATATTTTGATGTTGCCAAGGATGCGGAACATCCCTTTGTCGTAAACACAAATGGATTAGATATCAAGGTATTAGGGACAAAATTCAATGTATCTCATTATGCTGAGGATAAGGGCATCAATACTGTATTGGTTGAAGGGTCTGTGGAATTGCACAAAAATGATGAACCACATGGAAAAGACAGAAATCCATTATTGCTCAAACCTGGATTTATGGCACGGTGGGATAGGGTCGGCAATGAAATAGAGGTCGAAAATGTGAATACCAGGTTGTACACTGCCTGGATAGAAGGAAAGTTGGTTTTTAGAAATACATCTTTTCGTAGGATTAGACAAACACTGGAACGAAAGTATAACGTAACTATTGAGAATAGAAACAAAGAGCTCGAAGAACAACTGTTCGATGCCACATTTGATATCGAGACCATTGATAAGGTATTGGAGTCTTTCAGCAAAAGCTTTGCCATTGATTATTCCATAATTGACAATGAAGTGATCATAGAATGAATGCTCTTTTTAAAAACTATCGACAATCCAAAAATGAGAAAAATATGAATAAACCGATGAATTGATTGAGCCAAATCATGTACAAAAAAAGAATCGGAAAATGCCGACACATTTCCCGATTCAGTGTAATGATTTAAAAAAATTTAAACCAAATAGTATTACTAAATTATGAAAAAAATCAGTAATTCAAGAGGTGCTATTAGTGATCTCTTTAAACTAACCCTGAAAATGAAGCTAACTGTGCTTTTAACAATGGTTTCCCTTTTTCAGATCCAGGCCTATACGTACTCACAGACCAAAAAAGTATCACTTGACATGTCAAATGCTACAGTGGCGGCCGTAATCTATGAAATTGAATCACTTTCCGACTTCAAGTTCCTGTTGAACAGAAGGGATGTTGATGTAAACAGGAAAGTGTCCATAAAAGTTAAGAAAAAGCCTATTGCTTTCATATTAAACAGAGTGTTTGAAGGAACAGATGTTGAGTATGAAATATTGCACGAACAGATTATTTTAAGAAGCAAAACGGGTAATCGAACCTCCCCGAATGAGGGCAATCGAAATAATTTGCCCAAGAATACAGTCCGATTCCAAGTGACCGGAACTGTAATGGACAAAGAAGGAGTACTGCTTTTAGGGGCCAATGTCATCGAAAAGGGTACTTCAAACGGAACACAGACTGATTTGGAAGGAAATTTTACACTCACCCTTTTAGATGAAAACGCAACTTTGCAGGTGTCCTATATTGGGTATGCCAGCAAGGAAGTACCAGTTAATGGGACAAAAACATTCAACATCATATTGGAGGAGAGTCTCGCTGGACTGGATGAAGTGGTTGTGGTCGGATTTGGGACACAAAAAAAATTGAACCTAACCGGAGCAGTCAGTACCGTTCAGGCAAAGGATCTACAGAACAGGCCCATTACCAGTGCCAGTCAAGCTTTGCAAGGAATGCAAGGTGTATATGTCAATCAAATAGGTGGACAACCGGGTCAAGATGGTGCAACCATAAGAGTAAGGGGGGTTGGAACATTGAACAATAACAATCCTTTAGTACTGGTCAATGGTATTGAATTTTCCATAAATGACCTTAATCCAAATGACATCGAGAGCATAACAGTGCTCAAGGATGCTGCTTCGGCTGCCATCTATGGTTCGCGAGCGGCCAATGGGGTTGTGTTGGTCACCACAAAAAAAGGTTCTGAACAATCTGAAATCTCCTATAATGGATCAGTGGGTGTGCAGCATGTCATTTCCTTGCCCAGGGTTGTAGAAGACCCCATCCAATGGTTTGAGTTATACTCTCAGGCACAGCGGAACTTTGGAACCGCTGAGGAATCCCTGGTTTTTCCTCAGTCTTTTATAGATGACTACAGGGAGGGGATGCAGACGGACCCTCTTACCTATCCCAACAATGATTGGTACGATTTAATGTTTGATCCGGCATTCATCCAAGAACACAATCTAAGGTTTACCGGAGGGAGCCAAAGGACCACTTACGCCTTTTCTCTTGGAATATTGGATCAGGATGGTGTTCTGAGAGGTACCGATGCCAATAGATATAATGCCAACCTTAACGTTAATTCTGAATTGAACACAAGCATTTCTATTGGAACGAACATTAATTATTCCTATAAGACCTGGGATCAACCCATTGTGGGTGTAGGTGAGACCATGCAGATGATTTTTAAGGCGCAATCCTACCATCCCACCTATTTGGAGGACGGTAATTATGGGATGAATTGGTTCGATATCCCTGGGCATCGCCGGTTTCGTAACCCATTGGCCTTAACGGATGAGGGAGATACCGACCTTCACGATCAAAAGTTATTCTTAAACACGTTTGCAGAAGTAAATCTACCGTTTAACATTGTATATAAAATAAATGTAGGTTTTACTAATCAGAACCAAAGGCAAAAAATATTTACTCCCCAAATTACATTGTTTGACGCAAAAACAAAAGAGCCCACTACCATCCAGGCCGGCGGCAACCCCTTTGTGACATTTATAGGACAAGAGAGGGGCGTTGACCAAAGAGATGATGAGTCCCAGAACTGGACCATTTTCAACACCCTGAATTGGAACAAGGAATTCGATAATGCAACGGAATTGTCCATTTTGTTAGGGACCAGTTATGAAAAGTTCAGAAACACTTTCTTTACGGCTTCCAACGAGGGCTATCTTGGCAATGATCTTTTTGAGCTCAATGCAGGGACTATCAATAATCAGGTTTCGGGCAGAACGCTGGAATCGAGCCTGATTTCCTACTTTGGCCGTGCCAACTATGTGTTGAAGGGCAAGTACCTTTTTGAAGCAAATTTCCGGTACGATGGTTCCTCAAGGTTCGCAGAAGGTAACCAATGGGGCTTTTTTCCATCCCTATCGGCCGGATGGCGGATAAATGAAGAAAAATTCCTTAGTGATGTGCATTGGCTGGAACAATTGAAAATCAGGGCTTCGTGGGGCCAGTTGGGGAATGAACGAATAGGTAATTTTCGTTATTTGGACCTCATCACCCCGGGACGTGACTATTTTTTTGGAGGAAGCTTAAATCCAGGTACGGCTGTCGAAAGGGACAACGATAATACGATTTCATGGGAAACCACAACAATCTCCAATATTGGTTTTGATGCCACTTTATTTGAAGGCAGGCTTTCCACAAGCCTTGAGTATTTTATTAAGGAAACGGATGATGTTTTAAGGCCAGTGGGAATCCCGGCACAGGTAGGAAACCTTGGAGGACCTGTCAGGAATATTGGAACCATTGAGAACAAGGGTATTGAAATAGCATTGGGATATCGTAATTTGATCGGAGATTTTAGATATGAACTATCGGGCAACCTGACCTACATATCGAACGAAGTAGTGAACCTTAACGGGGAAATCATTTTGAATGATCGTTCCTCTGATGGCAGGGGGCCATTTAACATTACACAGGAAGGACAACCGATAAATCAATTTCTATTGTTTGAAGCAGATGGATTCTTTCAATCCCAGGAAGAAATTGATGCTCATCCGTTCCAGGGCAATGATACCCGTCCAGGTTATATTCGTTACAAAGATTTGGACAATAATGGTGTAATTGATCAAAATGATAGAAGACCCTTTGGGAATACAATACCTAAGTACACGTACTCCTTTAACATCAATCTGGGATATAAGAATTTCTCGTTGAACACTCTTTGGCAAGGAGTTGAAGATATTCAGACCTATAATAATCATGTATCAGGAGTGCCTTTTTGGTTTGGGACTTCCCTGCCCATAGGATGGGCAAACGACTCCTGGAGCCCCGACAATCCGAATGCAAGCTTTCCTTTGCTTACCAGATATCAGGATACACAGTCCACTTTGTTTAGGGGGAGCGATTTTTGGCTTTTGGATGCCTCTTATTTGAGATTGAAAAATATACAACTGACGTATGATTTTAATCCAAGTGTGTTTCAAAAAGTAGGTCTGACGAAGCTTTCTCTGTTCTGTAATGCCCAGAACATACTCACATTTACTTCCCTAAAGGATTTTGACCCGGAAACAGAAATACTTGGGAATGACTTTTTCAACTATCCGTCAACCAAAATTTACACGTTAGGTTTAAATGCGTCATTTTAAAATTTGCAAGCAATGAAACGATACATACATATAATCCATTTTGTTTTAGTCCTCAGTCTGTTATCCAGTTGCTCAAATGATTTATTGGTCCTGGAACCGACGGATCAAAATAGTCTGGAAACTTTCTGGACTTCAGAGGAAAATGCAGCATCTGCATTGACGGGATGCTATCAGGCAATGGTAGGGCCCTATGATGGCGAAGTATCATGGCTGATTAAATTAGAGGAAATGACACCCAATGCATTTGAGATAGATAATGCCGCAGGTGCATCCTCCATAGCCATGGGGGACAACAATCCTACGCTTCCGGTAGTTAACAGTCGTTATCGTAATGCGTATGAAGGTGTTGGAAGGGCAAATACTATTTTGGCGAACATAGATCAGGTTCCTATGAATGAGCAATTGAGAGAACGATTCAAGGCAGAGGCTACATTTCTTAGGGCGTTCTTTTATCACAATTTAATGGAGTATTACGGTGGTGTACCCCTGATTTTGGACACACCTGATAACAATACGCAAGGGCAGCTACCCAGGGATACAAAAGAAGAAGTGCTTGAAGCAGTTTATAATGATCTGGATGCGGCAGCCATGGTCTTACCTATATCCTATTCCAATAGTGATTTGGGTAGGGTTACAAAGGGAGCAGCCTTGGCACTAAAGGCAAGGGCTGCACTTTATAACCAGGACTGGTCGCAGGCAATTTCAGCAGCCCGGGCCGTTATCGACTTGGGAGCTTACAATCTGTTTCCTGACTACAGGGGGTTGTTTTTGTTGGAGAATGAGAATAACGAAGAAGTAATTTTTGATGTTCAGTTCCGGTTTCCTGATATTGATAACAACTACCATGAGCTGTTTCTACAGGGTAATGTGCTAAAAAGTCTGCCCGATGCCTATTTGATGGCAGATGGGGAGCCTAGTGATACTTCGCCACTATATGACCCTGACAACCCATACGAAAATAGGGACCCAAGACTCTCACAGACTTTGGTTACCATCGGTTCAATGTTAAATGGGGAACTGGTAACCGGGAATGAGCTTTTTGCTGATTTGACAGGTTTTGCCTATAAAAAATACACTTATTTCGTGGATAATGAAGTAAGAACGGCCCCTAGACCGGGTCAAGCGGAAATCAATCCGATAGTGATACGATATGCCGAAGTTTTGCTGACATTGGCGGAGGCGGAGAACGAACTCAATGGCCCGACGGCAATTGCTTATGGAGCCATCAACGAGGTGAGGGCACGGGTATCAGTGGGTATGCCAGAGGTTACCCCAGGTTTGAGCAAGGAAGAATTCAGGGAGGTTATACGATTGGAAAGAAGGGTCGAGTTTGCAGGTGAAGGGTTGTATTATAAGGATATCATAAGATGGCGTACGGCGGAAATTGTCATGAATGAAGATGGATTGGACGGGGGTGGAAATACAATCGAACGGCGTAGCTTTAATCCGGAAAGGGATTACCTGTGGCCTATTCCTGATAGGGAAGTTTTACTCAACCCGAATTTGGAACAAAATCCAGGTTATTAAGATGATGATTTTGCTATTTCAAATAAAGAGATTTTTAAATCCCGGCGTTAACAAAAAAATCAAAATCGACCTATCCAAGGGGTTGATGATGGGCTTACTCATTATTTTGCCTTCATCCGGCTTTTCCCAAAACAAGAATCTAAAAAATCCCAACGTAATTGTCATTCTTACAGATGACCAGGGATCCATAGATGTGAACAGTTATGGGGCAAGTGATCTATATACCCCCAACATGGATCGACTCTCCGAAGAAGGTGTGAGGTTCACACAGTTTTATGCGGGAGCTCCCATTTGCTCGCCATCACGTGCCGCCCTCATGACTGGCAAGACCAATTTGAGAGCTGGTCTGCCCAATAATGTTCCCATTCCCGAAAAAGCGAAAAGGGAAGGACAATTTGGACTGCCAACCGAACAGATAACCATGGCGGAAATGTTGAAGGAAAATGGGTATAACACCGCTTTGATCGGGAAATGGCATTTGGGACACAGGGAACAAAACTTACCCAATGCACAAGGGTTTGACTATTTTTTTGGGCATCAAAGAGGCTGTATAGATAACTATTCACATACCTTTTATTGGAGTGGGCCCAACAAGCATGATCTTTACAGGAATTCAGAGGAGGTTTATTACATGGGAAGGCATTTCTCAGATTTAATGGTTGAAGAAATTAAACAAATCATCAACGATAGAGGTGACAAACCTTTCTTTATCTATTGGGCCTTTAATGCGCCACATTACCCGTATCAGGGAACTACAAAATGGCTTGATTACTATAAGGATTTGCCCACACCAAGAAAGGAGTATGCAGCGTTTGTGTCCAACACCGATGAAAAGATAGGGGAGATCCTCGATCATTTGGATCAGGAGGGACTAACAGATGATACGATAGTTATTTTCCAATCGGATCATGGACATTCCAAAGAAGAACGCGCTTTTTGGGGAGGCGGTAATGCCGGACCGTACCGGGGAAGTAAGTTTAGCCTATTTGAAGGAGGAATCAGGGTCCCCGCAATGATCAGGTATCCTCGGTTGATTCCTGCAAATGAGGTTCGAGACCAAATCTGTATGGAAATGGATTGGTTTAGTACGGTGGCCGAGTTGACCAATTCCAAGGTAACCGAACAAGTGGATGGAAAAAGTCTAATGCCCATTATTAGAGATGGAAGCAAGTCATCAATCCATAAAGTAGTATACTGGCAGTATGGAAGCTATAGTGACGAACACGCCCAATGGGCAGTTCGAAAGGGTCCTTGGAAACTGATCGGAAACGTTCATGAACCTTCAGGTTCCCAAAAAAAACACCAATTGGATCCACTTTTTCTGGTAAACCTGGAACGGGACATTTCTGAACAGGAAAATCTGGCCAAGTCAAATCCAAAGAAACTGGAGGAGCTTTTAAAATTGCACAAAGAGTGGTTGAAATCCGTCCAACAAGAAATGAAACCATAATGGACCGGCCAATCTTAGTTAAAAATTTAAACCAACATGATAGTTTAAAAAGCACTTCCAATATGCGGATAATTGAGAACCCGACGGTCCATAATGCCATCATCATGGGTTCGGGAACGGGAGCAGGAATGGCGACTAAGGTCATGGCTGATGCAGGCCCTAAGATAGCCGTTGTTGAGGCAGGCTCCTTTTTTTCCCGGCCGAACCCGGACTAAGAAACCTCTTCTGCCTTGGAGATGCTCCTATTCAGGGTGGTGCCGATAAAATTGCCAAATCATAGATTATACAGACTCGTTAAAAGTAGATACCAATGCAAGTTGCATTGTCAAGACCGGAGTACCTTTTACTCTGGTCTTGCTTTAAAACTTCTTACATCCCTCTTTTTCTACCCATCAACAAAAAATACCCAATACCTGAAGTATCGAGCGTTATGAGCCGGGATGACTTGCTCTAAATCGAACTTTTTGACGGAGGATTTGAAGAGGTTGGAGGGGTATTTTGAGTTATTCAATTGATGAGGCCTCTCTATATTGTTTAGACCTAATTATAAAGATACTATTCCAAACAGTCCGGGTTTTGGGATGGGTTACATTTTCCGTATTCCATCATTTTTCTTTTTTATTATCTAAAACGGTTTCGGCTATGACTTCGTGGCCAGCGCCAGGCGTTTTTTAGTTAGTTGGAAAGTACGAAAAAATGGCCAAGCGATGCGCCATGAGTTGTAACCATTGTTATCTTCTATAGCGACTCGCCTGAGTTAGCACGTAATTTTTTATTTTCTTTTTTCTACCCGAGTAAAGTCCCCCGTAACAGTTGCGTCTGAGTGAAGTACATCTGTACAAACCGGTTATTTCCATTCGGATTTAAAGTCCTTTAACGTTATCGGCCATTTTTTTCAATAATATATTGTCATATTTAAAAGACGCTGGTAACTAAAATAGTAGGAAGATGCTTTAATAATGAAAAAAGAAAAGGAAAACATATTTCTTTCTGCCTTAGAACAAAATCAGGAAAAGCTATTTAGAATTTGCTCGATTTATTCTAAACATGATGAAGACGCCAAAGACCTTTTTCAAGAGGTTTTAGTCCATGTTTGGCGGTCGATGGGCACATTTAAAGGCGATTCAGCTATCGAAACTTGGATGTTTAGAATTGCCTTGAATGTTTGCCTTCGTTTCAAATCTAAGTACACTAAGAATCAAAATCGGTTCATAAGATTAGATAGTATCACTATCGCCAATTTTGGTTCGGTAGAAAATAAAGAAGAGGAAAATGATAAACTAAATGGACTAAGAAAATGTGTGAAAAAATTGAATGAAAGTGATAAGGCGATAGTAGCACTTTACTTGGAAGGGCTAGCTTACAGGGAAATTTCAAGTATTCTAGGATTAACAGAAAACCACATAGCTGTAAAGGTCAAGCGAATCAAGTCAAAATTGTTGAACTGTATAAATAAAATATTATGATAGAAGATGAATTGATTAAAATATGGCAATCATCTAGCAATCAAGAACGCGTAAAGTTTGAGAAATCCAAATTGATGATAGAATTACATTCAAGTTTAGGACGTTTAAACCGTTGGTGGAAGTATATTGAAAGGGTAAATCTTATTTCTGCTTTGGTAACTATTCCGCCATTTATTTTCGCTGTTTATTGGGTTCCTTTCATTTCCATGAAAATTGCGTCAGCACTGATAATAGTTTGGGCCATATATGTTGGAATTCGAGTATTGGGCATAAAAAAATTCAAACCGAGCGACTTGGAAGAAACTTACTTGCTATATCTGGAAAAGACCAGAACCTACCTTTTTGCCCAAAAGAGAATGCTTGAAACTTCATTGAATTGGGCAATTCTGACTATTTATCCCATATACCTATTGTTTTGGGTTGGTATTTGGGAGAGACCTTTAGCTCGTTATTTGGCAGTCATATCATTTTTGGCGTTGGTCGGGATAGGAATTCATGAATACTATTTAAGCAAAAGAAGAGTGAAAAATGAAATTAACCCAAGGATAGCTAGAGTTGATGAATTAATAAAAAGGTTAAAGGAATAGCTTCTTTAATATTTTTTGGAGCTATTGAAGATAACGGTGAGTATATGCAAAGTAGGCGATTGCGGGGCACTTCACTTTCAAGCTACGCAAAAGTTGAAGCGGACTACAACCATTGAATTTACTACTACCTCGCCTATTTTGTATATACAGTGTGCGCGCCTTGCATAGTGAATATAGTTCATGAAATTGCGTGTTCCAAAGGGTGAAAGTCCCGTAAGCGGGGGAGTCGTTACCCCAAGCTAAGCAAGTGGCAAGGTTGTTAACCGTGAGGTTAGAACTGAAGTAAGCCAGACTGCGGTGTCTGTACTGACGAACAGGAACTACATACGGAGGCCATCAGGTCGGATGAGGTACCACATGCTGCCGAAGTCCAACCCCTCGAAAGAGGCTAGCACCGAAATGGTAGATGTAGCAGGGACAGACACAAGGATATTCACTTTACCAAGGGAGATCTTCCGATGTCGGGTACATGGGAAGAAGTCAGCAGAGGTCATAGTAGTTGGTGGCAACGCGCCGATACCGAAAGGATAAGATCGGAGGACTCACCAGCCAATGAAGGGCTGAACATTGAATTGCGTCCAAATTCGGTTAGGAATGCCGCCATAGGCAGGATAGCCTATCCTTAAGCGGACAGGGAAAAAGAAGATGATGATAGAAAAAGTACTACATCCTAAAAACCTTTATAAAGCGTACCACCAAGTGGTAAGCAATAAAGGGGCAGCAGGTATAGACCGAATGCAGGTAGACGAGCTGAAATCTTTCCTAGACAACAACCGGATACCAGTGCTCACCTCTATCCTGAACAGGAAGTATGTGCCCCAAGCTATCAAGGGAATAGAAATTCCCAAGAGTAATGGGAAGACCAGGCTACTGGGAGTTCCCACCGTAGTAGACAGATGGCTTCAACAGGCAGTAAGCCAACAGTTAGCAACAAAATTCGAGTTTGATTTCGAAGAGCAAAGCTATGGTTTCCGTCCGGAAAGGAACCTTCACGGAGCAGTAAAACAATCCCTGGAAACCATCAATGAGGGCTACCAGGAAATTGTGGATATTGACCTGAAGGGGTTCTTTGATGAAGTACAACACTACAAGCTACTGCAACTGATCTACAACAAGGTAAAATGTCCTACCACCCTATGGCTGACCAAAAATGGCTACGTGCACCTATCCAGATAAACGGAAAGTTGTATAAACGCAGGAAGGGTAGGCCACAAGGAAGTCC